>JBGQCU010000054.1:0-12242 GCA_041495495.1 Candidatus Limnocylindria bacterium
GCCAGCGAGCAGCGCGAGCTTCCGCTCGCCGAGGTGGCCGCCGCCATCGGCTGAGGCGGACGTTCACATCGGTCCGGGCTCGGCTACCATCCGACCATGGGCCAGGCCTTCCGGAGCCATACCTGCGGCGAGCTGCGCGCCTCCCACGTGGGGGAGCGGGTGACGCTCTCCGGCTGGGTGCACCGGCGCCGCGACCACGGCCATCTCACCTTCCTGGACCTGCGCGACCGCTATGGCATCACCCAGGTGGTCACGAATGCCGACGAGGCCGCCGCCGCCCACGCCGCCGCCGAGCCGGCGCGCAACGAGTGGGTGGTGCAGGCGTCGGGGGTGGTGCGCCATCGGCCTCCGGGGACGACCAACGCCGAGCTCGCCACCGGCGAGGTGGAGGTCGCGGTCGACGCCTTCACGGTTCTCAACCCGAGCAAGGTGCCGCCCTTCTATGTCAACGAGGAGCAGCCGGGGCTGGACGAGACAATCCGGCTGGAGTACCGGTATGTCGACCTGCGACGCCCGAGCATGCAGGCGCGACTCTTGCTGCGCTCGGCGCTGACCGGCGCCATCCGCCGCGCGGTGGAGTCACAGGGCTTCGTCGACATTGAGACGCCGACCCTGATCCGCAGCACGCCGGAGGGGGCACGCGACTTCGTCGTCCCGTCGCGCCTCCAACCGGGCCGCTTCTACGCGCTGCCGCAGAGCCCGCAGCAGCTCAAGCAGCTGCTGATGGTGGCAGGCTTCGACCGCTACTACCAGCTCGCGCGCTGCTACCGCGACGAGGACCTGCGCGGCGACCGCCAGCTGGAGTTCACGCAGCTCGACCTGGAGATGAGCTTCGTCGACGAGACCGATGTGATGGACGCGGTCGAGCGGGCCGTGGTGCAGGTCACGCGAGAGGTGGTCCCTGATCGGCCGATGCTCCAGGAGCCATTTCCGCGCCTGACGCACGCCGAGGCGCTGGCCCGATACGGATCGGATAAGCCCGACATCCGCTTTGGGATGGAGCTGGTCGACCTGACCCCGGCGGTGGGCGGCGTGGACTTCCGCGTCTTCGCCGATGCGATCGCCGGTGGGGGCGCGGTCAGTGCGGTCGTGGCGCCCGGCTGCGGCGATTGGTCGCGCAAGCAGCTCGATCAGCTGACGGAGCTGGCCCGCAGCCGCGGAGCGGGTGGGCTGGTGCATCTCTCGGTGCAGGCCGACGGCACGCTGCAGGGTCCGGCCGCGAAGTTCCTGCATTCGGCTGCGCAGGCGGGCGTGGTGGGCGCCGCCGGCGCGAAGCCCGGAGACCTCCTGCTGATCGTGGCCGACACGGATCCGCATCTGGCTCAAGGGGTGCTCGGCCATCTGCGCCTGGAGCTGGGCACGCGGCTGGGCCTGCGCACGCCCGGCGTGCTGGCCTATGTCTGGGTGCACCGCTTCCCGATGTTCACCTGGGACGAGGAGGGTCAGCGCTGGGACGCCACCCACAACCCATTCAGCGCCCCGGTCTGGGAGGAGGCCGACCGCATGGAGGCCGATCCCGGCGCGATCCGCGCCCAGCAGTACGACCTGGCGCTCAACGGCTGGGAGCTGGGCGGCGGCTCGGTGCGGATCCATCGCCGCGACCTGCTGGAGCGCGCCTTTGCCCTGATGGGCCATACCGTGGAGGGGATGCGCGACCAGTTCGGCGCCCTGCTCGACGCGCTCGAGTTCGGGGCGCCGCCGCACGGCGGCATCGCGATCGGCGTGGACCGCTGGGCGGCGCTGCTGGCCGACCAGGAGAACATCCGCGAGGTGACCGCGTTCCCCAAGACGCAGGCCGGCAGCGATCTGATGATGCGCGCCCCGGCCCCGATCGCCCCGCAGCAGCTGGCCGACCTGTCACTCCGCATCGAGGAGCCGAGGCCTGCCGCGACGCCAATCCCAGGGGAGGGAGATCGGTAACGCCCGATCCGGAAGCGCCTCTGTTCCGGGTAGGTATACGCCAGGGTGCAGGTGGGTTGCCCTCGCGGGTAACGTCCCGCCCTCGCATGCACCCTGGCGTAGGCCGGAGTAGTAACCCGGGAGGTTGACAGTTGTCAACACCCAATTCGCCGTGGAACGAATGGCCGGCCTGGAATTGACCGCGGGGCTACGGCCGCATGAGCCGGATCTGCTCGAGGCGACGCGTGATTCGGCGTCTCCTCCGGACGGATTGCGCGCCGCGTGTCGCGATCGTGGCCAGGAGCAACGATGCCAGCACGACGCCTGGCAGCAACAGAGCGTCGGTGGACGATAGAAGGCCCAGCATCAATGCACACCCTCACGGCAACACGCTGTGAGCCGGAGGGCATACGGCCTAGGACGGCAGTGTAGTGGGGCGGTCAAGCCTCAGGGAATTGGCAGCGATCCGCTGGACGTTTCTGGGCTAGCCGCTCGGCGGGGGAAAGCTGCCATCCGCATCGTGGGTCTCGCCGCCGCTGAGCGCCGGATTGAAGACGCAGACCAGGTGGAGATCGGTCCGCGCCCGCAGGGTGTGTCGGTCGTGCTCATCGAGCGCGTAGATCGTTCCGGGTCGTATGGCATGGCGCTCGCCGCTGGCCAGGTCGGTCAGCTCGGCTTCGCCCTCCAGGCAGTAGCAGGCCTCCAGGTGGTGCTTGTACTGCAGGTTGAGCTCGGATCCGGCAGCCACCGTCGTGTCGTGGAACGAGAAGCCCAGCCCGTCGCGCCCGAGCAGCAGGCGGCGGCTGCGCCAGCCCTGTCCGACCACGTCGCGGTCACTTCCGGCCACCTCTTTAAGCGTTCGCACGATCACAAATCCACCTCCATCGCGCCAGCGTCGTAGACTGCCCGCCGTGGCACCCCGCGTGATCGCGGCGATCCGGCACTCCGCCGTGCTCGCCGCCGCACTCTCGTTCATCTGGCCCGGCCTCGGTCAGGGCTGGGCCGGTGCCCGTGGCCGGGCGCTGCTGTTCGCGCTGCCGATGATGCTCCTGGCCGCCTTCGCCGTGCTGGTGCTGATCGTCCAGGGCAAGGCCCGCACCGCTGGCCTCTTCCTCCAGCCAGGCGTCCTCGTCGTGCTGCTGACGATCAACGTGGCCGTGCTGGTCTACCGCCTGGTGGCGATCGTGGACGCGTATCGAATCGCGAAGCGCCGCTGGCCGCCGCTTCCGGCGCGTGGCCAGACCGCCATCACCGCCGTCCTGCTGGGGGCGGTGCTGGGGGGCACGCTGCTGATGCACGGGTGGGTGGGCCTCGTCGGATTCAAGGCGTACGACACGCTCACCGCCATCTCCCACCCCTTCAGCACCCCGACGCCCGTGCCGACCGCCACCCTGCCGCCTGGCGAGACGCCCGGACCCACGCCGGTCCCAACCTCGGTCCCCACGCCGGAACCGGCGTGGGGGGACGACGGGCGGCTGGACCTGCTGCTGATCGGTGCCGACGCCGGGCCGGGGCGCTGGAGCCTGCGCACCGACACCATGATCCTGCTCAGCGTCGACATCGCCACCGGACGCGCGGCCATGTTCGGGATCCCGCGCAACATGTTCGACGTGCCACTCCCCGAGGGACCGGACCGGGCCTTCAAGTGCGGGTGCTTCCCCGACCTGCTGAACGGGCTGTTCGTGTATGCCATGGCCCACCCGGAATTCTTCCCCGGCCCCGATGAGGAACGCGGCTATCGAGCCGTGCAGGAGTCGATTGCCAAGCTGACCGGGCTCCAGATCGACGGGGAGGTGGTTGTCACCCTGCAGGGCTTCGTGCACCTGGTCGACGCGCTCGGTGGTCTCGACATGACGACCAACGACTCGGTCTATGACAACCACTACCCCAATCCGATGGGCACGAATAATGTCGTGGTCTCGATCTCAAAGGGCCACCATCACTTCGACGGCTGGCACGCCCTCGCGTACGCTCGCTCGCGGCACCAGGACAACGACTACAACCGCATGAACCGGCAGCAGGAGGTGCTGCGGGCGCTCCGCGCGCAGCTCGACCCGTGCGCTCTCATCCCGCGCATCCCCCAGCTGCTCGACATCGCCAAGGCGTCGCTCTGGACGAACATCCCGGTCGAGAAGCTGCCGGACATCTTCGAGATTGCGGCGCGCGTCAAAGCCGGCTCCATCGCCCAGTACCAGTTCTGGCCACCCGACATCAATGAGCACCTGGACCTCGAGAGCATCAACAAGATCCGCCTGATGGTGCGGACGGCGTTCGTCGTGCCGATTCCGGCGCCCAACCCATCAAGCTCCTTGACACCGACCCCGGCACCCGGCTCCGGGTCGATCTGCTGACGGCAGCGGCCATGAGCGTATACCTGGATCACGCCGCCACCACACCGCTGCGCGAGGAGGTGCTGGCGGCAATGCTGCCGTACCTGACCGACCATTTCGGCAATGCCTCGAGCCTGCACGCGGATGGGCGTCGGGCGCGGCAGGGGCTGGACGAGGCACGCGAGGCGATCGCAGCCATCATCGGCGCCAAGCCGCGCGAGATCGTCTTCACCGGAGGCGGCAGCGAGGCCGACAACCTGGCCATCAAGGGCGCCGCCTGGGCGGCGAGCGCGCGCGGACGGCACATCATCACCAGCAGCGTCGAGCACAAGGCGGTGCTCTACGCCTGCGCCATCCTGGAGCGATCCGGATTCGAGGTGACCTACCTGCCGGTGGACCGATACGGCCGGGTCGACCCGGCCGAGGTCGAGGCGGCGATCACCGAGCGCACGGCGCTGGTCTCGATCATGTACGCCAATAACGAGGTCGGCACCATCCAGCCGATCGCCGCCATCGGCGCCATCTGCCGTCGCCGCGGCGTCCTGTTCCACACCGATGCCGTGCAGGCCGGCGGCTACCTGCCGCTCGACGTCGACCGGCTCGGGGTTGACCTGCTCAGCCTGGCGGCTCACAAGGTCTACGGCCCCAAGGGCGTGGGAGCGCTGTACGTGCGACAGGGCACTGCCCTGCTGCCGCAGGTCCAGGGCGGCGCCCAGGAGCGCCAGCGGCGCGCCGGCACCGAGAACGTGGCCGGCATCGTCGGCTTCGCGCGGGCGCTGGAGCTGGCCCAGGGCGACCCCACCGCGCGCGATGCCGAGAACGCCCGGCTGGCCGGCCTGCGCGATCGACTGCTTAGCGCGGCACGCGACATTCCGGGAGTGGAGCCGACCGGCCATCCGGTCGAGCGGCTGCCGCACAGCGCCAGCTGGCTGATCGACGGGGTCGAGGGTGGCGACGTGGTGGCCGCGCTCGACCTGGAGGGAGTGTCGGCCAGCACCGGCAGCGCCTGCACCAGCGGCTCCGCCGAGCCGAGCCACGTGCTGCTGGCGATGGGAATCGACCCGGAGCGGGCGCATGGCGCCCTGCGCCTCACCGCCGGCCGATCCACCGGTATGGCGGAGATCGACCGGGCCGCCGAGGTGCTGCGGGCCGCGCTGGGACGGATGCGGGACGGGGCCCCGCCGCGTCCCACCGTCGCATCGGCCTGATGGTCCGCGTGGTGGCCGCCATGAGCGGCGGGGTGGATTCGAGCGTGGCGGCCGCGTTGCTGGCGCGCGACGCGGGCGCCAGCGGCGACGAGATCATCGGGGTCTGGATGCGCCTGCACCCCGACGGCGGGGAGGGCTACGAGCAGAGCCGCAGCTGCTGCTCGCCGGACGCCCACGACGACGCCCGTCGGGTCGCCCAGCTGGTCGGCATCCCGTTCTTCGCCCTGAACCTGGAGCGCTCGTTCGAGGAACGCGTCATCGACGCCTTCGCCGATGGCTACCTGGCCGGGGCCACGCCGAACCCGTGCCAGGCCTGCAACCAGTACATCAAGTTCGACGAGCTGCTGCGCCGCGGCCTGGCCGCCTACGGCGCCGACCAGGTGGCGACCGGCCACTACGCACGTGTCGAGCACGGCAACGGCCGATTCCGTCTGCTGCGGGCCGCGGACGCCAACAAGGACCAGACCTACTTCTTGTGGGTGCTGGACCAGGCGCAGCTGGCAAGCACTCGATTCCCGCTGGGTGAGCTGACCAAGCCCGAGGTGCGCCGCATTGCCGCCGAGCTGGCTCTGCCCACCGCAGACAAGCCGGAGAGCCAGGAGATCTGCTTCGTGCCGGCCGGTGACTACCGCGAGCTGCTGGCCGAGCGGCGCGGCTATACCGGCCAGCCCGGCCCGATCGTCGACGCGGGCGGCACGCAGGTCGGCACACATACCGGCTACGCCCATTACACCGTTGGACAGCGCCATGGCCTGGGGGTGGCGCTCGGCGAGCCGGTCTTTGTGCGCGAGGTGCGTCCCGCCTCCAACACGGTGGTGATCGGGCGGCGCGACGAGATCGCGGCGCGGCGCTTCGCGGTCGAAGGGCGCCGGTTCGTGGCGGGGGAGCCGCCGGCCGAGCGATTCGAGGCATTGGTCCGCATCCGGCACCGAGGAGCCGAGGCCCGCTGCAACGTGACCCTGGTCGGTGAAGACCGCCTCGAGGTCGAGGTCGCCGAGCCGGTGTGGGCGCCGGCGCCGGGGCAGGCGGCGGTCCTGTATGACGGAGAGGAGTGCCTCGGCGGCGGCCGGATCGCCCGCGCCGCATGACGCCCTGGATGGTGCTCACCGCCTTCGTGGCGGCGATCAACCTGACCGCCTTCACCGCGCTGCGTGGCCGCTGGGATCGGCGCCTCTTCGTCCTCGGTCTCGCATCGCTGCTGGGGACGGCTGCGGGGAACGCGATCGGGGCCCGAACCGGCCTGGAGCTGGTGCGAATCGGCGACTTCCACCTGGTGGCGGCCTGCCTTGTCGCACAGCTGGCGATGCTGATCACCGACCTGTTGGGGCACCTGGGGCCGGCCAGGCCGCCCGCCGATCGCCCCCGGCCAGCCGGTCGGGACGGGGAGCGGAAGGATCGGTAGAATCAGCGGACGCACGCTAGGGTGGGCCGATTCCATGAAGGACTCCGGGTTCGGCAGCTTCATTGCCGGGGTGGTCATCGGCGGTCTGATCGGCGCCGCGATCGGGCTGCTCCTCGCGCCGCGGGCGGGAGAGGCGATGCGCGAGCAGGTCGGCGAATTCGTCGGCGAGAAGCGCGCCGCCTTCGACGAGGCCATCAACGAGGGTCGCGCAGCGGCGGAGAAGGCACGCGCCGAGATGCTGGCCGCGTACGATGCCGCCGGTGGCGAGCCCGCGCCGGAGGGCGCCGCCTCCTGACCGGCCATCCACGCGCGCGTCAGCACGAGGAGTCGAGAGCCGGTCGCCGCCGGCTCTCGTGGTGAGTGAAGGGTCATAGGCCAGGACCGATGCAGCAGCTCAGCGCCGCCGACATCCGCGAGCGCTTCCAGCGCTTCTTCGAGGAGCGCGGGCATACGCGCGTGCCCGCCGCGCCGCTGCTTGCGCGCGACGACCCGACCCTGCTGTTCGTGAACTCGGGCATGGTGCAGTTCAAGCGGGTGCTCACCGGGGAAGAGAAGCGGGCCTATACCCGCGCGGTGGATGCGCAGCCCGTCCTTCGCGTGCAGGGCAAGCACAACGACTTCGAGGAGGTGGGGCGCACGCCGCGCCACCAGACCCTGTTCGAGATGCTCGGCAACTGGAGCTTCGGCGACTACTTCAAGCGCGAGGCGATCCACTGGGCCTGGGAGTTTCTGACCGTCGAGCTGGGGATCCCCGCCGAACGCATCGCCGCGACCACCTATGCCGATGACGAGGAGGCGCGCCACATCTGGCGCGACGAGATCGGGCTGCCGCCGGAGCGGATGGCGCAGTGGGGCAACATCGCCGTCGGCGACGACCACAACTTCTGGTCGATGGGCGAGACAGGTCCCTGCGGGCCGTGCAGCGAGCTGCACTACGACCGCGGCGCGGAGCTCTCAGAGGGGCCGGACTGCGTGCCCGACCACTCCGAGACCTGCCCGCGCTGGCTCGAGGTCTGGAACCTGGTCTTCATGCAGTTCGACCGATCCGCCGACGGCACGCTCACGCCCCTGCCGTTTCCCAGCGTCGACACCGGGATGGGCCTGGAGCGCATGACGAGCGCGGTGCAGGGCGTGGACAGCAACTATCGGACCGATCTGTTCGTGCCGATCATCGACCGCCTGGCGGCGCACCTCGGCCATCGGCCCGAGGAGGTGGAGGCGGAGCGCTTCAGCTACCAGGTCGTGGCCGACCATTCCCGGGCGATGACCTTCCTGATCGGCGAGGGGGTTCGGCCGTCGAACGAGGGGGCCGGCTACGTCCTGCGTCGGATCATGCGCCGCGCGGTGCGCCACCTGCGCCTGATGGGGATCCGGCAGCCGGTGCTGGCGGAGACGTGCGGCGCGGTCATCGACCTGATGGGTGCCGCCTACCCCTACCTGGCCGAGGCGCGCGAGGCGATCCTGGCCGCGGTGGACGCAGAAGAGAAGAAGTTCGCGCGCACGCTGGAGGCGGGCAGCGAGCGGCTCGGCGTGCTGGTCGCCGCTGCCGGCCCGGACCGCACGATCTCGGGCGAGGACGCGTTCCGCCTGCACGACACCTTCGGCTTCCCGGTCGACCTGACGGTGGAGATCGCCGCGGAGAGCAGCGTGACCGTCGACCGGGCCGGCTTCGACGCGGCCATGGCCGAGCAGCGCGAGAAATCGCGCGGCGCCCGCGCGGGCCGCTTCGCCCCGCTGCCGGGGGTGGAGGGGCTGGTCAGCGCTTTCGTGGGCTATCCGAACGAGACCGTCGCTGACGGCCTCCGCGTGCTGGCTGTCGTGGAGCAGGACGGATCGGCACAGGTGGTCCTCGACCGCACCCCCTTCTATGCCGAGGGCGGCGGGCAGGTCGGCGACCGCGGCGACCTGGTTGGCGAACGGGGCCGGGTCGTGGTGGAGGACACGCAGCGCGTCGGCGAGGCGATCGTGCACGTCGGACGGCTGGGAGGGGAGCTGCGCCCCGGCGACACAGTCACCGCGCGCGTTGACGAGGAGCGGCGCTGGGCGGCGGCCCGCAACCATACCGCCACCCATCTGCTGCATCGGGCCCTGCGGGAGGTCCTCGGTGAGCAGGCCAAGCAGGCGGGGAGCTGGGTCGGCCCGGATGGGCTGCGCTTCGACTTCCCGGCATCGGGGCCGACGCCGCGTGAGCAGCTGCGCCAGGTCGAGCGGATCGTGAATGCGCAGGTTCGCCGCAACTCGACCGTGACGCCGACGGTGATGGGCCTGGCCGAGGCCCAGGCGCTGGGGGCCGACATGTTCTTCGGCGAGAAGTACCTGCCCGAGGCGGTGCGCGTCGTGCAGGTCGACGGCTTCAGCAGGGAGCTTTGCGGCGGGACGCACGTGGCCGCAACCGGCCAGATCGGCAGCTTCCGGATCACGGGGGAGGCGAGCATCGGGACCGGGCTGCGCCGGATCGAGGCGGTCACCGGCGAGGCGGCCGAGGAGCTCGTGGCGGAGCGCCTGGAATCGCTCCGCTCCGCATCGCAGCTGCTTGGCGCGACCGAGGAGCAGGTGCCCGGGCGCGTCGAGGCCCTGCTCGCGCGCCTGAAGGGTGCGGAGAAGGCCGGCAGCCGACCGCGCGCCGCTGACTCGGAGACCCGGCTGGACGCGGCAGCGGCCCTGGCAGCGGCGCAAACCGCCGGCGAGACGAAGGTGATCGTGGAGCACTACCTGCAGGCCGATGGCGCCGCGCTGCGCCGCCTGGCCGACGATCTGCGCGCCTCAACTGGGCGCTTCGTGGCGGTCCTGGCGGGAAACAGCGGCGGGCCGTCGCTTCTGGTCGCTGCCAGTCGCGACCTGGTCGGGGAGGGCTTCGACGCGGCCGCCATCGTGCGCCAGGTGGCGCCGCTGATCGGCGGCGGAGGCGGCGGGCGAGCCGACCTGGCGCAGGCCGGCGGCAAGGATGCCTCGCGCCTGGATGAGGCGGTGCGCGACGCGGCGCGCCTGGCGCTCGAGGCGCTGCAGCCAATCGAGAACGGCTGACGGTGCAGGAGAGGCTCTCCGGGCTGATGGCGCGGCTGACGCGCGGCGGCCGGCGCCGCTCCGGGGAGCCGCCGGCACTGGTCGCCCTGGATGTGGGCACGGAGTTCGCCAAGGCACTGGTGGTGGCAGTCACGCCCGATGCCGATGGGCGGGTGGTGGGCATCGTGCGCGGCGCCGGACGGCAGCGCCAGGGGCTGACCCACATGCAATCGGGGACGGTGAGCGACATCGACGCGGTCGTCGCCAATTGCGCTCGCGCGCTGGGTGAGGCGCACTCGATGTCCGGCCTGCGCCCCAGCGCCGGGGTCATCGGCATCGCCGGCGAGCTGGTCAAGGGCACGACCTCGACCGGCATCATCCGCCGCGACGACCCGGTCTCCCCGATGACCGAGGACGAGCTGGCGCGCATCGTGGAGCAGGTGCAGGCCGAGGCACTCGCCGACGCGGAGCGCCGCATCGCGTGGGAATCGGGCGTCGAGCGACTCGACGTGCGGCTGGTGCACGCCGCGGTGGTCGAGCTGAAGATCGACGGCTACCCGGTCAGCAACCCCATCGGCTTCACCGGAGCGCAGGTGGAGCTGGCGGTCTTTAACGCATTTGCGCCGATGGTCCACCTGGGGGCTCTGCAATCGGTTGCCAACCAGCTCGGACTCGAGCTGCTCGGCGTCATCGCCGAGCCATATGCGGTCGCCACCTGCCTCGATCCCGGCGAGCTGGGCGACGCCGGCGCGGTCTTCGTGGATGTCGGCGGCGGCACCACCGACGTGGCCCTGGTGCGCCATGGCGGGATCGCCGGCACCAAGATGCTGGCGCTCGGCGGCCGGGCCTTCACCAAGGGGCTGGTCGAACGCTTCGCGCTCTCGTTCGCCCGCGCCGAGGCCCTCAAGGTGGCCGCCGGCGAGGAGGGCGAGCTGCCCGAGCCGATCGACCGCGGCGCACTCGATGCAGCCCTCAGCGAGGACGCCGCGGTCTGGCTGCGCGGCGTGGGCCTGATGATCTCGGACCTGGCAGAGGGGGAGCTCTTGCCGGGGCGGGTCTACCTGTGCGGAGGTGGCGCACAGCTGCCGCAGCTGGTCGCCTCGCTGAACGAAGACAGCTGGTGGCGCCACCTTCCCTTCGCGCGGCAGCCGCAGGTGCGGGCCCTGGCGCCGGCGGACGTGGCCGGCGTGCGTGACGCCAGCGGGCAGCTCACCACGCGCCAAGATGTCACGCCCATGGCCCTGGCTCACCAGGCACTCATCCTGGACGCCTCGACCACGGCCGCCGAGCGCGCCATGCGCCGCGCCGTGCGCAACATGCAGCTATGAGACCGATGCCCGACCAGCCGCAGCTCATCTACCTGGAGCCCGATGACGAGATCACCTCGGTCGTGCGCCGCCTGCGCGCCGCCGACGGCAGCTCGGTGGTCATCGTGGTGCCCGGCCGGAGCCGCGCCACGTCGAGCGCGGTGGCGCTGCGCCTCTTGGCGCAGGTGGCGGCCGAGGAGAAACGCAGCCTGACGCTCGTGGCGGATGCGGCCACGCGGGCGGTCGCCGGCGAGGCCGGCATCGCTGCCTTCGCGTCCGTCGCCGAGGCCACCTCCGGGTCCGCCGTGCCGGACCAGGTGTCCGCCACCCCGCGCGCTCCGATCCATGTTGTGCGCGGCCTGCCCGAGGGTACGGCACCGCCCGGCGCCCTGCGCGTCGCGCCAACCGAGCGACCGGGTGCCGCGGACGAGACGATGGCGGTGCGCCTCGCGCCGACGCCGGGGGCAGGAGGCCCCGGCCGAGGTCCCCGACGCAGATTCTGGGTGCCCAAGTGGCCATTGCTGGCGGGGCTGCTGCTGCTCGCCCTCATCGCCGGCGCGGCGCTGCTGCCCGGGGCCACCGTGAGCATCACACCCGCCACTCAGGCCATTGCGCCGACGGCGTACCAGTTGCAGCTACCGATCGCCGGGCGCAAATTGGACAACCTTCAGGTCACCCTGCCGGGCACCGCCACCGGGCAGCGCCTCGAGGAGGTCCCCGCGACCGGCACGGTAACCTTCTTCAACCGGAGTACCGCGTCCGTAGTGGTCCCGCAGGGGACGCACCTCTCGGTCGGCGGCACCATCGCATTCGCCACGACCGAGCGGATCGTCGTGCCGGGTGGAGACTTCTTTGGAGCCCCGGGGCAGAAGAACGTCGGCGTAGTCGCTGTTGTGGGAGGAACAAGCGGGAATGTGGCCGCGGGTGCGATCAACACCATCGACGACGCCTCCCTCCGCTTCAACCGCCGCCGGAACCGCACGCGAGGCCGGCGACATCGAGCTGCCGAAGGCGATCGGCGTCACAATCCACCTCAAGCGCGACCGTCTCCTCTTCGAGGAAGGCGAAAAGGCGGACTATTTCTACAAGGTCA
>JBGQCU010000055.1:0-12053 GCA_041495495.1 Candidatus Limnocylindria bacterium
CTGGCCGTCGACGACGTGCGGCCGAAGCCGCTCCGCGGCGGAGAGGTACTCGGCTGCGATCCGCTCCTCGTCGGTCGCCTCGTCGATCGCGGAGCGCATCTCGTCGCCCTCCCCGCCCGCGGCGAAGTAGCCGCCCACGATCCGACGCACCCGACGCAGGGCGACGGCCAGCTGCGCACGGAAGCCGTCGGGCTCCATCAGGTCGACCACGCGGATCCCGCGCCGCGCGACCTTGTCGACATAGGCGGGGCCGATCCCGCGGCTGGTCGTCCCGATCCGGGCGCTGCCGCGCTCGCGCTCCTCGAGCTGGTCGAGCAGGATGTGGTACGGCATCACCAGGTGGGCGCGGTCGCTGATGAACAGGTTGGCGCCGTCAAAGCCGGCCGCGGCCAGGCCGTCGAGCTCCGACACCAGGGCCGGCGGGTTGATCACCACCCCCCCGCCGAGCAGGTTCCGCGTGCCGGGGTAGAAGATGCCCGATGGGATCAGGTGCAGCTTGAAGTGCCCGTGCGGGTTGACCACGGTGTGGCCGGCGTTGTTGCCCCCGCCATAGCGGATCACCAGGTCTGCGTCGGTGGCCAGGTAGTCGACGACCCTGCCCTTTCCCTCGTCGCCCCACTGGGCGCCGACGACGGCGATGACGGACATGGGCGGGCCGATGACCTCAGGTGCGTGGGAGGGACGCATCGTAGCGCCGGCATGCCGTGGAGATGCGCGAACGCCGCCCTCTGCGGCGGCGTTCGGATCGGTCTGGCTCGACGATCGGCGGACCGCTCAGGTCCGCATGGCACGCACCTTGTCGAAGCAGCTGCTGCAGTAGACCGGGCGGTCGTTGCGTGGCAGGAACGGCACGAGCGCCTGGCCCCCGCACTCGGCACACACCGCGGCGTGCATCTCGCGCTGCCCGGAGCCACCCCCCGAGCTGATCCCCAGCGCCCGATTCTGCTTGGCGACGGCCCGACAGCTCGGGCAGCGCTGCGGCTCGTTCACCAGGCCCTTCTCGGCGTAGAACTGCTGCTCTCCGGCGGAGAAGACGAAGTCCATCCCGCAATCGCGGCAGCTGATGGTCTTGTCGGCGTACACCCTACCCCTCCAACCTCGCTCGCCCGGGCCGATCTGGACGGTGCTGTCCCACGGGCTCAGGCTGATCGGCGGCGACGCGCTGGATCGGTCGGACTCGGGTTGAGCATTGGACCGGACGTTCCGCGGCCGACTATACACACGGCCCGGTGGCCTGCCTAGAGGTTAGTAGGCCACCACTTCGCTCTCGCGGGCGGCCATCGTGTAGAAGCGGGTGTTGGTCTTGCGGAACTGGAGCGAGATCTCCCCGATCGGCCCGTTGCGGTGCTTGGCCACCTTCGCCCTGATCGTTTCGACGTCGCCCTCCGGCATCGCCTCCGCCTCGCGGTACAGGAAGATCACCACGTCTGCATCCTGCTCGATGCTCCCCGACTCCCTCAGGTCCGAGAGGCGCGGCTCGGCACTGCCCCGTTGCTCCACCCCCCGCGATAGCTGCGAGAGGGCGATCACCGGCACCTTCAGCTCGCGTGACAGCTGCTTCAGCCCGCGGCTGATCTCGCTCACCTCCTGCACCCGGTTCGGCTCGCGCTGGGAGTAGCTGCCCTGCATCAGCTGCAGGTAGTCGACGATCAGCAGGTCGAGCCCATGCTGCTCGGCCTCGAGGCGCCGCGCCTTGGTGCGGAGCTCCAGCACGGTGAGCACCGGCGAGTCGTCGATCCACATCGGCGCCGCATGCATCAGGTTCATCACCTGGGCGATCTTGCTCCAGTCGGTCTCGTCCACAAAGCCGCTCTGCAATGGCCGCGGGTTGATCCCGGACTCGGCCGACAGGAGCCGCAGCGCCAGCTGCTCCTTGCTCATCTCGAGCGAGAAGACACCGACCTTCTTGCCCTCGTGCACCGCCGCGTGCTGCGCGATGTTGAGTGCCAGGCTCGTCTTTCCGACGCTCGGGCGGGCGGCCAGGATGATCAGGTCGGAGGGCTGGAAGCCGCCGAGCAGGGCATCCAGCTGTGACAGGCCGCTCGGGATCCCGAGCAGCTGCCCGCGATGGTCGTGCAGGTACTCGAGCCGGTCGTAGGCCTGCCCAAGCAGGGTTGCCAGCGACTCGAAGCCGCCCACCGTGCGGCGCTGGCTGATCTCGAACAGGATCCCCTCGGCGCGGTCGATGGCCGCCTCGGCATCGTTCGCCTCCTCGTAGCCGACCGCCGCGATCTTGCCCGCCGCCCCGATCAGGTTGCGCAGCACCGCCTTGCGCTCGACGATCCGCCCGTAGTGCTCGACGTGCACCGCGGTCGGCACCATGTTCATCAGGCTGGCCAGGTAGGCAGGCCCGCCGATCGGCTCCAGGCGATCGCGCCTCGCCAGCTCGTCGCCCAGCGTCACGAGGTCGATCGGCTCGCGCTGGCCATGCAGGCCGAGCATCGCCTCGTAGATGTCCGAGTGCTGCTGGCGGTAGAAGTCGGGTGGATGCAGGAAGTCGGCGACCTTGAGGATCGCCTCCGGATCGATCAGGATCGAGCCGAGCACGCTCTGCTCGGCTTCGACCGCCTGTGGCGCCAGCTTGTCGATGCTCATGGCGGGACCGATGGTGCCCGAGCCACGGACCGATGCCTACCCGCCCGACGGCCCCGCGCTGTCGATATCTGTCGGCGCTTTGTGGACAACCGGATTCCTGTGGATAAGGGTCGGGCGCGTCCGGTCATGCCCGACAGGGTGGCGGGTGGTCGCGACAGCTAGCCTGTCGCGGGCTGAAGCGCCACCACGCTGACGGTCATCTCGGCGTCGACGCCGGCCATCAGGTGCACGTCGACCTTGAAGTCGCCGAGCGTCTTGATCGGCTCGCGCAGGTGGACGGCGTGCCGGTCGACCTCGATCCCTTCCTGGGCGATCAGGTCCGCGATCTCGCGGTTGGTGACCGACCCGAAGAGCCGGTTCTTCTCGCCCGCCTTGACGGCGACCTCCAGCTTCAGCTCGCGCAGACGCTGGGCAATCGCCTCGGCCTCGGATCGGATGCCCTGCTCGCGCTCTTCGCGCTCGGTGCGGTGCCGCTCCCAGTTCTTGAGCGCGCCGGCGTCGGCCAGGGCCGCGGCACCGGTCGGAAACAGGAAGTTGCGGGCATAGCCGTTCTTGACGTCCTTGACGTCGCCGGTGTGCCCGAGCCCCTTCACGTCGCGCTTGAGGATCACCTTCATGCTGTCTGCCGGTCCCTTTCGTGTTCGCTTCCCCGCACCCGCGCGTCGCGCAGCTTTGCCAGCAGCCCCTTGACCGCGCGCGGGTCGCGCAGATCACCGTAGCGCTCGAGCAGCTCGGGCAGGCCGTCGCGAATCGCGTCATAGCGACGACCCATGATCGAGCGCAGCCGCGCGAGGTCGCGGTCCAGGTCGGCGGTGCCGTTGTGCGCGCGCTGCAGGTGCTCGCGGCGCACCTCGGGCGGGGAGTTGGCGATGAACAGGTCCAGCACCAGCATCAGCACCGTCAGGTCATCGGCCTGGCCGAGGATCGGGATGGCGTCCGGGATCAGGTCGAGGGGCATCACCAGGTAGGCGAGCGCGGCGCCCATCAGGGCCTTCAGCGGCAGCGGCGTGCGCGGGTCGCGCATCAGGCCCCAGATGACGCGCGCGTACATCGGCAGCTTCCAGATCAGGCGAGCCAGGCGCAGCGAGCGCCATCGGCCGGAGAAATTCACGCGGGCCTCCGGTTCGGTCGGGATGGGCGGCGATGATAGCAGAGGAGCGGTCGGCATCGGTTGACATTAGAACGCCTGTTCTGCTATGGTCGTCGGAACGACCGTGCACCGCACAAGGAGCCGCCGTTGACCAGGCATGACGCCGAGCGTCGCAAGAAGATCCTCGAGTCCATCGCCCGCATCGTCGCCGAGCGCGGCTATCCGCCCAGCGTGCGCGAGATCGCAGAGGCGGTAGGCCTCGCCTCGCCGTCGGCCGTGCATCACCATCTGACCAACCTCGAGCGCGACGGGCTGCTCGAGCGAGGGTCACACTCCTCCCGCGCGCTGCGCCTGACCGTACGGGCAGAGGCGGAGCTGGGTCTCCCGGCCCGTCGCCCGTCGTCAGTCGAGCGGGCCGAGCGTAGCCGGGTGACGCCGTTCCGGATGCCGATCGAGCGCGAGACGCTCGCCCTGCCGGTCATCGGCGAGATCGCCGCCGGACAGCCGATCGAGGCCTATGCGGAGGGCGCAGAGACGCTCGAGGTGCCCCGCTCGCTCCAGGCGCGCGATGACTCCTACGTCTTGCGCGTACGCGGCAAGAGCATGATCGACGCCCTCATCGACGACGGCGATTACGTCGTGGTCCAGCCCCAGGCGACCGCCCGCGACGGTGACATCGTGGTCGCGCTGCTGGAGGACAACGGGGTGACCCTCAAGCGCTTCTACCGTGAGCAGGACCGCATCCGCCTCCAGCCCGCGAATGCCGAGATGGAGCCGATCTACGCGTCCGAGGTGCAGATCCAGGGCAAAGTCGTCGGGGTCATCCGCAAGCTGACATAGGCCGAGCCCGGCGGCCGCGCCGCTACCCTTGCGGGAGCGACATGACCCGCACCATCCTGCACGCCGATCTCGACGCCTTCTACGCCAGCGTCGAGGTGCTCGACGACCCCTCCCTGCGCGGCAAGCCGGTGATCGTCGGCGGCGACCCGGGCGCCCGTGGCGTGGTCAGCGCCGCCTCCTACGAGGCACGCAGGTTCGGCGTTCACTCGGCGATGCCGCTACGCACCGCGGCGCGCCTCTGCCCCACCGGCGTCTTCCTGCCCGGCCGCCCCGATCGGTACCGCGACCTGTCACGGATGGTGATGCGAATCTTCGCCTCGTACACGCCGCTGGTCGAGCCGATCAGCCTGGACGAAGCCTTCCTGGACGTGACCGCCAGCCGCGACGCCTTCGGCGAGGGCGAGGCGATCGCGCGGCGCATCAAGGAGCGGGTGCTCGACGAGGTCGGCCTGGTGGTCAGCGTCGGGGTGGCGACCAACAAGCTGTGCGCGAAGGTCGCCTCGGACCTGCGCAAGCCCGATGCGCTGGTCGTCGTCCCGCCCGGCGAGGAGGCCGCCTTCCTCGCCCCGCTCCCGGTCAGCCGGCTGTGGGGGGTCGGGCCGCAGTCGCGCCAGGCGCTGGCCGACTACGGGGTGACGACGATCGGCCAGCTGGCTGCCCTGGCCGATTCCACGTTGCGGCGCCGATTCGGCAGCCATGGCGCCGATCTGGCGCGGCGGGCGCGCGGCATCGATCCCTCGCCGGTGGTGCCCAGCCAGGCGCCCAAGAGCATCGGCCACGAGCTGACCTTCGACCGCGACGTGGTCGACCCGGTGCGGCTGGAGGCGACCCTGCTGGACCTGGCCGAATCCGTTGCCAGCCGGCTGCGAGCCCACCACCTGGCGGCGGGTGCCGTGCAGCTCAAGCTGCGCTACGAGGGCTTCGAGACGCTCACCCGCCAGATGCCGGTGCCGCACCAGACGCGCGAGTCGGAGCCGATCTACGCCGCCGGCGTGGCCCTCCTGCGCAAGACGCTGGTGCGCGACCGCGCCGTGCGGCTCATCGGGCTGACCGCCATCAACCTGGCGGATGCGCAGCAGCTCACCCTCTTCGACGCCCCCGACAAGACCGATCGCATCACCCGTTCGATCGACGCCGTGCGCGAGCGCTTCGGTGAGAAGGCGATCACCCGGGCGCGGCTGATCGGCCACCGCGATCGGCGCCGCTTCGACTTCGGCGAGAAGCCAGAGGCACCGACCGACGCGGACCCTTGACAGATCGAACACCTGTTCGTATGCTGCGCTTCATTAGAACGCCTGTTCGGTGCCCTGCGCAGGCGGCGTGAAGGAGCAGTGAAATCGATGGCACTCACCAAGATCACGCCGACCGAGGCACGCGTGCGCTGGGATCGGCAGAAGGCCCGTCCATCAACCGTCCGGGTTGGCAGTCGACAGCTCACCGTGACCGCGCTCGACGCCGTGCGGGACGAGACGGCCGCCTACCCCGCCGATCGGGGTCCGCGCATCACCTACCTGGTCGAGACCGATGCGGGCCAGGCCTCGCTGGTCTTCGACGGGCGACGCCGGCGCTGGTTCGTCGACGCACTGGACCACGCCGCCTAGGCAAGGGCTCAGCCGAGCGGCTCGGCCTCCACGACCCACAGCGGCCCGTCGCCGGCGTCGACGCGGCGTGCGTCGCCGCCCGGGTCGGTCAGAGAGGTGCGCACCAGCCGCACACGGCGGCCATCCAGCTCGGCGATCGGGCCGGCCACCTGCGACAGATCGAAGGTGAAGGCCCAGGCGCGGACCTGGTCGTGGATGCGGCGCGCCGGCTGCGTCCAGTCGACCGAGGCATAGTCCTCGCCGAAGTGGCCCGCCCAGGTGACCCCCTCGCTTGGCTGCGGATCGCCCGGATCGCCGGCCGCGATGCGCGCCAGCACGCCGGGCAGCAGGCCGATCGCCACCGCCCCCAGGCGCGGCCCGACCGCCTCGATGCTGAAATCGTCGTCGAGCATCTCGACCGGTGCCTGGGCCAGGATGGCGCCGGTGTCCAGCTCGGCGTCCATCCGATGCCAGGTCACCCCGAACTGCCGATCGCCGTCGCGGAAGGCCCAGGCCAGCGGAATCGGTCCACGGTGGCGCGGCAGCAGCGCCGGGTGGCAGTTCACCGAGCCGAGCCGTGGGACGTCGAGCGCGGCCTGTGGGATGCGCCACGGGAAGCCCCAGCACAGCGCCAGGTCCGGGCGGCTGGCGCGCAGGAGCGGCTCGACCGACCACTTGTCATGGGCCAGCAGCACGTCCAGGCCGGGGGGCGCGGTCTCGTCCCCCATCGGCTGGCGACCTGCGGGGGCAGGCTGCCGGCGGCGGGCGCTGACGATCGACACCGGATCGTGGCCGAGCTGGCGCAGGAAGGGCACCAGCGCCGCAGCCACCGGCGGGACGGTGGTGATCAGCGCAATGCGCCAGCCGCTCAGCTTCATGCGGCTCGGAGTCTAGCCCGTACAATCGGGCCGGAGGCTCCCCGCGGCCGCCGCGCGGGTGGCTCGAATCCGCATGAGGCAGCTTGCCGATGGGCGATTCCACCCGACTCACCGACCTTCCGCTCAACGCTCTGCTGGAGCGCCTGGCGAGCAGCGACCCGGTGCCCGGCGGCGGCAGCGCGGCCGCGCTGGCCGGGGCGATGGGCGCCGCCCTGGTGGCGATGGTGGCCGAGCTGACCCGCGGCCGACCGGAATACGCCGAGCACGAGGCGACCATCGTTGAGCTGCGGACCGAGGCCCTGGCGCGAAGGGACCTGCTGCTCGAGCTGGCCGAGGAAGACGCGACCGCCTACGACGCCGTCGTCCGCGCGCGCCGCATGCCGAAGGAGTCCGAGTCGGAGCGCGAGGTGCGCGCGACGGCCCTGCGCGGCGCCATGGTCGACGCGGCCCGCGTGCCGCTGCGTGCCGCAGTCGTCGCCGGAGAGGTGCTGGAGCTGGCGGAGCGGATGGCGCCGATCGGCAACCGCAACGCGGTCAGCGACGCCGGCGTGGCAGCCCAGCTCGCCGCAGCCGCCCTGCGCGGCGCGCTGCTCAACGTGCGCATCAACCTGCCCTACCTGCCGGCCGATGAGCCCCTGCGCGCCTCCGCCCCCGGCGAGATCAGCCGCCTTGAGGCGCTTGCCGCGGATCGCGAGCGAATGACCATGGCCGCCGTCGACGCCAGGCTGCTGCCGTCATGAGCGGCCGCATCCTCGACGGCCGCGCGGTGGCGTCCCGCCTGTGGCGGGACCTGTCGGACCGCATCGCTGACCTGCACGAGCGGACCGGCGCCACGCCCCGCCTCGCGATCATCCGCTTCGACGCGCGCGGCCCATCGGCGGTGTATGCCGACAGCGTCCGGCGCGCGGCTCGCAGCGTGGGCGTGGAGGCGATCGAGATCGACCCGCCGGAGGGGGTCGCCCTCTCCGACGTGGCCGCGCGGATCGGCGCCCTCAACCGGGACCCGAGCGTGGCCGGCATCGTCGTCGCGCAGCCGGTACCGGCGCATCTGGACTCCAACGCGGTGGTGGCGCTGATCGACCCGGCCAAGGACGTCGACGGCGCCACGCCGCTCAACGCAGGGCGCATCGCCCGCGGCGAGCGCACCTTCGTGCCGGCCACCGCGCTGGCGGTGATGGCCATCCTGCGCAATTACCAGATCCCGATCGCCGGCCGTCGGGCGGTGGTGATCGGGCGCTCCGCCGTGGTGGGCCGTCCTGCGGCCGCCCTGCTGGTCGCGGCGGACGCCACGGTGGTGATCTGCCATCGGCGCACCCGCAACCTCGCCCGCGAGACGCGGCGCGCCGAGATCCTGGTGGTCGCCGCCGGGGTGCCCGGCCTGGTCCGCGCCGAGATGGTCAACCGCTCGGCGGTGGTCATCGACTGCGGCATCAACACAACTCCCGGAGGGATCGTGGGCGACGTCGACTTCGCCTCCGTTCGGCCGGTGGTGGCGGCCATCACCCCGGTCCCCGGCGGGGTCGGCCCGGTCACCACAATGATGCTGCTGGAGCAGACGGTCGAGGCCGCCGAGCGGGCGGAATCGCAGGACGAGCCGGCGCTGGACCGATACGCCCTCCCGCCGCCACGCGCCGGCACCCCGGCTACCCGGGACGGCGACGCCTAGCCGCTCTTGTTGAGGACCTGGCTGATCATCTGCTCGACCGGCACCGAGCCGTCGATGAACCCGAGCCGGGCCATCGTGTCGTAGCCCGTCGTCCAGATCGCGGTGTCGATGGCCCCCGTCGGGCCGCTCGCTGAGCCCCGCCACAGCTCGATCGTCGCCCGCAGCACGGTCAGCGCCGTGGCCCGGTCCGAGGCGATGGTCGGCACCGCCACGATCGCCGCATCGAGGCCCTTCTGGATGTCGCCGGTGATCGTGGTTTGGGCACGCACGGTGGCCGCGGCGAAGGCTTTGACGACCGCCGGGTCCCTGGACAGCAGCGCATCGCCGACGATCATGCCCGGGCCGGGCAGCGGCGCGATCTGCTCGACGGTCATCACGTCGACCTGCATTCCCCGCGAGGCGAGGCGCCACGGCTCGTTGTTGCGGAAGCCGGTGATGAGGTCCACGTCCCCGTTCAGCAGCCCATCCACCTGGTTGAACTGGGGGTACTCGCGAATCGTGACGTCGGCCTCGGTGAGCCCGCCCGCCTCGAGAAACGCGAGCAGCGCGTGCCAGGACGACCCGAAGCGCCCCGGCGTTCCGATCCGCAGGCCGACGAGCTCGGCCGGCACCGCCGGCACGCTGCCCTTGGGACCGATGAGCGCCACCGGGAACAGGCTGTACAGGGTCGCCACGTACTTGATCGGGATGCCCGCGGTGCGCGAGATCATCACGTCGGTTGCATCGGCCACACCGAACTCGGCCTGCCCATCGCCGACCAGCCGCACCAGGTCCGCGTCGCTCTTGTACTGGATCGTGACGTCCAGGCCCGCGTCCGAGTAGTAACCGGCCTGCTGGGCGAGGTAGAAGGGCGAGAACTGGACATCGGGCTGGAAGCCGAGCAGCAGGGTGATCGGCCGCAGCGCCGCCGAGGGCGACGCTGACGGCGCCGGCGCGCAGGCGGCCAGCACAAGCGCAAGGACGAGCAACGAGGCGGACGCGCGAGGATGCATCGGTCTTCCTTTCTCGGTCATCTGAGGACCAGCCGGCGCTCGGCGACCACCACCAGGCCATGCAGGGTGATGCCGATGACGGCCAGGGTGGCGAGCGCGACGAACATGAGTGGGGTGTCGAACAGCCCCTGGTTGGCGATGTTGATGAGCACGCCCAGCCCGCTGCTGGCACCGGCCCATTCGGCAACGACGGCGCCGATGACGGCCAGCGTCACCCCCACCCGAAGGCCGCCGAAGAGGACCGGCAGGGCCGATGGGATCTCGAGCCGTGCGGTGAGCTGGCCAGGGCTCGCGCCGAGGGATCGAAGCATCTCGGCGAGGAGCGGATCGGCCGAGCGGATGCCGACCATCGTGGCGATGGCGATCGGGAAGAAGACGATCAGGGCGCAGATCAGGACACGGGCCAGCAGGCCGCCGCCGAACCAGATGTCGAGGAGCGGGGCGAGGGCGAGGATCGGGACCGATTGCGCCGCGACGATGTATGGGGAGAGAACGCGCTCCACGACGATGCTCTTGCCCAGTCCGATGCCCACGCCCATTGCCGTGATCGCGCCGAGCGCAAAGCCGAGGAGTATCTCGGAGAGCGTGACGGCCGTGTGCTCCCAGAGGATCCCGTCGCGGATTGCGCGGAGCGCTCGGTCGGCCACGACCTCCGGCGCGGGGAGGATGTAATTGGGCGTGCCGCTCACGACCGTGAGCAGCTTCCAGACGGCCAGGAAGGCGGCGAGGGAGAGGATGGTGGCCGCGAGGCGCTTCATCGGTCGAGCCAGGGGGTGAGCTCGGCGGGATGGACTTCGGCAAGGGCGGCGCGCACCTCAGCGTCGATCGCCGCGGTGGCGTGGCTCGACGCAGGCCGCGGTCGCGGCAGGTCGACGGGGATCAGGCGCGCCACACTCCCCGGCCGGGCGGTCATCACCACGATCCGGTCGGCCATGCGCACCGCCTCCCCGACCGAGTGGGTCACCAGGATCACCGTCCGCGGGCGGTCCATCCAGAGGCGTTGCAGCTCTCCGTCGAAGCCCTCGCGGGTGAGTGCGTCGAGCGCGCTGAACGGCTCGTCGAGGAGGAGCACCGGCGGGTCGCTGATGAGCGCGCGCGCGAGGCCGGCGCGCTGGGCCATTCCCCCGGAGAGCTGGGCGGGGCGGACGCCCGCCGCTTCTGCGAGCCCAACTCGCTCGAGCGCCTCCATGGCCTGCTCGCGGCGTTCCGCAACGGCGACGCCATCCAGGGCGAGCGGCAGCGCGACGTTGTCGACGGTGGAGAGCCAGGGCATCAGGCGCGGCTGCTGGAAGGCGAGGCCGACGCGGCCGTCGCCGGCGCGCGGTACCCCTTCGTCGCCCAGCGCCACGCTCCCGCTGGTCGGCGCCACGAGCCCGGCGATGACCCGCAGCAGCGTGCTCTTGCCGCACCCGTTCGGCCCGATCACCACGGTCAGGCTGCCCGCGGGAATACCGAGGGTCAGGCGCTCAAGCGCGACAAGCGGCTCCCCGGCAGCCGGGAAGGCAACGCTGACATCGGCGAGGCGCACGGGCAGAGCCGCGGGCGTCGTTGGCCGGCTCCCCTGCGTCGTCGCCTCGATGGCCATTTCTTCTCCCGCTGCGCCTGGCATCGCGCGCGGGGCTCGGCCTCGAAGCGGCCTCCAGCTCGACTCTCTCAGGCGCGCAGGCGCGCGCCATCGGTCTGTCGATGCGCCGGAGAACGCCTCGCGGTCGCCTTCTCCCATCCGGACTGTGACCGTCGGCCCTGTCTGCCTGCGAGCGTCGCGCTCGCCGGGTCAGGTCGGCCCCGCCAGGTTTGCCCCGACCGCCGCTCCTCGGCGTCCGGGCCCGATGGGGTTCGCGGGCTGGCTCGCGTCAACGAGCCGACCGCCGGTGGGGACTTTCACCCCGCCCCGAAGGCGATGAAGTGTTCAGTTGCTGCCAGCGTGGCACCGATCCGGGTGAAGGTCAACCCAACATCGGAGTGGGTCTGTCTCTTACCTGAGTAGCCGAACATAGCCAGCGATCGCACCCACGATCACACCGACACCTACTAGGCCGAGGGTTAACGCCAGCCTTCGGCGGGGCGGGTGGCGGGTCGCCGCGTATACAGCAGCCGCGCCGAGGGCCAGAGGGATGGTCAGCCAAAAGCCGCCCCAGTAGAACTCTCCCACGATAAATTCCGCGAAACTCAGGCCAGTTGTGGACCAAGTGAGGAGGACCACGAACCCAATGAGGACCACCGTCACGAGTATCGAAGCCCGCGGGTTACGGCTTACGAGCTGCCGCATTACACAGGTGCCTCTCCACCTGAGCCGCCACGTCCGCGCAGCCAGCGGTAGATGACGTAGGCACCGCCCACCAACACCACCGCGTAGATGAGTAGCTCGAACGGGCGGATCGCGTCGTACAGGTGCCGGTAGTTCTCCCCAAG
>JBGQCU010000056.1:0-11823 GCA_041495495.1 Candidatus Limnocylindria bacterium
ATCGGACTTGGGGTCCTTGGAGACGGTGTAGGGCACCAGGTCCTTGCTGTGCGCGACCTCGGGGTCCTCGAAGCGGCGCCCCATGAAGCGCTTGATGCTGAAGATGGTGTTCTCCGGGTTGGTGATCGCCTGGCGCTTGGCAACCTGGCCGACCAGCCGCTCACCGCTCTTGGCGAAGGCGACGACCGATGGCGTGATGCGGCCGCCCTCCGCGTTGGTGATGACCTGCGGCTCGCCGCCCTCCATGACGGCCACCACCGAGTTGGTCGTGCCAAGGTCAATGCCGATGATCTTTCCCATGCGCTCAGTGCTCCTTCGGGTTGTTCGCGACGCGGACGAGGGATGGGCGCAGGACCCGGTCACGCAGCCGGTATCCACGCTGTAGCTCGCCGATCACCTGGTTGTCGGGATAGTCCGCGGTCTCCTCGTGGACGACCGCCTCGTGCAGGTTCGGGTCGAATGGCTGGCCGAGCGCCTCGATCTGGGTCACGCCCTCCGCCTCGAGCAGGTTGCGCAGCTTGCGCCCGACGAGGCGCACGCCGTCGACCCAGCCCTCGTGGGTGTCGGCGGGGACGTTCTGCAGCGCTCGGTCGAAGTCGTCGAGGACGCTGAGCAGCTTGCCGATCAGCAGCGCGTTGGTGAACTGCGCCAGTCCCTCGCGCTCCTCGTCCATGCGGCGCCGATAGTTGGAGAAGTCGGCCGCGGTGCGCTGCAGGCCGCGCAGATGCTCGTCCGACTGCTCGCGGGTCTGCTCCAGCACACGCTGCAGGTCCTCGATCATCACCAGCAGCTCGGCGCGCGACGGGCCACGGGGGTGACGCCCCTCGCGCGGGTCCTCGGGGGCGCCGTTGCCGCGATGCTCAGTCATGGCCCGATCCCGGATGGCTGCTGATCAGCTCGTTCATGAGCGTGGCGAGGTAGCGCACGGTGGGGATCGCACGCGGATACGGCATGCGGGTCGGCCCCAGCACCCCGAGCAGACCCAGGGCGCTCTCCTGGTTGCCGTACGGGGCGAAGACCAGGCTCACCTCGTGCATGGCGTCGTTGACGTTCTCGTGACCGATGATCACCGTCACCCCGCCACGCCGGGTGAGGACCGGGACCAGCTGCTCCAGGAAGTCGGAGCGCTGGAGCACCTCGAGGACACCCCGTAGCTTCGCGCCCTCTGCGAACTCGGGCTGCTCGAGGACGTTGACGATCCCATCGGTGAAGACCTCCTCGACCGCGACGCTGTCGGCCTCCTCCAGCATCTGGGCCACCACCTCGGCGACGTGCGCCGCGAGGGGGATGAGCTTCAGTATTCGGCGGCGCGCCTGCGGGGCGGACAGGCCGGCCAGCTCGGCGTTGAGGACGGCTGCCGCGGTGTCGAGGTCGGCCTGACCGATCTGCTCGCCACCAGCCGCGCGATCGATCGCAGTGCGGTCGAGGCGTCGCTGTACGACGTTGCCATCGGCCAGCACCAGGACCGCCATCCGGGTCTGGTCGCCCAGCTCGACGAGCTGGATGTGGCCGAATTTCGCGCGCCGCGCGCGGGCCGGGGTGACGACCGCCGCCGAGCGGGTGCTGGTGGCCAGGATCGAAGCGGCGAGTCGCAGCCACTCGTTGCTGGTCAGCTGCACCTGGCTGAACTGGTGGCGGATCATGAGCTGATCGGCCTGGTCCATGACCGACTCGCGCATGAGCGATTCGACATAGATCCGATAGCCGAGGTCCGACGGGACGCGCCCGGCGCTGGTGTGCGGGTGGGAGAGAAGCCCCAGCGCCTCCAGCTCGGCCATGGCGCCCCGCACGGTGGCGGAGCTGACGGTCAGGCCCCAGCGCTCGATCAGCGCATGCGAGCCGACGGGGATGGCGTGGAGCACGTAGTCCTCGACCACGGCGCGCAGCACCGATCGCTGCCGCTCGGTCAGCTCCAGCGTCGACCGATGTGGCGCGCTCCGGTCCCCCTGCATCCCTTCGCCTGCCAACGTGTCCTCTGGTGTCGCCTCGTTAGCACTCTCAGGGTGAGAGTGCTAATCGTGCGTGAACCGCATGGTACCAACCGTCCCGGACCGATGTCAACGCGACGTCGGGCTGTCACGCGGCGAGCGACGCGCACGCGGTCACCGGGTGGCTACAACGGGCAAGAAAAGAGATCTCACGGGCTTTAGATGGCTGAATCGTCACCAGGTGGCTGCGCCGGCGAAGTATCGCCGTCATCTTCGCCGTTGTAGCCACCCGGTGACTGCGGACCGGTGGCTCGCGGCCTACGGTGCGAAGGCGACGAGTGCCTCGTTGGCAAGCAGCCTTCCCCGTGCCGTGAGCCGGATCGCGTCGCCGGCAACCTCGATCAGTCCTGCCGCGACCGTCTCTTCGACCGCGGCCGGGTAGCGCTGCCATGGATCCTGGCCGAACTCGGCGGCAAAGGCCGCGCGGCTGAAGCCGGCAACGCGGCGCAGGCCGAGCGCCACCGCTTCGAAGGCACGGGTCGCCTCGTCGAGCTGCTCGCTCCCGGCAACGGCGCGTTCCCCTGACTCGATGCCGGCGAGGTAGCGATCGAGGTCGCGCTCGTTCCAGGAGCGGATCTCGCCGTCATAGGAATGCGCGCCAGCCCCGATCCCCGTGTACGGCCGCCGCTCCCAATAGGCGGAGTTGTGTCGGGACTCGAATCCAGGTCGAGCCCACGACGAGAGCTCGTAATGGCCATAGCCAGCGCGGTCGAGCAGCTCCTCGGCGAGCTCGTACTGGGCCGCGGCCACTCCGTCGTCCTGCCGGGGCACCATCCGCTGCCGCCAGCGCAAGGCGCCGGGGCGAGGGGGCGCAGCCCATTCATCGGGCGCCAGGGCGAGCTGCAACGCATAGAGCGAGAGGTGATCCGGCTCGAGCGCCAGCGCGCGCGACAGCCCGTCGCGCCAATCCGCCAGCGACTGGCCGGGGATGCCGTAGATGAGGTCGAGCGACACGTTCTCGAAGCCGGCCGCTCGGGCCGCGGCAAACGCAGCCATCCCTTCGGCGGCGGTCTGGCCGCGGGCCAGCGTGACGAGGTCAGGATCGCGCAGCGACTGGATCCCCAGCGAGATGCGGCTCACGCCCGCAGCTCGGAGGCCGGCCCAATCGGGCGCTTCGCGCACACTGGGGTTCGCCTCCACGGTGATCTCGCTCGGATCGGTCCTCCATCGGGCGACGGCGGTCTGCACCAGGCGGGCCACCGCGGCGGCCGGAAGCAGCGACGGCGTGCCGCCCCCGAGGTAGATGGTCGCCAGCTCGCCCGATGCCGGCCTCAGCGCCAGCTCGGCCAGCAGCGCCTCCACGTACCGCGGGATCTCGGCGGCTCGCCCGCCCACCGTCACGAAGTCGCAGTAGGCGCACACCAGTCGGCAGAAGGGGACGTGGACGTACAGGTGGTGCGTGGGCAACGACACGCCCCGAGCCTACATGCTGCGGGCTCGGGGCGGCGTTCGCGAAGGGCGGCCGGACTACATGATCCCGACGACGTGACCCTCTGGATCGGCGAAGAGGGCGATGGTGGTGTCCTTGGCCACTTCGGTGAGCGGCATCAACACCTTCCCCCCGAGCTCCTCGACGCGCCGCAGAACGCCGGCCGGGTCGTCGGAGTGAACGTAGAACGTCACCATGCCGGCCGATCCGTCACGGGTAGGCCCGATGCCACTGGTGAATCCGGACTCGTCGCGGGCCATGCCGTAGCCGTCGGGGAGGTTGGTGTCGAGCTCCCAGCCGAAGATGTCGGAGTAGAAGCTCTGGAGGGCGGGCCCGTCCTTGCCCGTGACCTCGACGTGGATGACCTTGGCTGCCATGAGTCGGACTCCTTCTCGGATTGCTGTGGGCCCGTTGTTGAGCCCCATCTTCACTAACCACGACGAACGGTCAACCCGGGGATCGACACCTCTGCCACCAGGTGGCCCGAAGCGGCTAGTCATGGGGCTGCTACATCGGGGCGTGGACACGCGGCGAGGCCCCTTTCACGCGTCGCCGCAGCAGTGCGGAGACTGCCGTGGCGCCCGAGGCGCGCCGCTCATCCCGGATCGGGGCGCAGAGGAGCCAACGTAGCATCCCCGCGAATAGCCGGGCTTATGACACGCCCGGCCAGTGCCACCCCCCGAAGACGAAGGCGCGCCGGACGGCCGGCGAGGATGTTGCGAAGCCATCCGAGGTGGGCGTCCGGCGCGCCATCAACTCCCTAGATCGGCCTCTGGCGCAACCGACCCCCGGCGAATGCGAAGAGCGAGGCCGTGACCGCGAAGTGCCCGACCATGGCCGGCACCACCGACCCGGTTGTCACGGTCGCGAGCCCGGCCGCGTAGCCCAGGATCACCGAGCCGGCGAGGAAGTACCAGTCCCGCTCGTTCCACAGCCGCCGGTGCGCGAGCCCGTACAGCAGCGCCTGGCCGACCAGCGCCGCGCTCAGCGCACCGGGGCTGTTGCCGAAGCCAAAGATGAGCATCCCCAGCACGATCGAGCGGAACTGGAGCTCCTCGGCGACGGCATTGGCGGCCGCGCCGGCGAGGCGCGAAACGAGCAGCGGGACCGGCAGCGGCAGGATGGCGCGATAGCGCACGAAGGCGAGCACCGCCCCGTTCAGGACCGCCACGAAGCAGAAGAGGGCCATCACCGGCAGCATCGAGGCGGAGTCGCCCTGCGCCAGGAAGAGCTGCGCCCGGCCGCGCGGCAGGATCACCGCGATGCCGATGGCGAAGAGGACCACCAGCCCGTAGTAGGAGAGCGGGCCGAGCCAGCCGGAGCGCGAGCGGAAGTAGTCGGAGCGCATGATCCGCTCCGAGTCGAAGCGCAGCAGGACGAGGAAGATCGCCAGCCCCAGGGCGATTGAGAGCCGCAGCGACTCCTGGAAGTTCAAGCGACTGCCCTACTGCCCGTCGTTCATGCGCAGGACGGCGAGGAAGGCTTCCTGCGGGATCTCGACGGAGCCGATCCGCTTCATGCGCTGCTTGCCTTCCTTCTGCTTCTCGAGGAGCTTGCGCTTGCGAGTGATGTCGCCGCCGTAGCACTTGGCCAGCACGTTCTTGCGCATCGCCCGGATCGTCTCGCGGCTGATGATATGCGAGCCGATCGCCGCCTGGACCGGCACTTCGAACATCTGTCGCGGGATCAGCTCCTTGAGCTTTTCAACGAGGCCCTTCCCGACGCGGAAGGCATCGGTCTTGTGCACGATCAGGGAGAGGGCGTCGACCGGCTCGCCGCTGACCATGATGTCGAGCTTGACGAGGTCGCCAGGCCGATAGCCCAGGTAGGCGTAGTCGAGGCTGGCATAGCCCGATGACCGGCTCTTGAGCTGGTCGTAGAAGTCGATGATCAGCTCGGCCAGCGGCATCTCGAAGTGCAGGTTGACGCGCTTGGGGTCGAGGTACTCCATGTTGATGAAGTCCCCGCGCCGGGTGGTGGCGAGGTCCATGATCGGGCCGATGTAGTCGGTCGGGGTGATGACGGTGGCCGAGACCCATGGCTCGCTGATCCCCTCTACCTCGCCGGCCGGCGGGAACTGGGCGGGGTTGTCAACGACCACCTCTTCGGCCTTGTGCAGCTGCTTGACGTGGTATTCGACCGATGGCGCCGATGCGATCAGCTCCAGCCCGAACTCCCGCTCGAGTCGCTCCTGCACGATCTCCATGTGCAGCAGCCCCAGGAAGCCGCAGCGGTAGCCGAATCCGAGCGCCACGCTCGACTCGGGCTCGTAGACGAAGGACGCGTCGTTCAGGTGCAGCTTCTCGAGCGCATCGCGCAGAAGCGGGTACTCGTCGCCACGCATCGGGTAGATGCCGGCGAAGACGAGCGGCAGCGCCGTCTTGTAGCCGGGCAGGGGCTCCGCCGCGGGGCGGTCGGCATCGGTCAGGGTGTCGCCAACGCGGGCATCGGCAATGCTCTTCAAGCCGGAGGCCACGTAGCCGACCTCGCCCACCGTCAGGCGCCGGGTCGGGACCGGCTGCGGCCGGAAATAGCCCAGCTCCAGGATGTCGCTCTCCACGCCGGTCGCCATGAAGCGAATCCGCTCGTGGTCGTGGAGCGTGCCGTTCGCGACGCGGACATAGGCCACGACGCCCTTGTACGGGTCGTAGTGGCTGTCGAAGACGAGGGCCTGGAGGGGAGCTGAGGCCGCGCCGCTCGGGGGAGGGACGCGCTTGACGATCGCCTCCAGGATCTCGGCGATCCCGATCCCCTCCTTGGCCGAAGCCAGGATCACCTCCTCACGCGGGATGGCGAGCGTCTCCTCCAGCTCGGTGAGGACCATCTCCGGATCGGCCGAGGCGAGGTCGATCTTGTTGATGACCGGGATGATGACCAGGTGCTGCTCCATGGCCAGGTGCACGTTGGCCAGCGTCTGGGCCTCGATCCCCTGGGACGCGTCGACCACCAGGATCGCGCCCTCGCAGGCCTGGAGCGAGCGGCTCACCTCATAGGTGAAGTCGACGTGGCCGGGGGTGTCGATCAGGTTGAGGGCGTAGGTCTGCCCGTCCCTGGCCTCGTACTGGAGGCGCACCGCGCGGGCCTTGATGGTGATCCCCTTCTCGCGCTCCAGGTCCATGCTGTCGAGCACCTGGCTCGTCATCTGGCGGGGGTCGATGGTGTGGGTCGCTTCCAGCAGACGATCAGCCAGCGTGCTCTTGCCGTGGTCGATATGCGCCACGATGCTGAAGTTGCGGGTGCGCTCCGGGGGGATCATCGGGCCGGAGTCTAGCCGACCTCCGGTGCTATACTCCCAACCCGTGGCGCCGCCGTGTGAGACGGCGCATTTCATTGCCCCATTCCGCATCGGTGAGGTTCCCTGCTCGTGGCACGAAAAGCTCGAACCTGGAAGGGCGCGCGCACGCCGCAGGCGCTGAAGCGCGTCCGCCAGTCGCTCCGCCGGCACACGATCAACCAGCGCACGCGCAGCGAGGCCAAGACGCTCGTTCTGCAGGCCAACAACATCGCCCTGGGCCGCGCCGAGGGTGATGGCGCCGCAGCCGTTGCCGCTGCCATCAGCGCGCTCGACAAGGCCGCCGAGAAGGGGATCCTCCATCCGAGAAACGCCGCTCGACGGAAGAGCCGGCTGATGGCCAAGGCCAACGCCGCGCACCTGCTCGATGGAGCCGCCGCCGAGGTGGCCGCTCCCAAGAAGAAGTCGACCGCCACCAAGACCGCTCAGCGCAAGAAGGTGGCCGCCTCCAAGGCCTCGAAGGCCGCCGCCGGCAAGGCCGCAGATCGGCCTCGCACTGCCGCCGGCAAGGCCAAGGTCGCCGTCGTCCGCGCCAGCCGCGAGACGGCTGCCGCTCGCAAGCGCGCCAAGGCCGATACCGGCGCCGCGCCCGAGGCTCCGCCCGAGGGTTAGGCCGTATGCCCACCGCGTCCCGCTGGCCCCAGCTGAGGCACCGGCGGCAGAGCGTTGCGGATTGGCAGGGTCAGCCCGGAGCCGCCGCGGTCGCTGAATCTGCCGAGGCCGGCTTCTTGGCGAACTCGTTGCCTAGGTACGAGTGAAATGGTTCGTCGAAAGAAGCCTCGTTGTCCGACCAGAAGCGGGCGTATCCGGGATTCCTTGCGACCAGACCCCCGTAGTAGGCCTCGGCGCCGGCCCAGTACTCAGTCGGTATCGAATCGTCGCGATGCTGGTAGTACAGGTATTCCCAGGCGTTGAACTGCATGAACATGTAGACACTGCATCTCGTCCAGTCGTCCGGGCTCAACGCCTCCGGCGTCGCCCAGCCGACGTTCATGACGCTGGTAAAACCCTCGTTCTCGATCAGCACTTCCCGGGCCCGCTGCGAGAGTGACAACGCGTTGTAATGCGCCTGGCTGCGCAGCAGCTTTGTGTGCTCGCGGATCTCGATCTGCTGCGTCGCCAGCTGGCGGTAGATGGCGAAAAAGGTAATGGCCAGCGCGGTGAACTGGAGCGCCGTCCAGAACCACTCCGATCCCGGCCCGATGAGGGCCAGCCCGTCGGTGTTGATAAGCTTCATATGCACTCCCTCTGTCCTGCTACCCCGATAAGCGGACAATAGGGAGCACCGGGTCGGCGGACAAGAGGAGACGAAAGCGAACGTCACCGCTCGGCAAACACCTCCGTGACCCGTGCTGATGACAGCCACCCGCGACGCGGCGACAATGCGAGGATGACGGCTTCGTCTGATCCCACGACCCGCGCAACTCGCCTGGCCGCCAACGCCGCCGCGTTCGCAGTCCTCGCCTGGGCGGCGCTCTTCCTGGTCACCAAGCAGATCTACTGGGTCGAGACGGCATCGCCGTTCGCCAACGATCCGTGGGACATCGTGGTGTCGTACGCGGCCATCTTCTTGCCGATCGTCGTCGGTGCCACCTTCGTCCGCAGCATTCGACATCGCGGCCCACAGCTCGAGCCGGCGACCGCGCGACGCATCCGGACCGGCGTGGCCATCAGCCTGCTGACGATCGGCCTCAACGTGGCCACCGACGCGCTGGCGGTGCTGGTCGTGCGGCTCCCTGAGCCGGCAGCGACGACCGACGTCCGGCTGGCTTTGCTGGGTGGGCTGGTGACGGTCACGGGTCTGCTGGCGATCCTGGCGGGCGCGTTGCTGGTCCGCGCCTACCGGGTCAGACCCGGCCAGGTGTCCTTCGACACGACCACCGAGCCTGATCTGCTCGACGACATGCTCGGCCTGGTCGGCGAGGTGCCCGGCGCGGCTCGCGTCGTCCGCCCGCTCGACCGGTTCCTGGCGACCTCCGCGGTAAGCCCGCGGAGGCATCGGCTCATTTTCGGCCTCCTCGCGGCCGTCGTCGCGGGACTCGCCTTCGACGTCTGGCACGCGATCGTCGAGGGGCCGTGGGCATCGTTCCCGGTGCTGCTCCTATTTGCAGCGCTGACGGGCGGCGGCGTCCTGGTGATCTACCTGATCACCCTGGTGCCGCTCCGGCTCATCAGGCCGGCGAGCTGACCAGACCGATGCCCGAACCCCGAGCCGGCCGCGTCGCAAGCGTCAACGTCAACGAGGGCGGCGTGCCCAAGCTGCCGGTGGCCGAGCAGTGGGTAGGACTCAAGGGCCTCACCGATGACCGCCACATCGAGCCTGAGCCGAGCCACGGGGGTGTCGACCAGGCGGTCTGCCTCTACTCGACCGAGGCGATCGCTCGCCTCGTCGGCGAGGGGCACAACGTGTTCCCGGGCGCGTTTGGCGAGAACCTGACCCTCGAGGGCATCGAGCTGGACTCGATCGGCCCCGGGGATCGGCTAACCATCGGGGATGGCGGACTCGTGATCGAGATCACCTGGAACGCCGCGCCTTGCTACAAGCAGGCCCACTGGTTCAGCGACGGCCGATTCGCGCGGATCAGCCACAAGACGAATCCCAATGATGCGCGGTGGTATGCGCGGGTGATCAGCGAGGGGCCGGTGCGCCCCGGCGACCGCGCGGCTGTGTCGGTCCTTACGAGCCGAGCGCCCGAAGAGCCTGCTCGAGCTCCGACTGGGTGATCTCACCCCGGGCGAAGCGCTCGCGAAGAATGCGCCGCGAGCCATCTCGGGAAGTCATCCGAAAGCCGATTCGGACGACGGCTACCCCGACGGCAATCATGGCCGTCACCATGACCAGCCAGATCAGCCACTCACCAACGCCGATGCCGCCCATCCGTGACCTCCCTTCGTCACTGTGCTAAGCGTCGTCACGATTGGGGCGCTTGTCAACGTGATCGACGGCGGACCTTCCATATGTGCTCCATGGGCCACTTCCGGGCCCATTCGCGATCCTCGACCGTGCGGTAGGTGCTCACCGCGTCGGGCTCCGGCCGCAGCTCGATCAGATCCTCGATCTCGAAGCCGTTGGCCCGGAAGAGCCGGATCCACTCGCCGTACGGCAGCTGGAACTCGACGTGCTGCGACTCGCCGACGTCGACCACGTTCAGCTCGTAGTAGTTGAGGCGCAGCTGATCGGTGACCTGCTCCGAATCGGGCGGCCAGCAGATATCGGCGACGGGGGTGTGCATGCTGAAGACGAGCAGCCCGTCGTCGCGGAGGAGACGCGCGGCCTCCGGGACGGTGCGGCGCGGATCGGCGAAGACCATGGCGCCGTGGTCGCAGAAGATCACGTCGAAGCTGGCGTCGGGATAGGGCACCGATTCGGCGCTGGCGTGGATCAGCGGAAAGTCGAGCCCCGCCTCCACCATGAGCCGTCGGGCGTGCTCCAGCTGGCGTTCCGAGAGGTCGAGGCCCACCGGTCTCGCGCCGCGCTGCCCCAGCGCGATCGACCACTGGGCCGCCCCGCAGCCCAGCTCCAGCACGTCCTTGCCGGCGACATCGCCGAGGGCGTGGATCTCGTCCTCGGGGATCTGCCACACGCCCCAGGCCGCTCCGTGGCGAGCCAGGTCGGGGCCGTGATCGGCCTGGTAGGTGTCGGACAGCTCATTCCAGAAGACCCGATTGCGCCGCGCGTGGTCGGTCAGGCCGGGGACAGTCTCCCGCTCGGTCATCCGCCGGCGAGTGCTGCGAAGGCGCCCCGGCCGGCGTATTCGGCAGCGTTGCCGAGCTCCTCCTCGATCCGGAGGAGTCGGTTGTACTTGGCGATCCGCTCGCTGCGGCTGACGCTGCCGGTCTTGATCTGGCCGGTCCCCATCGCGACCACGAAGTCGGCGATGGTCGTGTCCTCGGTCTCGCCGGACCGATGGCTGACGATCGCCCGCCAGCCCGCCGCGTGCGCCATCTCAACCGCCTCGCGCGTTTCGGTGAGCGTCCCGATCTGGTTGAGCTTGATCAGGATCGAGTTGGCGGCCCGCTCGCGGATGCCGCGCGCCAGCCGCTCGGTATTGGTGACCAGCAGGTCGTCCCCCATGACCTGGATGCGGCTGCCCAGGCGCTCGGTGAGTGAGGTCCAGCCGGCCCAGTCGTCCTCGGCCAGGCCGTCCTCCAGGCTGATGATCGGGTAGCGGGTGGCCCAATCCTCCCAGAAGCCGATGAGCTCGTCGCTCGAGAGGGTCCGCTGCTCATGCGCAAGCACGTAGCGGTCCTCATTGTGGAGCTCGCTTGCCGCCGGATCGAGCGCGATGGCGATCTGCTCCCCTGGCCGGTAGCCCGCGCGCTGGATCGCCTCCAGCACCAGGCCGATCGCGGCCTCGTTCGTCTCGAGGCTCGGCGCATAGCCGCCCTCGTCCCCGACCGTGGTGGCGAAGCCGCGCTCGTGGAGCAGCGCGCCGAGCGCGTGGAACGTCTCGGCCGCCCAGCGCAGCGCTTCCGCAAACGTCGGGGCGCCGAGCGGCGCGATCATGAACTCCTGGAAATCGGTCGAGTTCAGCGCGTGCTTGCCGCCGTTGAGGATGTTCACCAGTGGCACCGGCAAGCGGTGCGCGGACGCACCACCCAGGTACCGATACAGCGGCTGCCCCTGCGCCGCCGCGGCGGCATGCGCGACCGCCAGCGAGACGCCGAGCAGCGCGTTCGCGCCCAGCCGCCCCTTGTTGGGCGTGCCATCCAGGTCGATCAGGACGCGGTCGAGGCCTGCCTGGTCGAGCGCGTCGCGGCCGGACACCGCGGCGGCGATCTCACTGTTGACGTTGGCGACCGCATGAAGGACCCCCTTGCCAGCGTACCGGGCCTCGTCGCCGTCGCGCAGCTCGACCGCCTCGTGGGCGCCGGTCGAGGCGCCGGAAGGAACGATCGCGCGACCCCATGCCCCGCCGGTGAGCCGCACTTCGACCTCGACCGTCGGGTTGCCGCGCGAGTCGAGCACCTCTCGGCCGTGGACCGCGGCGATCGCCGTGTTCATCGAGCCGGCGGGTCGCGATCGGGCAGGGCTTCGACGCCGGGCAGCTTCTTCCCCTCGACGAACTCGAGCGAGGCCCCGCCGCCGGTCGACACGTGGCTCATCTGATCGG
>JBGQCU010000057.1:0-11756 GCA_041495495.1 Candidatus Limnocylindria bacterium
CGTCTCGCCGGCGAGCAGCCGCTTGACCAGGCCCGTCGCCTCCACCAGCCGGTCGATCCTCCGCCCGGGGGCGTCATAGGAGAGCCCCAGCTGGCGGTAGTCGGCGGTCCGCCAGCCCGCGCCCAGGCCCAGCTCCAGCCGTCCGCCGGAGAGCAGGTCGAGGGTAGCCGCCTCGCGCGCAAGCACCAGCGGGTGGCGAAAGTCGTTGGCGAAGACGAAGCCGCCGATGCGTAGGCGGCTGGTGACAGCGGCCGCGACCGCCATGGCCGCGATCGGAGAGAGCTGCGAACCGAGGTGGTCCGGCACCAGCAGCGAGCTGTAGCCGAGCTCCTCGGCTCGCCGAGCCAGCGTGGTCCAGGCCGCCGCGTCCCGGGCGTTGCTGGCTGTCACCGCGAAGCGGAAGGGGTGCACGCTGCAACGGTACGCGACGCGAACCGCGCCGCGCGTTTTACACTCCGCGCCAGGAGGTGACTCGTGGCAGACAAGACGCCAAAGCGACCACCCAAGCCAAAGAAGCCAAAGAAGCCGAAGGCCTAGGGCCTCCGCGCTAGGGAGTCGAGCCCGCCGTGAGCCCGTGCACGGCCGGGATCTGGCCCATGCGCCCCGCCTGGTAGTCGGCGATCGCCTGCAGGATCTCGTCGCGGGTGTTCATCACGAACGGGCCGTAGTGCGCGATCGGCTCGCGGATCGGCTGTCCGCCGAGCAGCAGGATCTCCAGGGTCGGTGACGGCCCAGCCGGCTGCCGGTCGGCGCTGACCGCCACGTGGTCGCCGGCACCCAGCACGGCGAGCTGTCCCTCACGGACCGCCACCCCTTCCGGACCGACGCGCCCGCTCCCCGCCAGGACGTAGACCAGGGCGTTGAAGTCGAGGCGCCATGGCACCTCCAGGCGTGCCTCGGGATGCAGGGTGGCGTGCGCATACGCGATCGGCGTGTGGGTGACCCCCGGCCCGCGGTGGCCGTCCAGCTCGCCGGCGATGATCCGCACCAGGGCCGAGCCATCGGTGTTGGTGATGAGGGTGACCCGGTCCGGGACGATGTCCTGGTAGCGCGGTGGGCTCCACTTCATGCTGGCGGGCAGGTTGACCCACAGCTGGACGCCGTGGAAGAGGCCGCCCTGTCGCACCAGGTACTCGGGCGGCATCTCGGAGTGGACGATGCCCGCCCCCGCCGTCATCCACTGGGTGGCGCCGTCGGTGATCATGCCGCCGCCGCCCATGCTGTCGCGGTGCTGGATCGCCCCGTCCATGATGTAGGTAACCGTCTCGAAGCCGCGATGCGGGTGGTCGGGGGCGCCCTTCGCCTCGCCCGGCGCGTATTCGACCGCCCCCAGCTGGTCGAGCAGGATGAACGGGTCGACGATCGACAGGTCGATCCCCGGGAAGGGGCGACGGACCTGGAAGCCCTCCCCCTCCAGGGCGGTGATCGCGGTGATCACCCCGCGAACCGGCCGCGCCACGCTCGTCGGTGGCAGCGTCGCGAGGCGGGGAAGCGTGAGCAGATCGGCGGTGATGGCGGGCATCGGGGCTCCAGACTGTAGTTGCTGTGTCAACTATAGCCCGATGCGCGGCCTCCTGCCGCGCGGGTCAACCGGCGCGTGGCAGCAGCTGGTCGACCGATGCCCGGGCGGCCCGCGGGTCGCGATACCAGGTCGCATCGATGCGCATGAAGGGGCTCCACTCGGCGGGCAGCTCATCGCTGCGGAAGATCGCCTCGTTCGGGCACGCATCGGCGCACGCGCCACAGTCGATGCAGACCTCCGGATCCACGTAGAACTTGCGGTCGACGCTGGTGTCGGCCGTGATGCAGTCGACCGGGCAGACCTCGATGCAGGCCTGGTCGTTGTTGTCGACGCATGGCAGCGCGATGACGTAGGCCATGGTTCGCTCCGTGCACGGTTTGTCTCTAACGAGGCGGGCGCCGCGCGTCCGGTTTCAGCCGATCGGCGGGCAGTTGGTCCCGGGCCGGCAGTACCTTCGGCACTCTCGTGTGCGCTGGTCCGGTCCGATACTGCCTCCGACATGCATCGCAGCATGGCGGCCGCGCGCTGGCGTGCGACCGCCCTCCTGGCGTCCATCGTCGGTGCGGCCGCATCGGCCTACCTGCTTGTCGAGTACGTCACCGGGCAGCCGGGGGTGTGCCTGACCGGCAGTGGCTGCGATCTCGTGCGCGCCAGTGCGTTTGCCTACCCGCTCGGCATCCCGACCCCGCTCTATGGGCTGGCCTTCTACCTGCTGGCCGGCTGGGTGGTGCTGCGCACGCTCGACCCACGGGCGGCGGCGGGGTTTGCACCTGGCACGGCGCTGCTGATCCTGTCCGCGGTCGGCGCCGTCGCCTCGATGATCCTGACCGGGCTGGAGGCGTTCGTGATCAGGGCCTTCTGCAGCTGGTGCCTGGTCCAGGCCGCGGCGAGCCTCGTCCTGCTGGCCGCAGCGGCCGGGTTGGCGCGCACCGACCTGCCAGCCGCAGCCGACGCGCATTCGAGCCGCGCCCGACAACAGGCGGCCCGCGCGAAGGATGACGAGCGCAGGAGCCTGCTGCGAACGGCGCGCCTGGGCGGCGGTGCCGGGACGCTGGCGGTGGCGGCCATGCTGGCGGTGGGCGCCGCCGGTGGAACGCCAGGCAGCTCACCGGACGGCTCCACCCTCGCGCCGGCGGGCAGCCCGCGGCTGGGGGCCGGCGCCGTCGAGGTGGTCGAGTTCGCCGACTTCCAGTGTCCCGGCTGCGCGGTGGTCGCGCCGATCCTGGCCGACCTCGCCACGTCCAACGGCATGACCCTCGTCTACCGCTACTTCCCCCTTGATTCGATCCATCCCAACGCCGATGCCTCTGCCCGGGCGGCCGCCGCCGCCACCCGGCAGGGCTCCTTCTGGCAGATGTCGGCAGCGCTCTATGCGCGCCAGAGCGCCTGGAAGGACCTGTCCGCCGCGGACGCCGACGCGTTCTTCGTGGCGCTCGCCGGCGAGCTCGGCCTGGACGTGGCCGCCTGGCAGTCGGACTACGGATCGGCCGAGGTCGCCGCGGTCGTGAACGCGGATCGCGAGGCGGCCGTCGGCCTCGGCCTCAGCGGAACGCCGACCCTGTTCGTCGACGGGCGGGAGTACACCGGGTCGCTGAGCGTGGACGCGATCCGCGCGGCAATCGCGGCGGCAGCTCCGGCGTCCTAGGGTTTCCGCTGCCCGCCGGGGGGTTGCCAGCGACCGCATCGGCGCGTTGGTACTTCCGGGCGATGGTGCGGTCTGGTTGGGATCGTTACGGTCTGGCTGAATGGCAACCGCGCTGCCGCGGCCAACCGATGCGCCCCCGCTGGTTCGCCCTTGGCGATCCAGCCTGCGATGGCGCGTCCGAAGGCTGGTCCGACGGTGGCGCCACGCTCGCCTGCTGCGAGATCCCTTCCTTCTCTACACGGCCGCCGTGGCCCCGATCGGCTTCGTCGTCGCCCTCGTCTCGCAGGAGTCTGACCTGCTCACGGTGTACCTCCTGAGCCCGATCGCGATCGGGCTCCAGGCGATCCTCGGGGCGATCCCGGCCCGCCGCCGGCCGATGACGCCGCTCGGTTGGTCGTTCCTGCGCCTGGTGGTCAGCCTGCTGTACGTCACCGGACTGGCCGAGCTGGTCGGCGGCAGCACGTACCCGATGTTCTCGCTCTTCATCCCGGTCGTGGTCGCTGCCGCTGCGCTTGGGACGAGCCAGGCGATCGTCATCGGTCTGGTGGTCGCCCTCATCTACCTGGCTCCGGAGCTCGCCATTCCTGGGTCGCGAGCCGGGATCGCGCTGCGGGGGCTGACGCATGCCGGGGTCAGCGTGCTGGTGGCGGTCGGCACGCGCCGGCTGGTGATCGCCGTCGAGCGGACGACCGCGCAGCTGCGCTCGGCGATGGTGTCGGAGCGGCGCCGGTCGCGCCAGATCGCGGGCATGGAGGCGGTGAGCCGGCTGCTCGTCTCTGGCGGCCCCACCGCCCAGATGCTGGACAGCGCCCTGGGGGTGCTGGCCGACCAGTTCCACTACCACTACGTATCGATCTATCTCCTCGACGGCGATCAGCTGCGACTCGGGGCGCAGCGCGGCTACGAGCAACCGCGCGAGTCGTTCGACGGGAGTGAGGGTGTCATCGGCCGGGTGATGCGCAGCCACGAGCTCGCCTTTGTGCCGGACGTGCGAATCGACGCCGACTACCTCGCGCTCAACAACGAGGTGGCGAGCGAGATCTGCGCGCCGCTCATGGACGATGGCCAATTCCTCGGGATCCTCAATGTCGAAGCGCGGCAGCCGCTCGACCGCACGGACCGAGACCTGGTGGCGACGCTTGCCGGTCGGGTCGCCATGGTCGTGGCCCTTGGTCGCGAGCGGCAGGCGCTGGCCGAGCGAGCCGCCGTCTTCCACAGCCTGAACCAGTTCACCGGCGCGGTGAGCGGCGAGCTGGACCTTGACCGCCTGGGCGCCGCCATGCTGGAGGCCGTTGGCAAGGTTGTCCCGGCCGACATCGTGACGTTCACCGTGCTGGAACGCGAGACTGGGCGCTATCTCCTGCGCGCGGCGACCGATGTCGACCCGTCGATGCTGGGCCGCGAGATCAAGCCCGGCGAGGGCCTCACCGGGCGCGCGGTCCGCGATCGGACCATCGTGGTCGACGATAACTTCGGCCGTGAGCGCTTCCCGGTCGCGTACCGCGACAACGCCGAGCCGATGCCGCTGCTGGGCGCCGGGATTCCACTGCTGCGGGAGGGCGCGGTGGTCGGCGCCCTGTCGATCCTGCGCCGGGACCGGTCCCAGACCTTCCGACCGATCGAGCTGGAGGCAATGGAGCTGCTGGCCCGCCACGCCGCGCTGGCGATTTCGAATGCCTTCCTGCACGACGATGTCGGGCAGCTGGCCACCCACGACCCACTGACCGGGCTCTACAACCGCCGCTACTTCGACGAAGCTCTCCTGCGCGTCGTCGCCGCCTGGCGCCGCTCCCTGCTCGGGGACCGGCGTCCGGTGGCCGCCATCATGTTCGACCTGGATCACTTCGGCGAGTTCAACAGGCAGCACGGCCACCAGGTCGGTGACGCTGTGCTGCGCACCTTCGCCGGCGTGCTGCGCAGCCGCTTCCGCGACTCCGACCTGGTTGCTCGCTTTGGCGGCGAGGAGTTCGTTGTGGTCCTGGAGGGGGCGACCCGCGACGAAGCTGTGCGAATCGCGGAAGAGGTGCGAGCCCAGCTGGCCGAGCGGCCGGTGCTCGGTGATGATGGCGCCCGACTTGCAGTCACCGTCTCCGCCGGCTGTGCCGAGATCGACGAGGCGGAACCGACCGGTATGCAGCTGCTGCGCACGGCGGACGTGGCGCTCTTCATGGCCAAGCGCGCCGGGCGCAACCGGGTAGTCGCCGCCTAGGCAGCCTCGCCCGAGATCTCAAACGAGGAGAGCCGCCGAATCGCCAGCAGCGTGGCGCCGATCAGCACCGCGGCCGCCACCACCGCTGCCGTGGTGAGATCCAGTGGTGCGTCGAGGATCGCCTTCGGGATATGCCCGATCGCCTCTGCAAAGGCGAGCGTCTGCTGTCGGATGCTGAAGGTGCGCGTCCCGGCGAAAAGGCCGGCCAGCAGCCCCTCCCAGATCAGGACGTAGGCCAGTCCGAAGACGAGCGCACGGCCGGTGACCAGGCTGAGCGCCACGAAGACCGCGCAGTACAGCAGCGAGCCGATGGCCGCGCCCGCTACCAGCCCGATGACGAGGCCATCGCCAAGGCCACCGGCGCCGATCACGCCCGCCAGCAGCATCGGTCCGCAGGTCAGCACGATCGAGCAGGCGGCGGCGACCACCAGCTTGGTCAGCACCACCGTCCGGCGGCTGAGCGGTTTGGCGAGGAGGAAGACGGCCGTGCCGTCCTCGATCTCGGCGCCGATCGCCGCGGTCCCGAACAGGAGCGCCACCAGCGGCATGAGCGTGCGGACACCCAGGTTCGCGAGCAGTCCCGATGTGAAGCGGAGGGCTCGCGCCTCCTCGCCGGCGAGACGAAAGATGCCTGCCACCAGCACCAGCACGCCGGCCAGCAGGAGCAGCAGCAGCGTCCGTCGCCGGGAGAGCAGCTGGCGCAGCGTGATGCGCGCGATGACGCCGTTCATCGTCTGACCAGGTAGCTGAAGACCGATTCGAGCGACTCATCGGTCGGCAGCAGCTCGTGCAGGCGGATTCCGTGGCGCCGCGCGATCCCGGTCACCGCTCGGCTGAATGCCCCGAAATCGGTGGTGCGCACGGTGAGCAGCCCACCGTCCAGGGCGGCTCCTGCGATGATCGGCTCGGCCACGAGGGCGGACGCCAGCGCCCGGTCGTCCGAGGAGCGCAGCGTGAAGGTGTGCGGCCGATCGGTCATCAGGCGGCGGATCTCGCGGAAGTCGCCCGAGGCGGCCAGCCGCCCGGCCACGATCACCAGCACGCGCTCGGCCAGCCGCTCCACCTCCTCGAGGATGTGCGACGAGAAGAGGATCGTGCGCCCCTCGGCCGCCATGCCGCGCAGCAGGTCCATCATGTGCAGCCGCTGTCGAGGATCCATCCCGTTGAACGGCTCGTCGAGGAGCAGGATCGGCGGGTCGTGGACGAGCGCCGCGGCGACCTTGGCGCGCTGGCGCATCCCCTTGGAGTAGCCCCCGATCGGGCGGTCCGCCGCGTCCTCCAGCTCCACCAGGCCGATCGCCCGCGCCGCCGCCTCGGCGGCCGCCGGAGGCTCCATCCCCTGCAGCCTGGCCATCGCCACCGCGAACTCGCGCCCGGTCAGGAAGGGGTAGACCGCCTCGCGCTCCGGGACGAGGCCGATGCGGCGGTACATCTCCGGCTGCCGCCAGGATGGGGCGCCCCCTACCGTCACGCTCCCCGACGACGGGGCCAGGAAGCCCGCGACCATGTGCAGGATGGTGGACTTGCCCGCGCCGTTCGGCCCGAGCAGCCCGGTCACACCCCCATCGAGCCGGAAGCTGATGTCATTGACCGCCACCACGTTGCCGTACCAGCGCGAGGCGTTGGTCAGCTCGACGGCTTCCCCGACGGGGCGGCCGGCGGCGGTCATGCCGCAATCCGTCGGTAGCGCCACAGGACCGCCACCGTGCCGAGCAGGGCGAGAAGCGCGGCCAGGACGCCGAAGACGGGCAGTGCCAGGTTGGCGTCGCGCACCGGAGAGTCGGGCAGGATTGCCCCGAAGAGCCAGGCGCGGGTGCCGTCGAGCAGCACGAATGGGTTGAGCAACGGCGCGACCTGCGAGATGCGCCCGCGCCCCGCCTCGGCCAGGATGCTGCCCACCGCCGCGCTCACCAGGAAGACGGCGATGATCGCCCCGGTGGCATAGGCGCGGCGCGGGGTCCACGAGGCGATCGCCATGCTGATTGCCGCCAGCGGGATGGCGTGGATCAGCGGCGAGCCGAACACCTGCGGCAGGCTGCCCGCCTGGTCGCCGATCGCGGCCGGCAGGTCGGGCGAGACAAGCAGCGCCGCCGCCAGGATCACCAGCAGCGGGGCGAGCGCCAGGCCGAAGAGGGCGGCGGCCAGCGCGCCGAGCTTGGCCAGCGCGTAGTCCGAGCGCGCCAGCGCGTGGCTGAAGTAGAGCGACAGGACGTGGTTGCGCTGGTCGCCGCTCACCAGCTCGGGCGCCTGCGCGGCCACGAACAGCGCCAGCAGCGGCTGCATCTCCCACAGGTAGTTGGCGTAGTTGAAGGGCGAGAGATTCCCCGGCGCGATCGCCTCGATCGCCCCCGCCACCGCGGCGGGGATGAGGATGATGGCGGAGAGGCCCCACGGCACGATCTTGGAGCGACCCGACCGCCCCAGCCCGAAGGCGGCGCGCAGGCTGGCGCGGAAGAGCGTCCAGAACGCGGCCCGCCGCCCAAGCCGCGGCCCATCGTAGCCACGGTAGCCGAGGTCGTAGATCGCGCCCGTGGCGCTCTCCGCCGGGGCGACCGCCGCCTCACGCCGCGTCATCGGCGCGACCCTCGGGGCGGAAGAGGTCCTCGAGCCGATGCCGACGCTGCTCGAGGCGGGTGAGGGAGAGCCCCAGCTCGTCGATCAGGTCGCGCACGATGTCGTACGGCCGCTCATCGGGGCAGTCGACCAGGACGCTGCGGCCATCGACCCGCGCCACCAGTCCGGCCGCGGTCAGGCGCTCGGCGAGCGCCTCGGCCCCGTCCTCGACCTCCACCCCGAGCGTTCCGGTGCGCTCCACGAAGCTCGCAATCGGGGCCGACTGCAGGAGCTTGCCGGCGTCGATCGCCAGCAGGAAGGTGCAGACACGCTCGATCTCACCGAGCAGGTGGCTGGCGACCACCGTGGCGATCCCGAACTCCGTGCCCGTGCGATGCACGAGGTCGAGCATCTCGTCGCGGCCAGCGGGGTCGAGCCCGTTCGTCGGCTCGTCCAGGAGCAGGAGCTTCGGGTCGTGCACGATCGCCTGCGCCAGCTTGACCCGCTGCTTCATGCCGGTCGAGTAGCCGCCGATCGGACGGTAGCGCTCCTCGTACAGGCCGACGTGACGCAGCACCTCGGCGGTCCGCTCCCGCGCGGCTGCGGCCGGCAGCCCCGCCATGCGGCCCATGTGGCTGACGAACTCCGTGGCCGAGACATCTGGCGGCAGGCAGTCGTGCTCCGGCAGATAGCCGACGAACTGACGAATCTCGGGCCCGTGGGTTGCCACGTCCATGTCCATCACCGTGGCACTGCCGCTGGTCGGTTCCAGGAGGCCGAGCAGGATCTTCAGGAGCGTGCTCTTGCCGGCGCCATTGGCGCCCACCAGGCCGATGATCCCCGGCTCGACGTCGAGCGTCAGCGCATCCAGGGCGGTGACGGACGACCCATAGCGCTTGGTCAGGGCGTTGGTCGAGATGAGGGGCATTGCCCCGAGTCTAGCGGGGCCGGGCGAGCTACATGCGGGGCAGGTAATCGGGGTCGAAGAAGCGCTGCGGGTCGTCCAGGAACTCGAGCCGGCAGCCGCGGCCGCAGAAGTAGTAGCTCTGGCCCTCGTGCTCGGCGACGAGGCCGGCGGCCAGCGCCACCTCCGGGTTGATGGTCATGCCGCAGACCGGGTCGTGCGGGGTTGGGGTCATCTCGAGCGTCTCCATCGGTCTTGCAGTCCTTTCAGTTCACGCTGGTTGGAAGCGCCGCAGGCGCAGCGAGTTCGTCACCACGCTGACGCTGGAGAGCGCCATGGCGCCAGCCGCCAGGGCGGGTGAGAGAAGCCAGCCGGTGAGCGGGAAGAGCGCTCCGGCCGCCACCGGGATCAGGATCAGGTTGTAGCCGAAGGCCCAGCCCAGGTTCTGGCGGATTGTGCGCATCGTCGCCCGCGAGAGGCGGATCGCGGCCGCCACCGAGCGCAGGTCGTCCCCGACCAGGGTGATGTCCGACGCCTCGACCGCCACGTCCGCACCGGTCCCGATCGCGACCCCCAGGTCGGCCTGGGCCAGGGCCGGCGCATCGTTGATCCCGTCGCCGACCATGGCGACCACGGCGCCGCCGGCCTGCAGGGCCGCAACCTTGGCCGCCTTCTCCTCGGGCCGGACCTCGGCCAGGATCCGATCCGGGCGGATCCCCACCTCCGCCCCGATGGCCTGCGCCACCGCGGCCCGATCGCCGCTGATCATCCATACCTCCAGCCCGGCGGCCTGCAGGCGGCGGACCGCCTCGGCCGATTCGGGCTTCACGGTGTCCGCGATGGCGAGCAGCCCGATCTGCCTGCCGTCGACCGCCACCAGCACCGGTGTCAGGCCGTCCTCCGCGGCCTCCCGCGCCGGGTCGCTGAGCGGCGCGACATCCACGCCCTGCTCGCCCAGGAGACGCTCGCTGCCGACCACCACCACTCGCCCCGCAATGGTGGCTCGGACACCTCCCCCCGCGATCGCAACGAAGTCGGAGGCGGCCGGCAGCTCCACGCCACGCGCCACCGCCAGGCGCACGATCGCCTCGGCCAGGGGGTGCTCGCTGCCGCGCTCTGCGGCGGCCGCAAGGCGCAGCAGCTCGTCCTCCGCGATCTCCGCCGCCGGTCGCAGCGCGACGACCGACGCCTCGCCGCGGGTGATGGTGCCGGTCTTGTCGAGCACCACGGCCGTGATCCGCTGCGCCTGCTCAAGGGCCGCGCCGTCGCGCACCAGGATGCCGGCCTCGGCCCCCTTGCCGGTACCGACCATGATGGCCGTCGGCGTGGCCAGGCCCATGGCGCACGGGCAGGCGATGATCAGCACCGCCACCGCCGCCGTGAGCGCGGACGACAGTCGCGGTTCCGGACCGACCAGCATCCAGATCGTGAAGGCCGCGGCCGCCAGCAGCACGACGGCGGGCACGAATCGCGCGGTCACCTGGTCGACGACGCGCTGGATCGGGGCCTTGGAGCCCTGCGCCTGCTCGACCAGGCGCGCGATCTGCGCCAGCGTGGTGTCGCGCCCGACTCGCTCCGCGCGCATCACGAACGAGCCCGACGCATTCATGGTCGCCCCGATGACCTGGTCTCCGGCCCGCTTGTCGACCGGCATCGATTCGCCGGTGAGCATCGACTCGTCGATCGCCGACGCGCCATCCACGATCGCCCCGTCAACCGGGACACGCTCGCCCGGGCGCACGCGCAGCAGGTCTCCCACCCGCACCTGGTCCATGGGCAGGTCGGCTTCGCGCCCGTCACGCAGGACCCGCGCCGTCGTCGGCCGCAGCTTGAGAAGCGCTCGCACTGCGCCCGCGGCCTGGCCCTTGGCGCGCGCCTCAAGCCACCGGCCGAGCAGCACCAGGCCGATGATCACCGCCGCACTGTCGAAGTAGGTCTCCGCGGCTGAACCGGCGAGCGTCAGGGCGAGCGAGTATCCGTACGCGGCGAGCGTGCCCAGCGAGACGAGCGTGTCCATGGTCAGGTCGCCGTGCCGCAGAGCCTTCGCCGCGGCGACCAGGAAGCGTCGCCCGAAGACGAACTGCACCACCGTCGCCGGCGCCAGCATCCAGACGTTGACTCGCTCCATCGGCCACGGCACGCCCCCTGGCCATAGGGCCACGGCCATCATCGCCAGGCCGATGCCGGTGGCGAGCAGCGCGTCGCGCAGCAGGGCTCGCCGCTCCGCGGCGCGGGTCAGCTGCTCTTCGTCGGCGGCCTCCGCCTCGCCGACCGCCGCGAGCGGCGCCACCTCGTAGCCGGCCGCCTCGATGGCGGCAACGATCCCGCCGCGGTCAATGCGGGCGGGATCGAATCGCACCGTGGCGCGCTCGGTCGCGAGGTTGACGACCGCATCGCCGACCCCATCGGCCTTGTTGAGGAAACGCTCGATACGCGTTACGCACGACGCGCAGGTCATGCCCACCACGGGGAGCGTCAGCTCGGTCATCGGGGAGGTAGTGGAGGTTGTCATCGGCCTCTTCAGGATACTACAGGGGAGTATACGCGCCCGAGGTGTCGGCCCGGCCGTCGCGGCCCCGCGCTACGCTGACCGCGCATGAAAGCGCTGATCCTGACGAATGAGTACCCGCCCAACATCTACGGCGGGGCCGGGATCCACGTCGCGGAGCTGACGCGCGAGCTGCGAAGCCGCATCTCGCTCGACGTCCGTGCCTTTGGCGATCAACACGAGCAGGCCGAGGGATGGCGCCTGCAGGGCTATCCGCCGCCGCACGGCCTGCCCGCCGGCGACGTGCGGCTGCGCCCGGCCTGGGACGCGTTTGGCCGCGACCTCGCCATGGCGTCCGACCCGACTGACGCGGACCTGGTCCACTGCCATACCTGGTACACCCACCTCGCGGGCCTGCTGGTGAAGCGGGCGTAC
>JBGQCU010000058.1:0-11696 GCA_041495495.1 Candidatus Limnocylindria bacterium
CGGCGAGCGGAAGGACGAAGGGGCGGGCCAGGTGATCCGCGTGGCGACCCCGCCGCGCAGCTTCCAGGCCTCGTCGACGCCGATGGCCGAGACGACCCGCTCTGCCAGCCTCGCCGCCCGATCCGAGTCGCCAGAGGCGGCGAGCGCCTCGGCCTCGATGAGCATGATCAGTGGCCGCCGCCGTTCCAGGCTGGTCGATCGGATGGCGGCAATCGCCGCGCTGGCGGCCAGCGGCCTCCCCTGCCGCCAGAGCGCCTCGGCCAGCAGGCCGCGGGCCGCATCGAGCTCCTCCAGGCCGCCCTTGCCGGCCGCCTCCAGGCCCGCGATGAGCCGCAGCAGGACTCCCTCGGCCAGGCCGTACAGGCCCGACCCCAGCTGCGCCCGCGCCAGGGCGAGCTGGTCCGGCAGCAGATCGACAACCTGCGCGGGAACCGGCGGGCGCTCGGTCATTGCCCGAGCATCCGCTCGAAGCGGAGCCGCGAGCGGAATGGGCCGAGCACGGCCAGGCGAGCAAGGTCGGGGCGGGTGTACTGGCGCGCGACACGCAGCAGGTCGTCGGTCGTCACCGCCTCGAGGCGCTCGATCACCTCGTCGACGGTGAGGATGCGCGGAAGGAGGCTCTCGCCGGAGCCGAGCCAGGAAGCGACCGATCCGGTCTCCTCCATGCGCAGCTGCAGGCGACCGCGGGTATAGGCACGCGCGCGGTCGAGCTCCGCGGCACTGACCGGCTCCTGGACGACACGCTCCAGCTGCTCGAGGATGCCCGCCACCAGCGCTCCGGCCTGGTCGGGGTCGAACCCGGCATGCACGCCGATGGTGCCGCAGTCCGCGTAGGTGGCCCCGAAGGTCGACACGTCGTAGGTCAGGGAGCGCCGCTCGCGCAGCTCGACGAAGAGGCGGCTGCTCATGCCGTCGCCGAGGACTGCGCCCAGCAGGTCGAGGACCCAGCGATCGGGGTGGTCGCGTGCCACACCGGGCATGCCGATGCACAGGTTGCCCTGCGAGAGGCGCCGGAAGGCCACCCGCACGGACCCGGCCGGGGCGGTGCCGGGCGGCTCGAGCGGGGCCGGCAGCGGGGTTGGGCCGGCGTCGGCCGCGACGCCTTCGAACCAGCGATTCGCCACCTTGAGCACCTCGTCGTGGCGGATCGATCCGGCGGTGGCCAGCACCAGGTTCGCCGGCCGATACCACCGTTCCCAGTGCGCCACCACCGTGTCATGCCGCGCGCGCCGCACGCTGCCCGGCGTGCCGGCGATCTCGCGGCCGAGGGGGTGGGCGCCGAAGAGCAGCTCATCGAACAGGCTGAAGACGTGGTCGCCGGGCGAGTCGACGTACATCCGGATCTCGTCGACGATCACCGGCTTCTCGCCGACCAGGTCTCGGTGGCGGAGAAGCGGGGACAGGACCAAGTCGGCGATGACCTCCAGCGCCCGGGCCGCCGCCTCGGCCGGGACGCGGGCGCTGTACACGGTCAGCTCCCGGTCGGTGGCGGCATTCACACTGCCGCCGCAGCCCTCCACCGCCTCGGACAGGGCGCCGGGCTCGGGGTAGCGGCGCGTGCCCTTGAAGACGAGGTGCTCGAGCAGGTGCGAGAGGCCGGCATGCGCCTCGTCCTCCAGCCTCGATCCGACGCCCACGAACAGGCCAACCGCCACCGAACGCGCGGCTGGCATCGGCTGGGTGACCACGCGCAGCCCGTTGGCCAGCACGCTGCGCTCATACGGGAGAGCCTGAGCCCGGGCCCGTCCGGCGGCGAGGCCGGACGCCATGTCAGGCCTCCTCGTCGTCGTCACTCGCCTCGGGCGACATGAGCAGCTCCATCTGGATGAAGCGCAGGTCGCGGGCCAGCTCGGCAGCGCTGCGGGGCAGCGGCCGCCCCTCGTCCCCCTCGTCGGCAAAGCCGATGCGCGGCGACGCCGCGGCGAACTCGAGCACGACCCGCTCCTCGCCGATGACCAGGGTGTAGACCAGCAGCTGGTCGGAGGTCGTGTCGAACTGGAGGTAGTCGAACGAGTCGAGGTTGAGGCAGATCGAGAGCGGGGTGAAGTAGCTGGCGATCTCCGGGTGGTCGACCACGATCCTTTCGACCCAGCCGGTGCCGCTGCCGGTCACCTGCGCGCCGCGCCGGTAGGTGTAGGTGACGGTCTGCTTCAGCAACGGGCGCAGGATGTTGTAGATGTCGCTCTTGTCGGTGACGACGCCGGTGTTGATGTAGAGCTTGGCTCTCGCCTCGGTCATCGGCTCGCTCACGCCTGCGCCTGCAGTGGGGGGATCGCGGGCGAGTCTAGCACCGGACCACGGGCGCGGGAGGGCGCGAAACGGCTGGTAGGATGTGGCGCGTGAAGCTGCTCGCCGCCGATGTCGGCAATACGAACATCACGCTCGGCCTCTTCACGGACGGCGAGCTGGCCGGGTCATGGCGGGCCACGACCGCCGCCGGCGCGACGCCGGACGAGGTCGCGGCCCTGACGTCGGCCATGCTGGCCCTCGACGGCCATCGGCTTGACGAGCTGCAGGCGGTGGCGCTGGCCTCCGTCGTGCCGCCGCTGACCGGCACCTTCGAGCGCTTCGTTCGGACCCGCATCGGCCTCGAGCCGCTCATCGTTGACGCCGGATCCCTGGCCGACGTGCTGCGCATCGAGATCGACAGGCCGGCCGAGGCGGGCGCGGACCGGCTCTGCAATGCGCTGGCGGCGCGCACCGAGTTCGGCGGCCCAGCGATCGTCGTCGACCTGGGCACCAGCACCAACTTCGACCTGCTCAGCGCGGAGGGGGCCTACATCGGCGGGGCCATCGCACCCGGCCTCGGCCTCTCGCTCGAGGCGCTGGTCGGCTATGCCAGCAAGCTGCCGCGGATCGAGCTGCGGCGACCGCCGCACGCCATCGGTGCGAACACCATCCACGCCATGCAGAGCGGCACCGTGCTCGGCTACATCGGCCTGGTGAGCGGCCTCCTGACGGCCCTGCGCGGCGAGCTGCTGGAGCGCTCCCCCGACGGCAGCCGCGTGACCGTCATCGCCACCGGCGGCTACACCCACGAGCCGTGGCTGCGCGACGTGCCGGGGATCGACGCCATCGAGCCGGACCTGACGCTGCGCGGGATCCTCTATGCGCACGATGCGATCCGGGCCGCGAACGGCACGCCCAGCGCCGCGGCCAGCGGCGGCCCGGCTGGGGAACGATGAGCGGCGAGCGCGGCTCACTGGCGGGACGGCGGATCGTGGTCGGCGTGGCCGGCAGCATCGCCGCCTACAAGGCGGTCTCGCTCGTCCGCCTGCTTTCAGAGCGGGGCGCGGTGGTGGACGTGGCGATGACCCCCGCCGCCACCGAGTTCGTCACGCCGCTCACCTTCGCCTCGCTCACCCACCGCCCGGTGGTCAGCGACGTGATGGCGCTCGACGCCGACTCCCAGATCGCCCACGTGGAGCTGGCCGAGGGCGCGGATGCGATCGTTATCGCACCCGCCACGGCCAACCTGCTGGCGGAGCTGGCGGCCGGCAACGCCAGCAACGCGGTCACCGCCATCGCGCTGGCCAGCCGCGCGCCGCTGGTCGTGGCGCCCGCCATGGACGCCGGCATGTGGACCCACCCCGCCACGCAGCGCAACGTCGAGACGCTTCGCGGCTTCGGCCATCGCATCATCGAGCCCGAGGTCGGCGCCCTCGCCAGCGGCCTGACCGGCGTCGGCCGGCTGGCCGAGCCGGAGACGATCGTCGAAACGGTCGAGCGGCTCTTCGAGCGGGCCGGCGACCTCGACGGGCTGAGCGTGGTGGTCAGCGCGGGAGGCACCCGCGAGCCGATCGACCCGGTCCGCTTCATCGGCAATCGGAGCAGCGGCAAGATGGGCGTCGCGATCGCCGAGGCGGCGCGCGATCGCGGGGCCAGCGTGACCCTCATCGCGGGCGTCATGAGCGTCCCGCCACCGCGCGGCGTGACCGTGATCGAAGCCACCACGGCCGCCGCCATGCGCCAGGCGGTGCTCCGCGCGGCCGCAGGCGCCGACCTGCTGGTGATGGCCGCCGCGGTCGCCGACTTCGCCCCAAAGCGCACCAGCGGCCGAAAGATCAAGCGCGACGGCGGCGAGCTGCAGATCGACCTCGTGCCGAACCCGGACATCATCGCCGAGGTGGGCGAGATGCCCGACGGTGCGCGCCCGTTCCTGATCGGCTTCGCCGCCGAGAGCGACGACCTGGAGGCGAACGCCCGGAGCAAGCTGCGCGACAAAGGGCTCGACCTGATTGTCGGCAACCGGGTCGGCGGGCCCTTCGATGCCATCGCCTCGGACGAGAACAAGGTGACCGTCTTCGGCGCCGAGGGTGAGCTGAGCGACTGGCCGATGCTGCCCAAGCGCCAGGTCGCTGAACGGCTCTGGGACCTGATCGTGGACCGCTATCGGAAGGCTCACCCGGCGGAGCGCCCCGCGCGCCCGGCCCGCTCCCGCCGGCGCTGACGGTGCAGGTTCTGCGCACCATCCCCGAGCTGCGCGCGGCGATCCTCGAGCGGCGCCTGGCGGGCGACTCGGTCGGCTACGTGCCGACCATGGGCGTCCTGCACGACGGGCAGCTGTCGCTGGTGCGTCGGGCACACGCCGAGAACGGCTGCGTGGTGGTCAGCTCCTTCGTGAATCCAGGTGACTTCCCCACCCTCGACGAGTCGAGCCCGATGCATCGTGACGAGCACCGCGAGCTCGCCCTGCTGGAGCGCGACGGAGCCGACCTCGTCTTCCCGCCGGAGGTGTCGACCCTCTACCCGCCCGATGACGTGACGCGCGTGACGGTCGAGGGGCTCACTCGCCAGCTCGAGGGAGCCTCGCGGCCCGGGCACCTGGACGGCCTGACCACGGTCATGCTCAAGATGCTGCACCTGGTCGGGCCGGCAAGCCTGTACCTCGGCCAGCGGCACGCCCAGCAGGTCGTGATCCTGCGTCGGATGATGCGCGACCTGTTCATGAACGTGCAGGTCGTCGTCTGCCCGACCGTGCGCGAGGCCGATGGGCTGGCCCTTTCGAGCGCCAACGCCCAGCTCTCGATCGAGGAGCGGCATGCCGCGACCTGCCTCTTCGCGGCGCTGAGCGCCGCGCGCGAGGCGTACGACGCCGGCGAGCGCTCGGCGGAGGTGCTGCGCGCGCGGATGACCGAGCTGATCGCCGCCGAATCGATGGCACGCCCCGACTACATCAGCGTGGCGGACGCCGCAACCCTGGTCGAGCTCCGCCGGGTGACCGGCCCGGCGCTGGCGCTGGTGGCGGTCTGGATCGGCCGCACCCGGCTCACCGACAACATGCCGCTCGCCTGGGACGTGGCCTGAAACCCATCCGGCCACAAAGTACTAGTGACGTCGGGGGTGGCCTTCGTATGATGCTGCCGTCACCGCGCGCGCCGGTCCACCGACCGGTCGCGATGCGGCGCACGAGGAGGCCGGCGAGTGCCCACGTCCGGCCTCCTTCCTTGTGATCGGGGGCCCGGGTCAGTCCCTCGCGGCCCGGTGCGCCGCTTTCCAGGCCCGCTTGCTGGCCTGGTAGCTGGCCAGCGCCTCGGCCGAGTCGACGTCGCCGAGGGTGGGGTGGGTGGGCATGACCGCCTTGAGGCCGGGCAGCCGGACGCCGAAGCGCTTGCCCAGGATCGCGATCAGCGACCGGGCCTTCATGTCGCCGATCGACGGCAGCGCCAGCAGGCGCGCCTGAAGGTCGGGACCATCTCGCGCATCGGTCCAGACGCGACTGGCATCGCCCCCGTACTCGGCCGCCACCCGCGCGCACAGGGCCTGCACCCTTCCGGCCATTGCGCCGGGGAAGCGGTGCAGCGCGGGCCGTCGGCGGAAGACCTCGTCCAGGGCGGCGGGATCCATGGCGGCGATCCGTGCCGCGTCCAGGTGGCCGATCCGACGCCGCAGCTCGGCGGGGCCGGAGAACGCCTTTTGAACGCTCACCTGCTGGTCGAGCGCGAAGCCGATGAGGAGGGCGAGCGGCTCGCGGGCGAGCAGCCGATCGGCCTCGTCGTTGCCGGTGAAGTGAAGCCGATCGATGGCTGGCCGGGTGGCGGTCATGGGCGGGATGCTACCCCGCCGAGGCCGATCCGGGCTAGAGATGCGCCAGGAAGACGCGCGCGCCGGCGCTCATCCCCGCGGCTTGCCGCGCCGCTCGATCAGGTCGACCGCCTCGCGCAGGCGGGCCACCAGCTCCGGCTCGACCATCTCCGGCTCGAGGTGCTCGCCGAGGCGCTCCATCACGTCGGCGGCCATGCTCAGCAGCACGTCGGCATCGGCGATGAAGAACTGGGGCTCGTTATTATAGCGGACCAGGGTCAGCCGGCCCTGAAGGGTCAGCCCGCCCTCGGCATGCGTCAGCTGCGTGCCGAAGTTGTGCCCCTGGATCCCATCGGGGTTGTTCAGGAAGTTGAGCGCGTTGTCGATCGCCAGCCCGAATCGTGCGCGCCAGCCGACCAGCCGCTCGTGGGTGTCCGGTGGCAGGCCGATCTCACCGACCTCGTCGAAGACCTCGCGGGTGACGGTCAGCAGCCCCACCAGAGTCGAGCCGGCGCGGCTGCCGAGCATCACCTGCAGCGAGCGCTCGAGCGTGAAGACGTCGCTGTCGAAGCGGGGCGAGGTCGTCACGTCGGCCAGCAGGTCCTCGACGTTGTCGAGCGCTCCCGGCTCCGCCAGCGCGTTCGCCAGGTTCAGGATCTCCTCGCGAAACAAGAAGCGCTCTTCGTGGTCGAGCATGGGCGGCCCCGCCTAGGGGTAGAGGCCCCGCAGCGTCGTCGCCTCCGCCACGCGCGCCACGGCCACCATGTAGGCGGCGGTGCGCATGTCGACCGAGTGACGCTGGCTCATGGCATGCACGCTCTCAAAGGCCCGGTCCATGATCTCGTGCAGGCTCTCATTGATGCGCGCCTCTGTCCAGAAGAAGGACTGCATGTCCTGGACCCACTCGAAGTAGCTCACGGTCACGCCGCCGGCGTTGCACAGGATGTCCGGGATCACGAAGATGCCGCGGTCGTACAGGATCTTGTCTGCCTCCGGGGTGGTGGGCCCGTTCGCCGCTTCGGCCACGATGCGGGCCCTGATGCGCGGCGCATTGTGCTCGCTGATCTGGTTCTCCAGCGCGGCCGGCACCAAGATCTCGCAGTCGAGCTCCAGGATCTGGGTGTTGCTGACCGGATCGGCGCCGGGAAAGCCGACGACCGTGCCGTGCTCCTTCTTCCAGGCCCCGACGCGGGCCGGGTCGAGCCCCTTGCCGTTGAAGATGCCCCCGCTCGAGTCGCTGACGGCGATGACCGTCGCTCCCTCGGCGGTCAGCAGCTCGGCCGCGATCGAGCCGGCATTGCCGTAGCCCTGGATCGCGACCCGTGCCCCGGAGAGGGGCAGGTTGAGCACCCTGCTGGCCTGGTGCAGGGTGTAGACCGCGCCGCGCGCGGTCGCCTCGTTGCGACCGAGCGACCCGCCGATGGCGATCGGCTTGCCGGTCACCACGCCCGGGATGGTGTAGCCGCGATGCATGGAAAAGGTGTCCATCATCCAGGCCATCACCTGGGCGTTGGTGTTGACGTCGGGCGCCGGAATGTCCCGATCCGGCCCGATCAGAGGGCTGATCTCGGTCGTGAAGCGTCGGGTCAGGCCCTCCAGCTCGCGCATCGAGAGCTTCTTGGGATCGACGACGACGCCACCCTTGCCGCCGCCGAAGGGAATGTTCACGACGGCGCATTTCCAGGTCATCCACATCGCCAGCGCGGCGACCTCGTCGCGGGTCACGTCCTGGTGATAGCGGATGCCGCCCTTGGCCGGTCCGCGGCTGACGTTGTGCTGAATGCGGAACCCGGTATAGACCTCGACGTGTCCGTCGTCCATGGTCACCGGGAAGTGGACGGTGAGCTCGCGCTGCGGGACGCGGAGCACGCGGCGCAGGCCTGGGTCCAGGCCGAGCTGCTCGGCTGCGGCATCGAACTGCGCCTGGGCCACGGCCCAGATGTTCGGCGCCTCGGCAGTCGGATTCGAACTTGCCATGGGTGCTGCTCTCGAGCCTCCAGTAGGTCGCGCGCCGGCGCCTCCGCTGATGTCGGTGCGGGAGCTGGCCGGAGCCCGAGCGGCCCGATTATAGGGGCGGGTCAAGGCGGCGCGTCATAAGCCGAAGGTCATCTGGGCGCGTGCCGAATGGTGCGCGCTAGACCGACTCCACTGCGAGCGCCACCGCCCCTCCGCCGCCCAGGCAGAGGGTGGCGAGGCCGCGCCGGCCGCCACGACGGCGCAGCTCGTAGAGGAGCGTGGTGAGCACGCGGGCGCCCGAGGCCCCGATCGGATGGCCGAGCGCGATGGCGCCGCCGTTGACGTTGACGCGATCCCAGTCGAAGCCCAGCGCGTTGCCATCGGCCAGCACCTGCGCGGCGAAGGCCTCGTTGATCTCGATCAGGTCGAAGGCGTCGAGGTGCAGATCCAGCTTCTCGAGCAGGCGGCGCACGCCATCGATCGGCGCCTCGAAGAGCCATTCCGGCGCCACGTCCGCCTGTGCGTAGCCGGTGATCCGCGCCATCGGCTTCAGGCCGTCGCGCGCCACCGCCGCCTCCGAAGCGAGGACCAGCGCGGCGGCGCCGTCGGTGATGCCGGGGGCGTTGCCGGCGGTGACCGTCCCGCCATCGGGCTGGAAGGCCGGCTTCAACCGGGCCAGCGCCTCGAGCGAGGTGTCCGGACGCGGGTTCTCGTCGGTGTCGACCAGGGTCGGGCCCTTCTTGCCGGGCACCTCGACCGGCACGATCTCGTCGGCGAAGCGACCCTCCGCGATGGCGGCCAGGGCGCGCTGGTGCGACCGCACCGCGAATTCGTCCTGGGCGGCGCGGCTCACCTCGTGCTTGGCTGCGACCCGCTCGGCGTGAATGCCCATGTGCACGTCGCAGATCGCGCACCACAGGCCGTCGTGGACGGTGCTGTCGACCAGCTCGGCGTTGCCCAGCCGGTAGCCGGCGCGCGCGCCGGGGAGCAGGTAGGGCCCCAGGTTCATGTTCTCCATCCCGCCCGCCACGATCACGTCCGCGTCCCCGGCTCGGATCGAGGCGGCGCCGAGCATCACGGCCTTGAGCCCGGAACCGCAGACCTTGTTGATGGTGGTGGCGGAGACGCTGTCGGGCAAACCGGCGCGGAGCGCCGCCTGGCGCGCCGGGGCCTGGCCGGCGCCGGCCTGCAGCACCTGCCCCATGAAGACCTCGTTGACCCGCTCCGGCGCGATGCCCGCACGTGCAACGGCGGCCCGAATCGCCGTTGCGCCCAGCTCGGTGGCAGGGACCGTTGAGAGGCCGCCCCCGAATTTGCCGATCGGTGTCCGGGCGGCGGAGAGGATGAAGACGTCGGTCATGGGCGGATGGTACCCCGAGAGCAGCTCATCGGCGGTCAGGGTGGCGGCGCGGGATCGCTACTCCTTCCCGTCCTCGCCGAACAGGTGGGCGACCCGGTCGGCCCAGTTCGCCACCACCACTCGCGTCTTGATCTTCAGCGACGGGGTCAGCTCCCCCTCCTCCTCTGACAGCAGGCGCGGCAGGAGCGCGACGCGGCGCGGGCGCTCGTAGATGGCGAACCCATCCAGCTTGGCCTTTACCTCGCCCTCGACCAGCTTTTGAACGGCCTTCTCCTCGATGAGGAGCTCGTGGGCCTCCTCCGCCACTCCGTTGGCCGCGGCCCAGGTCGCCACCTGGTCAAAGTCGGGGACGATGAGCACGCCGGTGTACGGCTGGTTGTCGCCCAGGATGACCGCCTGGGCGATGTAGCGGCTGGTCAGGATGGCGATCTCCATCGGCGCCGGCGCCACGTTCTTACCGTTCCCGAGGACGATGATGTTCTTGAGCCGATCCGTGATGATGATGCGGCCCTCTGGGTCGATCTCACCGATGTCGCCGGTGTGCAGCCAGCCATCGGCGTCGATCACCTTCGCCGTCTCCTCCGGCTGGTTGAGATAGCCGAGCATCACCTGCGGGCCTTTGGCCAGGACCTCGCCGTTGACCGGGTCGATCCGGATCTGGGTCTCCGGTACCGGCTTGCCGACCGTCCCGAACTTGAAATCGCCCGGGCGGTTGATGGTCAGCAGGGGGGCCGTCTCGGTCAGCCCGTAGCCCTCCAGGATCAGCATGCCCATGGCATAGAAGAACTCGCCGATCTCCTGTGACAGCGGCGCGCCGCCGGAGACAAAGTACCGAACCCGACCGCCGGTGCGGGCCTTGATCTTGTGGAAGACGAGCCGATCGGCCACCGCCAGCTGCAGGCGCAGCCAGGCCGAGTTCGGGCGTCCGGCTACGTGGTTGGCGTACTTGGCACGGCCCAGCCCCAGCGCCCAGTCGAAGATCTTCCTGCGCAGGCCGGGTCCCGCCTCGACGGTCGAGACGACGCGGGCGTAGAGGCGCTCATACAGGCGCGGCACTGCGACCATGACGGTCGGGTGCACCTCGGCCATATTGGCTGCCAGCCGCTCGATCGCGGGCTCCGCGTAGGCGATGGTGCATCCGCGCCCGAGCGGCACGATCTGGCCGGCTGCCCGCTCCGTCATATGCGAAAGCGGCAGGAACGACAGGAACAGGTCGTTCTCGTTGAAGTCGACCGCCTGCACCCCGCCCTCGAAGTTGTGCAGGATGTTGCCGTGGGTCAGGACCACGCCCTTCGGGTTGGCGGTGGTGCCCGACGTGTGCACGATGGTCGCGACCTTGTCACGGCCGTAGCCGGACCAGGTTTCCGTCCACTCGCGGATCTCGCCGGGGTCGGCGGTGGCCAGGTCGAAGATGTCGTCGAAGCTGATCGCACCGTCCGGCAGCCGGCCGCGGTCATCGATCACCACCACGTGCTCCAGGGTCGGGCAGTCCGCCCGCACCTGGTCGATCTTGGCCGCCTGCTGCAGGTTCTCGACGAAGATGAGCCTGGCGCCGACGTTGTTGATCATGTACGCGGCCTGGTTCGGCTCGACGGACGGGTAGATCGGGCAGCTCACCGCTCCCAGCGACAGCGACCCGAGGTCTGCCGCCAGCCAGGCGGGGCGGGTGCGGCTCATGATGCAGACCCGATCCCCATCGCGGATGCCCAGGTGCTTCAGTCCCATCGCCACCTGGGTGATCCAGTCCCAGGTCTGGCGGTAGCTGACGCTGGTCCAGGCGGCCGGCTCCTCCTCCGGGGGGCCGCCGGGCTGGCGCTTCGTCCTCGGTAACTTCCAGCGCAGGGCCTCCTTCTCCGGGTTGCGCAGCATGGAGTTGTGGACGAGCGCCACCAGGCTGTCGGCCCGCAGCTCGGCGGGAATGTTCAGCGGCTCGATCTCGGTCTCGAGGCGGCGTGGCATGGCCGCCTCGATCGGAGCCTCGGGGGCCATGGTCGTGGTCATCGGTCGGACCTCTGCATCTCCTCGATCAGCTGCTGCGCGATGATGAGCCGCTGGACCTGGTTGGTGCCCTCGTAGATCTGCGCCCCCTTGGCGTCGCGCATGAACCGCTCCACCGGGTTGTCGCGGGAGTAGCCTGCGCCGCCGTAGACCTGCACCGCGTCGGTGGCCACGCGCATGGCGGTGTCCGACGCGAACATCTTGGCCATGCTGCTGGCCGCGATGATCGAGCCGCCGGCGTCGCGCAGTCGCGCCGCGCGCCAGGTCAAGAGCCGGGACGCGTCGACCGCCACGGCGGCGTCCGCCAGGATGGCCTGGATCATCTCCTGCTGGGCAATCGGGCGACCAAACTGGGTGC
>JBGQCU010000059.1:0-11652 GCA_041495495.1 Candidatus Limnocylindria bacterium
CACGCATGCCAGCCGCGGCCAGCAGCGCACGATCATCCTGGCCCTCAAGCTTGCGGAGACCGACCTGCTCGGGGCCGATGGCGCCCCCACCCCGATCGTGCTGCTGGACGACATCTTCTCGGAGCTGGACGCCGACCGCTCGGAGCGCTCCCTGGCGCTCCTGCTGGAGCGCGGCCAGGTGCTGGTAACGATGGCCGACCTGGCGTCGCTGCCCACCGGCCGCAGGGGCGTGACGATCTGGCAGGTCGGCGACGGTCGCCTCTCCCAGGCGCCGCGCGTGGCATGAGCCGCAGCGAAGAGGCCGCCAGCGCCGTGCAGCGGGCCCTGCTGGCCTGCATCGGCCCGGGAGCCGCCGAGCAGATCGCGCTGGCCCAGGTCCGCCTGGCCTGGCAGGAGGTGGTCGACTCTGCCGGCCTGGAGCGCGGCGGGATGGTGTCGCGCGTCATTTCGGTCGACGCCGGAACGGCACGGGTGGAGGCCTCCGAGCCGATCCTGGCCCAGGAGCTGAACCTGCGTGCCGAGGCGCTCGTCGAGGCCGTCAACCGGCGCATGCAGGGGCGCCCCGGGGCGGGCCTGGTGATCGCGCGCGTCGCCGTCTCAGTGGCACGATCGGGGGGCGATCGCTCCCTATAATCGAGCTCGTCGCCGTCCCTCGCTCGAGCCCCGCCGGATCCCGATGAGCAGTCGCCTGGCCACCCGCATCGGTCTGTTGGCTGCCGAGGAGCGCGCCAGCGACTCCCTCGACCTGGTCCGCTTCCGCCAGCCGACGATGGGCGCCGAGGTGCGCACCAAGGGAAGCCTCTTCCTGCTCGCACAGGTAACCGGCAGCGACCCGGCCCTGGGACGCGCCGCCGCCGAGGCGCTCGAGGCGATCGAGCGCGACTACTACTACGACCTGTCGGCCGGCGCGACCGGCTCGATCGCGAAGGCGCTGGCAGCCGCGAATCGGCTGCTCTACCACCAGCGGGCTCGGCTCGGCCTGACCAGGCGGGGTGGCGTGAGCGTCGCTGCGCTGGTTGTCCGCGGCCGCGAGGGCCACGTGGCGAAGCTCGGGCCCGCGGCTGCGGTGATCGTGCGGGAAGGGCGCATGTTCGAGCTGCCACCGCCACCGTCGGTGGAGGAGGAGGACCCCCGCCTGCGGGAACGTCGGGTCGCGGACTCGCTCGGTGAGGCGCTCGAGATCCAGCCCTACACCTGGGAAGGCGAGCTGGCCGTCGGCGACCGCCTGGCCCTCGTGTCGCGCAACGTGGCCGGAGTGGTCGGCATCGACGAAGTGCAGGGCGCCCTCGCCTCCCTCCGCCCCACGGCCGCGGTCGAGCACCTCCACCAGCTCTTCGCAATCCGCGGAGGGCGCGGGTCCGACGGGCTGCTGGCGATCGAGATGGTCGAGCTGTCCGCGACGGCCGCCACCCATCACCTCGAGCCGGTGCATCCGCACGAGGAGCTGGCCGGACTGCCGGACCGCAGCCCGGTCCCGCTGGCCGATGCCATCGGGCACTTCCTGCATCGCTGCGGCGACGCGATCGACGCCGCGCAGGCCGCCGCCGCTAGGGGCCTGCTGGTCGGCACGAACATGCTCCTCGCCTTCGTTCCGCGCCGGCACCCCCGCTACCCGACCAGCATCCCTCGCACTGCCCTGCGCGAGGAGAGCCGCCGCCGCCGCCGCGGGATGCTGGGGATCGGTGCGGTCGCGGCCCTGCTGGCGGTCGGCGCGAGCGTGGCCAGCCTGCCGAACGCGCGACCGACCGATGCCATCCTGCGCGCCTCGATCGCCCACTCGGCGATCGGGGAGGCGCTCCAGCTGCTAAGCACGGTGGAGGAGCGCGTGGCCGGGCGGGACCTGGTCGACCGCGATCCGGCGCGGGCGGAGGGGCTCCTGGAGAACGCGCTGGCGGCCGTGGGGCGCGCCTCGGACGCGGGGGTGCCGGCGGCCGCGCTCGATCCCCTCATGACCCGCGTCGACCGTGGCCTGGACGCCGTCTTCGCGGTGGGGCGGCTCGGAGAGGCGGCCACGGTTGCCGACCTGGCGGTCGGCTTCACCGGCGTCGACCCGATTGACATGGTGCAGGCGAGCGACGGCTCGCTGTGGGTCGCCGAGGTCGGCCGCGGGCGCGTGATCCGCGTCGATCCGACGAGCGGGGAGGCGACCGTGGTGTATCGGTCCGGGCAAAAGGTGGACGGCATGACGGCCGGCGCCCCGTGGATGATCGCCACAGCGGCGACCGACGTGGTCGTGGTCGACCGCGCGCGGCAGGCCTGGCGCTTCGACCTGGTTGGGCAGACGCCGCATCGGCTCAGCCTGCAGGGGCTCGGCGCGGTGGCGGCCGCGAGCCGGCTGCTGGCGGCGCTCCAGCATCGGCCACCGCTCGAGATCTTCAACCTGTACCTGGTCGATGCGGGCAGCGGCGAGGTCGTCAAGTGGTCGCCGGCCGACGTCGTCCCGGTGCGCTACCCGGCCCTCCCCGAGCCGTTCCTGGTCGAGACACCGGACCTCCCGCCGGCCGAGGCGCGAGACCTGTTCGTGGACGCCAACCTGTGGCTGCTCCAGGCCCGCACCGTGACCCGCGTCAACTTCGGGACCCCCGTGAGCCAGGAGAACTACTCGCTCGACCCACCGCCCGACGCCAGCCTGCGACCGACGCTCGACTACCGCCTCATCGACGGCGCCACCATCGGCGACCGGGACATGTTCTACGTCTACGACGCGGCCAACGCCCGCATCATCGCCTTCCAGCGCGCCGACGGCGCCTTCGTGCGACAGTGGCTGGCTCCGCGCGTCGGCACCACCGCCGGCCTGCTCGACCACGTGCTTGCCCTCAGCGTCGCCTCCGTCGCCGACGGGCCGCCGGTCGCCTACCTCCTGACCACGACACGGATCGTCCGCGTCGTCCTCGAGTAGCCTCATCTAGAATCGGACCGTGAATCCCGGGGTGCGCCTGATCGAGATGGTCGTCGAGAGCGTGAGGGTGCACATGCTCTCGAGCCAGCACGTGGTCATCCTGAAGGAGTCCGACCGCGAGCGGTATCTGCCGATCTGGATCGGTCCATCCGAGGCGAACGCCATCGCCATGCGCCTCCAGGGCCTCAACGCGGAGCGGCCACTGACCCACGACCTGCTGGTCAGCATCGTGGCGGCGCTCAACTCGAGCATCAGCCGCGTGGTCGTCACCCACGTGACCGACGGCACCTTCCACGCGCGGCTCTACCTGGAGACGGCCGACGGGGGAGAGGCAGAGATCGACTCGCGCACCAGCGACGCCATCGCGGTGGCGGTCCGCACCGGCTCGACCATCTACGTCGACGAGCGGGTGCTGGACGAGGCCGGCGTGGAGCCGGACCGCGCGGGGCCGGGCGACGAGCCGGACGAGACGCTGGCCGTCTTCCGCGAGTTCGTCAACTCGCTCGACGTCGACCTGGAGGGCGGCGAAAAGGGCCCGCCGACCGAAGAGCTGGGGGCCTGACCGGCTCAGCCCTTACGGCCGAGCACCTCGTCGCGCTTCGTCCACAGGTCCCAGCGCAGCTTCGCCAGGTCGCGGAAGGTGCGCAGGATCTTCCCGAAGCTTGCCCCGGTATTGGTGCCTGCCGCCCGCGGGTAGTGGTTCACCCCGAGCTGGGCCACGCGCACGCCGCGCGCCCGCAGCTTGATCAGCAGCTCGGCCGACAGGAACGGTCCCTCGGCATCCAGCCGCAGGCCGTCGAAGACCTCGCGCCGGAAGAGCTTCATGGCGCAGTCGATGTCGCGCACGCGCAGGCCAAAGGCGACCGATACGATCGCGTTGTAGGTCTTGGCGATGAAGATGCGGTGGAACGGGTCCTGCCGCGTGATCCGAAAGCCGATCACCCCGTCGACCGGTTTGCGCTCATCGGCGAGCCGATCGAGCAGGCGCGCCATCTCCTTCAGGTCGAACTGAAGGTCTCCGTCCGAGAAGCAGATCAGCTCCCCGCGGGCGTTCTCGAAGCCGGCCTTGAGCGCGCCGCCATAGCCGCGGTTCGGCTGATGGTGGACGCGCACCCGGGGGTCGGCCGCGGCGAGCGCGTCGGCGAGCTCCGGCGTCCGGTCGGTCGAGCCGTCGTCGACCGCCAGGACCTCGATCGAGGGGACGAGCGGACCGATCTCGGCCAGCGCCCGCTCGACCGTCCGCTCGATGTTCTCCTGCTCGTTGTAGGCGGGGAAGAAGAAGGTCAGCCGCGGGCGGCCGGGCGGCTGGGAATCGGTCACCGGCCAACCCTAGCGCAACCGACCGCCGCCCGGGACCGTCAGGGAGCCGGATGTATACTCTCGGCCACCTTGCCGACCGACCCACGCCGGCGCCGATGACGAGGTGCCGCCACCGATGACCCGCGACTCCGTCAGGGAGCGGGGCGCGAGGCCCATCGAACGCGGCCTGCCGCTCGACTCCGCGACCCTGGTCGCCATCCTGATCGTGCTCGGCGTCCTGCTGCGCGCCGCAATCGGCGGCCTCTACATGCCGCTCAGCGGCTTCGGCATCGACGTCGGCGACTTCTCCGCCTGGGCCCAGCGCCTCGCCTCCGGCGGCCCGGGCCAGTTCTACGCTCCCGGCTACTTCGGCGACTACCCGCCCGGCTACATGTACGTGCTGTGGCTGATCGGATCGGTCGGCGCGTGGCTGCGGCCCGTCGTCGGCCTGCTCATCACCCCCGGACTGGTCAAGGTGCCGGGGATCCTGGCCGACGCCGGGGTGGCCTGGCTCCTGTTCAGCTACTGCCGGCGCTTCGGCAGCCGGTGGCTCGGTTCGTGGAGCGGCGAGCGGATCGGGCTGGTGGCGGCCGTCATCTACATGTTCAACCCCGGCACCATCTTCAACTCGTCGGTGTGGGGGCAGGTCGACTCGGTCGGGGCGCTGGCCGCGGTGGGGACCCTCTACCTGCTGGCGCGCGGCTGGACGGAGGCGGCGGCCGTCGGGGCAGTGCTCGCGATGCTCGTGAAGTTCCAGTTCGGGTTCCTGCTGCCGGTGGTGGCAATCGTCGGGATCAAGCGCCACCTGCTCGGTCGCTCGTCGGACCCGATGCAAGAACGACGGGCCGACCCGGTGCGGGTCCTCAGCTCGCTGGCGGCGGGGATCGGGTCGCTCTTCCTGCTGATCCTGCCGTTCGGATTCAGCATCTGGAGCCCAGCCGACCCCGGGCACAGCCTGGTCGACAAGTTCCTCGAGGCGACGGACACCTACAAGGGCCTCACCATCAACGGCTTCAACCTGTGGCGGAACCCGTTCACCGGCCTGGGCAACACGCTGCGCTGGGGCTGCGACGTCGCCCCTCCGACCTGCGGAAGCGGCGAGGGAGTCGCCTTCATGCTCGGCAGCACGCCCGTCACCTGGCAGCTGGTCGGGACGCTGCTGTTTGCCGCGGCCGCTCTGATCGCCCTGTGGCAGATCGCCCGCCGCGACGATCCCGCCGGGCTCCTGGTCGGTGCGCTGGTGCTGGCCGTCGCCTTCTTCGTGCTCCCGACCCGGGTGCACGAGCGCTACCTCTTCCCGGCCCTGGCCCTCGCCGCCCCGCTCGTCGCCCGCTCGTGGCGCTGGGCCGTCCTGTATGGCGTGCTGACGCTCTCCTTTTTCGCCAACGTGTACTGGGTCTACACCGCCGACTGGTCGTTCGCGGGTCCCACCGTCCTGAACCCGGGCCTCTTCGGCACGCCTATGCCGCGCGACCCGTTCCTCGCGACGGCCATCTTCAACGACACCGGCATCTATCTCCTCTCCTTCATGATCGTGTTGGCGCTGGCCTGGCTGCTGACCCAGGCGGCCCGCATGGCGATCGGTGGCCGCGAGACGGCACTGGAGCCGATGCTGCCCGCCGGCGGGGCGATCGCCGAGAGGCTGGGCCTCCCGCCACCGCTCGCCGCGGAGCCGGAGGCGCCATGGCCCGCCAGCGACGCGCCGGTCGGGCTCCCCGCGGTCGCCACCGCCCCCGTCGGGCCGCCCCCGCGACCCTGGTCGGATCGCCTCCCCTCCTGGCTGCGCCGCGATCCGGATGACCCCTATCGCAACGAGCCTCGGCGCCGCCTTGACCGGCTTGACCTGCTGCTGCTGGCCGGCCTGGTGCTGCTCGCCTTCTTCTTCCGGCTGTGGCGGCTGGAGCTGCCGCGGCACACCCACTTCGACGAGGTCTACCACGCGCGCTCCGCCACCGAGTGGCTCGCCGATTGGCAGGAGGGCTGGACCCGCGACACCTACGAGTGGACCCACCCACCGCTGGCCAAGTACCTGATCGCGGCGGGCATCGTCCTCGACGATCCCAACAAGGTGGTCGGCGGGACCGATCTCCAGGCTCCGGCGACCTCCCTGGCGGTTGCGCCGCAGCGCACGGCCTCCACGCGCGTCTCCTCCATCGCGTTCACCTCGTCGGGGAACGATCGGATCGAGGCGCGCGAGGTGCTCAGCGGCGCTCTCGTCTCGTCCTGGAACGCCCCCAGCCACGTCGCCAGCCTGGCGTATGACGAGGCCGGCAACCGGCTTCTCGTCGGGCTGGCGGGGAGCGGAACCGTCTCCGCCTACGACCTGACCGCCTTCCTCGGCCGGCTCGGCGAGCGCGGCCCGCCGCCCGGCGTGGCGCAGATCGAGACGGGCCTGTCGGGCGTCACCCAGATCGTGGTGCCGGAGGGGCAGGCCGTGGTTCTCTTCGGCGGGCCGGACGGCATCGTGGAGGTCGAGCGCCAGTCCGGGGCGCCGCTGGGCACCTCGACGCTGGCGGCGAGCGGGATCGGCTACGTGCCGGCCGGCAGCGGCACGGCGACCGGCGCCCGGGTGGTGGCCATCGACCGGGCCCGCGGCACCCTGGTGGTGCTGGACGGCGCCACCATGAAGCCGGACACCAACCTCACCGGCACGGACGGTGAGATACCGCTCGACGCCAGGGCGGTCGGCCCGCTCATGGTCCAGGGCAGCGGCAAGAGCCTCCAGATCTGGATCCCGGTCGGCCCGCTGCCGGCCGACAACGAGCACGGCCCGGTGCAGGGCGGGCTGACCGTCTTTGACGAGAACGTGCAGCTGATCGACACCGTGCCGCTCCCCGGCACCGCGGTCGCGATCGGCTGGCAGGAGGTCGCCAACATCGTCTACGTCGCCGGCCACGAGCACGGCAGCGGGGCGCCGGTGGTGTGGACGGTGCAGCCGCTCGGCAACGGCGGGGTGCAGAGCGCCGGCTTCGCGACCTTCGACACCACGGCGCTGCCCGGCGATCCGCTGGCGATCGGCTTTGACATCTCGGACCAGTCGCAGACCGACGACCACGAGCTCCTGCTCGTCTCGACCTCGGCGGCGGCCGGCGCGGGCCGGCTCGTCTCGATCGACGCCGGCAGCAATGCGTTCGCCTGGCGACTGGCCGGCATCATCTTCGGCGCGCTCCTGGTCGGGATCATCTACCTCTTCGCCGCCACGCTCTTCTCGCGGCGGCGGATCGCCGTGCTGGCGGCCCTCTTCGTCACCTTCGACGGGATGAGCTACGTGATGAGCCGGATCGCCATGAACGACATCTTCGTGGCGGTGTTCATCCTGGCCGCCTACGCCGTCTTCTGGCAGATCTGGTCGGGCCGATGGGGCCGCAGCGCCTGGTGGGCGCTGCCGATGGTCGGCGTCCTGATCGGTCTGGCTGCGGCCACCAAGTGGGTCGGCTGGTACGCCCTCATCGGGCTCTGGGTGCTGGTCCTGGCCCGATCCCACTTCGGCCGATTCGTGCTGGTGGCTGGGATCGGCTTCCTGACCATCGTGGCCGGGGTCGGTGCGCCGTGGTCGTTCCTGGCCGTCTGCGCGCTGGCGCTGCTGCTGGCCCTGGTGCTCGTCTGGCGCAAGCCGATCCGCCTCGCCGTCGACGACCTGTGGGCCATGCCGGCGATCGCCGTGGTGGGCGTTGCCGTCGGCCTGCCCTTCACGATCGCCTATCTCACCGTCGAAGGGCGCACGCCGCGCAGCGCGGTGGAGTATCTCTTCGCCTTCCTGGCCCGCGGCGCGCAGGCCGCCTGGCCGGCCTGGATCATGCTGGCGGTGGCCGGGCTGCTGATGGTCGCGCGCGCCCTGCGCTCGTGGCGGAGTCCGGGCAGCGACCGTCGCTGGTTCATGCCCGGCGAGATGGCCGGCTTCGCCTGGCCGTGGGTCACCGCCTGCCTGCTGGTCGTCCCGCTGCTGGTGTACTTCATCGCCTATATCCCGTACCTCCAGCTGGGGCACGCCATCGCCACCGTCAACCAGGGCCCCGGCTACGGCTGGTCGCTCGACGAGCTCCAGTCACAGATGTTCGGCTACCACTTCGGCCTGCAGGCAGGGCATCCCGCCGCCTCGCCGTGGTGGAGCTGGCCGCTCGACCTGAAGCCGGTCTGGTTCTACAGCCACTCGTTCGACAACCGCCTGCTGGCGGTCATCTACAACGGCGGCAACCCGATCCTCTTCTGGGCCGGCATCCCGGCCATGCTGTGGTGCGCGATCCTGGCCTGGCGCCGCCGGTCACTGGCGCTGGTTCTGCTCCTCGGGGCCTTCGCGTTCCAGTACCTGCCCTGGACCCGGATCGAGCGGGCCACCTTCCAGTACCACTACTTCACCGCGGTCCTGTTCACGATGATCGCGATCGCCTACCTGGTCGACGAAGGGCTGCGATCGTGGGCGTATCGGTCGCTGGCGATCGCCTTCCTGGTCGCCACCGTGATCGCCGGCCTGCTCATCTTCCCGCTCGGCTCGGCGCTGGCCATGCCGGACTGGTACGTCAACGCGGCACGCGCGCTGGCGCCGTGGAACTACGCGTTCCAGTTCCCCAACCCGCCGACCGGCGATCGGGGGCCGCTCATCAGCGCCGATGCGTTCAAGCTGGCCATCGGCACCATGGTCTCGCTGGGCGCGGCCGCGTTCGCCCTCTTCGGACGCGACCTGTTCGCCGCCCGCGCGGCGGCTTCGGGGTCAGGCGGGCCGGCGCCTGACGGCGACCAGCAGCAGGAGCACGCCCAGCAGGACGAGCCCCAATGGCCAGAGGCGGTCGACGTTGACCGCGGGGTAATACTCGCGGGCGAGGAAGTAGAGCCCCGTCCCGATCAGGATCAGCCCGAAGACCCACGACCCGCCCCCTGAGTGTCGCCGGGCCCGGTGCCGGGACGTGGCGGACCAGGTCGACGGGCTCGCGGCGCCCGGCTGGCCAGTGACCGGGTCGGCACCCTCCGCGCCCTCTCCCGGGATGACCGCTGGCTCGGGCCCCTCCGGCACCACGATCCACATCACGATGTACAGGACGAAGAAGACCCCGCCGGTGATGAGGGCCAGCAGGGCCCACACCACGCGCACGACGGAGGGGTCGATGTCGAGGTACTCGGCGACGCCGCCGGCGACCCCGCTGATCACCCGCTCGCTGGGGGACTTGTACAGGCGGCGGTTCATGAGCAGCCTCCTTCCGGGTTCAGGGTGAAGCTGCCGGCATTGCCGCTGAGCTGGATCTGCACCTGCGCGGAGGCGTTCGCATAGCCCGCGCTCGACCAGGTATTGCCGGCCTTCACCAGGTTGGAGCCGTCCAGGTTCGTCGAGAAGGTGATGTTTGGATCGCTCGTCACCTGGAGGGCGACGTCACCGGTGGTGCACAGCTCGATCGATCCGGCATTCACGCTCAGCGACGCGTTCATGTGTGCCGCGAGATGAGTGCGGTGCGGGTCCACGCCGGAGCCGATGACAACCGAGGCCGAGCCGGCGTTAAGCGACAGGCTCAGGTCGTCCACCGTCGCGTCGGTCAGGTCCAGGAAGACCGAGCCCGCGTTCGGCTGGACCGACACCGACGTGAACCGACCACCCGTCAGGTGGACCGTCGTGTCGGCGGCGTTGGGGGTGATGTCGAGCTGGTAGCTGGTCGCCCCTGGCAGCGCCACGTTCCACCGCTGCCGCCCGCTGTCGAACCAGCTGTCGTTGGGGGAGCGGACCTCGAGACGGTTGGAGTCGGAGCTGATCTGCGCGTCCGACCCGCCGTTGTGGCCGCTGGCCACGGTCCATTGATCGTTGTTGGTCATCCCCACATTCAGGGTGCCGCAGTTGAAGGCGAGCTGGACGCTGGCCGTGCTGTCGAAGGTGCCATGGCGTGTCGTCAGATCGGTTGGGTCCGCGCCGCCGCAGGCGGCCACACCCGGCCCGACCGCGATCAGGGCCCCGCCGGCGGTGCCCACGACCAGTGCCGTGACGATGGTGCCGACGATGGCCGCCGGCGTTCGCGACAGCAGGATCGAGAGGCCGATGGCGACCAGGATCAGCGGCCACAGCCGCCACGCCCCAGCGAGCACGTCGCGGTCGATGTAGCCCTGCTGGGTGGCGAGCGCCACGGCCCCGCCGGTGATGAGCGCGAGGCCCCAGAAGAGGAGCCCTCGGTGGTAATGCATCTCCATTCCTCACGTTGGCGAGCAGCCGGACTCTAGCACCCGTCCGGCGCTGCCAGGTCACTCTGAACTGTGGCGCCGCGGCCGGTCAGAGCCGAATCGCCCACTTGCTCAGGACCGATGGCCCGATCAGCCTCGGTGACGAAGGCCAATGCCGGCAGCAGGGATGCCGAATCTTGACTGATAGAATCCGTTCGCCGTCTGGAAACAAGATCGGATGAACATCCGTCGCCTGGCGTTGGTCACCCTGCTCACATGGGTTCCGGGCTGCGCCCTGCTGCGCAACCCCTTCGACGCCTGCCAGCGGCAGGCCCCCTACTTCGGTCCTGACCTCACAGTCGTCGGCTCATTCACCACCACCGTCGGGCGTGTTCGTGCGGCGTTGCCACGAGTGCCATGATTCGGTGATACGGCGTCCCCCGGTTTGGCTCGGAGTTGGACTCGCGGCAGCGATAGTCGCACTCGGGACGTTCTGGCTTGCCAACACGTATAAGTCCGGCGGCCCGCTTTCTCAGCAGGCTGTCGAGTTCGAGGCAGGGTTTCCGTTGTCTGCCGGCTCACCCGGGACTTGGGGCGTAGTCTTGCCTCCCAACGATTCCGCTGCTCCGATTGACATCGAGTCGGTCGAATTGGTCGATGTCGAAGGCCTCGATGTAATCGGTATTCTGGCCAATGATCCGGACAGGGACGGGTCCATTGGGCTCGGCTATGGGTTTCCGCCCGATGGGGTCAGGACCCAACCGCTCGACAGCTCAGTAATTCCACCGCTCGGTGGAACGAGTCGCCATCTGCAGCTCCTGATCGGTATTGTGAGGACAGGCCAGTCCGAAGGATCGATTAACGGGATTCGGGTTCGCTATACGCGGGCCGGCGAGCGGTTTGACGACACTCTTCCATGGTCGTTACGAGTCTTTGATCCGCCGGCGTAGTCTGCCGTTGCCCGCGCTGGGGTGGCATTCGTCAAGTCCGGTGATCTCCACCGTGCCGGTCAGCGCCTTTTGAGGAGATGCACGTTGTGAGGCGGAGGGTCGGCTGGCTTGTCGTTGCCATTGCTGCCTCCTTGGTGGCTGTCCTCCTGCTGCTCGGACCGCCGCGGCCCGCCGCACTGCCCCCCGGAGCAACGCAGTTGACGTTGGTGACCGCGCCATGGCAGTGGTGGCCCCCGCGGGGATTCGGGTGCCAGGCGGCTCTCGCGCCTGCGCTTCGGGTTGGGCGAGATGGCGACGCGATGGTGTTCAACCTCGTGGGCAGCGGCGAGCGGTATCGGATCATGTGGCCGACCGGCTTCTCGGCCCGCC
>JBGQCU010000060.1:0-11592 GCA_041495495.1 Candidatus Limnocylindria bacterium
ACGCGCGGACCGTCACCGGCCGGCAGGATCCCGACGTGGCGCACGCGGCAGCGACGGATCCGCCCCTGGCGGGGGATCGGCGCCCGCGCGCTGGAATCGAGCGGTTCGACCGCCATGCTTTGCCTTCCCCTCGCTGACCGGGGTGGCGTGGTGACCGGCCTGCGAGGAGCGTAGGGACGAACGCCCACCCGACTCAATGGGGCGTTGGTACCACCCCGGCCGGTCGATGCGTCCCCGATCGTCGGCGCGCTACACTCGATGAGGGGCTGGGCCGCAGTGGCGGTAGAACGAGACGAGGTCGCCAAGACATTGTTCGGGCGTCGCAACCGGGAGCGCCGCGAGGAGGCTCAACGCGAGGTGAGCCGGCGCGCGCTCTTCGAGGAGCTCGCCAAGCGTCCCGAGCAGATCTGCCCCTTCCTGGGCCTGGCGACCTCGCAGACCGAGTACCACGACGGCTTCACCCGGGAGCATCGCTGCTACGCGTTCGGCGACCCGGTCGAGCTTTCAGCCGAGCAACAGGAGCGGGTCTGCCTGGGCCGCGGCTACGGCAACTGCCCGCGCTACCTGCGCGGCGTGCTGGTCATTCCGACCGAAGAGCTCGAGGCGCTGCGCCGGCCGCTGCCGCCGGTGAGACGGCCGGCACCGCCGGCCCCGCCGGCCCCGCCGACTCCGCCCGCGGCCAGGGGCGGACGCGGCGGTGGCCGCCTCCCCCTGCTGATCGGGCTGGTGCTGCTGCTGGCGGTCGCTGGCGCCAGTGGCGCCCTCCTGCTGCTGAGGGGCCCCACGGCAGTATCGCCGTCGCCGTCACCATCGCCGACAGCCAGCAGCCAGTCGAGCGCGACTGCGGTGGCGACACCGAGCGGCGAGGCATCGTCGACCTCCGCGCCTGCGAGCCATACCCCGTTCCCGGAGACGCCCAAGCCGGACCCGACCCCGCTCCCCGGCGATACCTTCATCGGCTACGAGGTGACGGTGCTGGCGGGCCAGAACCCCATCTTCGAGATCGACGCGCAGGGGACGGTGGTCCGAGAGGAGGTCGCCTCCTACAGCCGCTTCTCGCGCGCTCCGGTCGATCGGATCGTGGCGCCCAATGGCCTCCTGCACTGGCGCACCACCGAGGGCGGCAATACCGGCCTCTCCTACATCCACGGCCAGTCGGGGGCGTTCCTCATCCGAAAGGTGTATCAGGGGTCCGATGGCCAGCTGCGCTATGTTGTCCTGCCCGACGACCAGACCTGACCAAATCTAAGCCGATCCTCCGGCGCCATGCCGGGCCAGGCCATTTCGGAGCCTGAGCGGGGTCCCAGGACCATCGTCCGGTCCTTCGAGCGCGGAAATCCCTTGACGTGCTGCCCCCGCCCTGTAGAATGGCGCCCTGTGGCCCAAAGTGGGGGTAGATGGGGAGAAGTGGTAGACACCGCGCATGCAACCGTCCTCCTTCCTGACCGGCGAATTCCGGCACACGCTCGACGATCGCAGTCGCGTCGCCGTCCCCGTGCGCTTTCGGACGCGCCTGGCGCAGGGCGCGACGCTCGCACGCTGGCTGGACAAATGCCTCGGCCTCTTCCCGCGTGACGAGTGGGATGAGCTGGCGGCCAAGCTCCGCGCGCTCCCGCTGACGAACGCCAAGGCCCGCGAGTTCGGCCGCTTCATGTCCTCCGGAGCGGTTGAGGTGGAGCTCGACAAGCAGGGTCGGATCCTGGTCCCCGGCTACCTGCGCGAGTACGCCGGCCTGGCGGAGGGAGAGGTGATCGTGGTCGGCGCGCTCAACCGACTCGAGATCTGGGCTCCGGCAGCGTGGCTGCCGTACCGCTCCAAGATCGAGAACGAGCCGGAGGCGCTCGCCGAACACCTGGCTGATCTCGGGATCTGAGGGCGCGACGAGATGACGCACGCCGCGACCCCTCCATTCATGCGTCTCCGGGCCGATCGGCCCGCCGTCCGACACGAAAGGTGCGACCGCGAATGGGAGAAGGGCACCTGCCGGTCCTCGTCGACGAGGTTCTTGCCTCGCTGGCGGTGGCTCCCGGCAGCTCCGTCGCAGATTGCACGGTCGGCGGCGGTGGGCACGCCGAGCGGCTCTTGGAGGCCACGTCTCCGGATGGCCGTCTGCTCGGCCTCGACGCCGATCGGGCGGCCATCCTGGAGGCGCACCGCACCCTCGCCCGCTTCGGCGATCGGGTCGTCCTGCGGCAGGCGAACTTCGCGGCCCTCTACGACGAGGCGGGCGCGGCCGGCCTCATCCCGCTCGATGCCGTCCTCTTCGACCTTGGCCTCTCCAGCTATCAGCTGGCCGACCCCCGACGCGGCTTCAGCTTCGCGGCCGATGCGCCGCCGGACATGAGATTCGATGAAGATCGTGGTCTATCGGCCCTCGACCTCATCGACCGATCGTCGCAGCGAGAGCTCGCCGGAATCCTCGCGGCGTTTGGTGAAGAACGCCGTGCAGGCCGCATCGCGACGGCGATCCTGGCGGCGCGTGCGGAAGGGCGGCTCGTGACCGCGGCCGACCTGTCCCGGGTCGCGAGCGAGGCGGCTCCCGCAGGCCACGCCGACCGCGGGCGCATCCACCCGGCCACGCGCACCTTCCAGGCGTTGCGCATCGCCGTCAATCGGGAGCTCGAGGTGCTTGCCCCGGCCCTCGCCGGTGCCCTCGCCGCGCTGCGTCCCGGCGGGCGGCTGGCGGTGATCAGCTACCACTCCGGCGAGGACCGCATCGTCAAGCGCTTCATGGCTCGCGAGAGCCGCGACTGCGTCGAGGAGCCGCTGCCGCCGGTCTGCATGTGCGGCCACCGGGCCCAGCTGCGCCCGCTGGCCAAGAGGGGAATCACGCCGAGCGCCGCCGAGGTGGCTCGGAATCGACGCGCCCGCAGCGCACGTCTGCGGGCGGCCATCAAGCTCGCGCCGGCGAGCGCGTAACCCACCTGGAGGAGGTATCGATGAGCCGTGGACGTCCCCGTCACCAGTCGAGTCGCAGGCGGATGTACAGCCCGCGCCAGCGCGACCTCCGCGAGCGCCGCATCCACCAGCGCGTCGGCGATTACCAGGCGCCGGTCGAAGCCGCGACGGTCGAGACCGACGACGGCCAGGAGTTCGAATCGCCCTCGTGGGGCATGCGCCTGGCGGCGCGAGCCAGCGCAGCCTAGATGGCCATCATCGGGGCGCGCCCGGCGACCGGCATCGGCGTCGTTCGACGTCGCCCGCGCGTTCGTCCGCGTCCAGCGTCCCGCCCGCGGCCGCGCCGGCTGGCCAGCCGGCGCGAGGCGTTGACGAGCGTCTCGGCGGTGCTAGTGGCGATCGCCGCCGCCGCCGGCCTCGGCCTCTTCTACCTGAGCCAGTCGACCAACGTGGCCGCCACCGGCTATCAGATCGACGACCTGCATGCGCAGGTCGAACAGCTGCGCGCGGAGCAGCAGCAGCTCACCTTCCAGATCGGCCAGGCGCGCTCGCCGAGCACGATCGAGGCGAGGGCAAACGCAGAGCTGCAGCTGGTTGTCGTCGATCCATCCGTCGTCCGGTTTGCCATCAGAACGATTGATCCACGCCTCATGAAGTAGCTCGGCTGGGGCGCTCGCCTCGGCCGACGGAGTAGCCGTGCTCGCCAGGACTGACAGCCGTGCCCGCGCCCTGTTCCTGCTGATCTGCGCGACCTTGCTCGCCACGCTGGTCGGCGGGCGGCTGGTGTGGTGGCAGGTCGCCGAGCGCGAACGGCTGACGACGATGGCGCTCAACCAGCTGGCCCAGACCCAGGAGATTCCGGCCGAGCGGGGGGAGATCCGCGATATCAACGGCGTGCTTCTCGCCACATCGATCCAGGTCCAGTCGGTCTATGCCACTCCTCCGACGGTCAAGGACCCGGAGAGCGCCGCCACCCTGCTGGCGGCGGTGCTGGGGATGGACCTCCACGTGGTGCGGGAACGGCTGACCGGCAAGGATCCATGGGTCTGGCTGAAGCGCCGCGTGGATCAGCAGACCGCCGAACGGGTGGCAGCGCTCGACATCCCGGGGATCGGGATGCTCCCCGAGACCCAGCGCGTGTACCCGGTCAACGGCAGCGCGCCGGACACCACGCTGGGCGCCCAGCTGCTCGGCTTCGTGAACGTGGATGGCCAGGGCCAGTACGGCGTGGAGGGCGCCGAGGATCCGCTGCTGGCCGGCCTCCCCGGCTCGGTCAGCGCGCAGCAGGACGTGATCGGTCGCCAGATCGCCGATTCCGTCTTCCAGCTGCGGCCGCCGGTCAACGGCGCGGACCTGCGGCTGACCCTGGATGCCGGGCTGCAGCAGATCCTCGAGGCGGCCATGTGGAGCACCTTCGAGATGAACAAGGCTGTCGGCGTGACCGGGCTGATGATGGACGTGCACACCGGAGCGATCGTTGCCATGGCCTCGTTCCCTTCCTTCGACGGAAACGCCTACGCCGCTACCGACCCGACGCTGTTCACCAACCCGGCCGTCAGCCGCCAGTACGAGCCCGGCTCGGTCATGAAGGCATTCACCATCGCGGCGGCCCTGGATGCGGGCGCGATCGATACCCAGACGACGGTACTGGACGACAACAACCTGCGCATCGGTCCGGTTCGCATCCAGAACGCCGACCGCTACACCAAGCCGTCTGGGCACGGCGAAATCACCGCCGGCGACGTGTTGAAGCTGTCGGACAACGTCGGCGCTGCCAGGATCGCCCTGCTCTTGGGCCGGCAGCCGCTGTACGAGGCGTTCAGGCGCTTCGGCTTCGGGACGCCGACCGGGGTCGACATCGCCGGCGAGGCGTCGGGCGTGGTCTGGAATCCGGATGGCCCGAACGCCAGCGGTGACCTGACCGCGGCGCAGAACGCGTTCGGGCAGGGGCTCGGCGTCACCTCCGTGCAGCTGTGCGCAGGGTACGCCGCGATCGCCAACGGGGGGCGGCTGGTGACGCCGCACGTGATTGCCGGTTGGACCGGGCCGGACGGCGTGTATCACGCCACCGAGGTTCAGCCCGGGGAGCGGATCATGCGCGAGGAGACGGCCAACACCATGGTCCGGCTGCTGACCGACGCGGTCGACAACGGCATCGCCCAGAAGGCCAGTATCCCCGGCTACTCGATCGCGGGCAAAACCGGGACCGCGGAGATCGCTGGACCCGAGACCACGCGCGTGCAGGTCGGGACCGATGCGGGCGGGCAGCCGATCTACGAGATGCAGACCCACAACGTCTACCAGCAGGGGTGGATCGACTCCTCGTTCATCTCGATCATGCCGGCCGATCACCCGCAGTACGTGACCCTGATCCTGATCCATCGGCCCTTCACCTGGGGCCTGTACAAGATTGCCCAGACCCCGGTCAGCGTCTTCCGCAGCCTGGCGCCGCAGATCTTCGACTACCTGGCCATCCCGCCCGATCGGATCGTGCAGCCGGTGGCCGCCAAATGAGGCTGCTAGACTCGGCCGAAGCCTCTGCAGGGAGCAGCGTGCCACCGTCGATCCGGCTTGATGACCTCCTGGCCGCCACCGGCGGCCGCCTCCTCGGGACGACGCGCGTCACCTCCTTTGCCTCGGCCGCCGTTGACTCCCGCCACGTCGTCCCCGGCTGCTGCTTCATCGCGTTGCGAGGCGAGCGCGTCGACGGCCATGAGTACGTTGCCGATTCCGTCCGCGGCGGCGCCACCGTTGTCCTGGTCGAGCGCCCCATCGAGCTGCCCGGACAGGACGTTGCAGTCGTCCAGGTCGCCGACGCGCTGACCGCGCTGCAGGAGATGGCGGCCTGGTGGCGATCCCGATCGAGCGTGCGAGTGGTCGGCATCACCGGCTCGACCGGCAAGACGATCGCCAAGGAGATCGTCGCCGACGTGCTGGCGCGGACCCTGCGCGTCCTGCGCAACGAGGGCAACCTGAACAGCGAGACCGGCCTGCCGATGACGCTCCTCAACCTCGAGCCGCGGCACGAGGTGGCTGTGCTCGAGATGAGCATGTACACCGAGGGCGAGATCGCCCGCCTGGCGGAGATCGCCCGGCCGGAGGTCGGCGTGGTGCTGTCGGTGCACCCGACCCATCTTGAGCGCGCCGGCAGCCTCGACGCGATCGCACGCGCCAAGGGCGAGCTGCCGGCTGCCCTGCCGGCGGATGGACTGGCGGTGCTCAACGCCGACGACCCGCGGGTGGCGGCCATGCGGCACGCGACGGCGGCCGCGGTGCGCAGCTTCGGCCTCGGGCCGAGCGCCGAGGTGCGTGCCACCGAGGTCGAGTCGCACGGCGTGGCGGGCACCTCCTTCACGCTGCGCGCTCCATGGGCGGTGCGGCGACTGCGGTCGGCGACACCCGGGCGACACCTCGTGCCGCATGCCCTCGCCGCAGCGATCGTGGCCGAGCACCTGGGGGTGCCGCTGGACGAGGTGGAGGCGGCGCTGGCGCAGGGCAGCCACGCGCCCCATCGCATGGCGCTGGTCGAGGCGGCCGGCGGCGCGACCGTCATCGACGATACCTACAACGCCTCGCCGGTCTCGATGGCAGCAGCGCTCGACTTCCTGGCCGAGAGCCCGCTTGGTGCTGGCCGTCACCGCTACGCGGTGCTCGGCGACATGCTCGAGCTTGGGCCGGACGAGGAGCGCCTGCATCGCCAGATCGGGACGAAGGCGGCCGGCATCGCCGAGGCGCTGGTGGCGGTCGGGGAGCGCGGGCGCTGGATCGGCGAGGCGGCCAGGGCCGCCGGACTTGCCCGCGTGACGATGGTGCGCGACGCTGACGAGGCGCTCGCCGCGGTGGAGCGAGACATGGCGCCCGGCGTAGGCGACCTGCTGCTGGTCAAGGGATCGCGCGGCATCGAGCTGGACCGCCTTGTCTCCGCGCTCTCCCGCGAACCGGGCAGGACGGGTTAGCCATGCTGCCGATCGTGGTGGCCCTCCTCGCCGCGTTCGCCGGGGTCGTGCTGCTGGGCCCGGTCTATATCGGTCTCCTGCAGCGCCTCGGCTTCGGCAAGCAGATCCGTTCCGAGGGCCCGAAGAGCCACGTCGGCAAGGCCGGCACGCCGACCATGGGCGGGATGCTGCTGGTGGTGGTGGTCATGTTCCTGGCGATGGCGATGCGCATCGAGGACACCTCCACGCTGACCCCGATGCTGGCGCTCGTCGGCGTGGCGATTCTGGGGGCGATCGACGACTTCGTGAACGTGCACACCGGGATCGGCGTCCGGGGCCGCTACAAGCTCGTCTGGCAGACGGCCGTGGCGCTGCTGGCAGCCTGGTACATTCAGCGCCATTTCGAGCTCACCTCGGTCAACATCCCGTTCGGCGGCGAGCTGGAGATCGGGGCTCTGCTCTTCGTCCTGTTCGTGGCGTTCGTGATCGTCGGGGTCAGCAACGCGGTCAACCTGACCGACGGACTCGATGGCCTGGCGGGCGGCGTCCTCATCTTCTGCTTCGTGGCCTACCTGCTGATCGCCCTGGTGGCGGACCCGGGCGTGAGGCTATCGCAACCGAACCTCGCCGTCTTCTGCGCCCTCATCATCGGCGCGCTGATGGGCTTCCTGTGGTTCAACGTCCATCCAGCGCAGCTGTTCATGGGCGACTCGGGGGCGCTCTCGATGGGCGCCACGCTCGCCGTCGTCGCAACCATGACGCGCCAGCTGCCGCTGCTGGCCGTGATCGGCGCCGTCTTCTTCGCGGTGATCATGAGCGTGGTGCTGCAGGTCGGCTCGTTCCGCCTGCGCGGACGGCGGATCTTCCGGATGGCGCCGCTGCACCACCACTTCGAGCTGATCGGGTGGGCCGAGGAGAAGATCACTGTCCGCTTCTGGATCGTGGGCGCCCTGGCCGGCCTGCTCGGCTTCAGTCTCTACCTCGGCAGCGTGCACGGGCTGTAGCGAGACCGATGACGACCATGACCGCGCCGATTGCAACGCTCGAGGACCTGAAGGGCCGGCGCGCTCTGGTGCTCGGCCTGGCCCGCTCGGGCACAGCCGTGGCGCGCCTGCTGGCCGATGCCGGCGCGACGGTCAGCGCCTACGACCGCCGCCCCGCCGCGGAACTGGCAGAAGCGGTGCTGGCCCTAGGCGGCCGACCGGTGCACCTCGCGCTCGGCGTTCCGCCGGACGAGGCGCGCGCGCTGGTCGGCGCGGCCGACCTGCTGGTCACCAGCCCCAGCATCTCGCCGACCATGCCGACCACCGACGCCTGGCTGCGGGCAGCCATCGGCGAGGCGCTGGCCCGCGGCGTGGAGCTGGTCAGCGAGGTGGACCTCTTCCTGCGCCTGACGCGGGCGCACGTGCTGGCGGTCACCGGCACCAAGGGCAAGACGACCACCACCGCCCTGATCGGGGCGATCCTCGACGCGGCCGGCATGCGGCACCTGGTCGGGGGCAACATCGGCCGGCCGCTGATCGAGGAGGTCGATCGCCTCGGCAGCGAGGACTGGGCCGTGCTCGAGCTCTCGGAGCTGCAGCTGCCGACCATCTCGCGCGGGGCGGAGATCGCCGTCTACACCAACATCGGCGCCGATCACCTCGATCGCCACGGCAGCCAGGAGGCGTACCGGGCGGTCAAGGCGCGCCTCGCCGAGCTGAGCGTGCTGCACGGCCGCGTGGTCCTGAATGCCGACGATGCCGGTTGCCGGGAGCTGGCCGCCCGCCTGCCGGCGGCGTCGATCGCGTGGTACGGGCTGGTGGCCGCCGACCCCTGGGTCGTGGCGCGCCTGGACGACGGCTGGCTCACCCTCCGTGGCGAGCGAGTGGTGGCCGCCGCCGAGATGCCGATCCCGGGCCGGCACTCCCTGGCCGATGCCCTGGCCGCGGCGCTCGGGGCGTCGCTGGCCGGCGCCCCGAACGGGGCGATCGCGGCCGGCATCCGCGACTTCGGCGGGGTGCCTCATCGGCTCGAGCGGGTCGCGACGCGCCAGGGAGTGGCGTGGGTCAACGACTCGCAGGCAACCATCCCGCTGGCGGCCATCGCCGCGCTGGAGGCCTTTGCGCCGGCGCCGGTGGTGCTGATCGCCGGCGGCAAGGACAAGGGGCTCGACTACGGCGCCCTCGCCGACGCGGTCGCCGGTCGCTGCCGCGTGGCGGTGCTGATCGGCGAGACGGCCGAGCGGCTGGAGCGGCTGATCGCCCGCCGCGTGCCCGTGGTGCGTGCCGGCGCGATGACCGACGCCGTGGCCGCTGCCGCGGCCTGGGCGCGGCCGGGGGACGTCGTGCTGCTCGCCCCGGCCGCCGCCTCGTTCGACATGTTCGATGACTACGCCGCCCGCGGCGACGCGTTCCGCGAGGCTCTGCATGCCCTCGACACCGGGGAGCCGGAGCGATGACCGCCGTGGCGGTCGCGGTGGCCCGCCGCGCGACGCGCTCCGGCGTGCGGCGTGAACGGCACGAGGTCGCGTATCCGCTGCTGGTGGGGGTCATCGCGCTGGTCGCCATCGGCGTGGTGATGGTCTACTCGGCCTCCAGCGTCCACTCCTACATCACCACCGCCGATCCGGGCAGCCAGGGATTCCAGCAGGGTGTCTGGGCGATCTTCGGGCTGCTGGCCATGGTGGCCGCCAGCCGGACCGACTTCCGGCTGCTGCGCTACGTGGCGATCCCGATCTTCGTGGTGACCATGGCGCTGTTGGCGGTTGTGCTGATCCCCGGGGTCGGCACCGCCGCCTTCGGCTCGCGGCGCTGGCTCCTCCTGCCGGGGATCGGCGGCTTCCAGCCGGCGGAGCTCGCCAAGCTGGCGGTGTGCCTGTACCTGGCGCACTGGCTCGACCGGCGGGGGACCGAGGCGCGTGGGCTGTGGAACGGCCTGCTGCCGTTCGTGGTCCTGGTCGCGCCGGGATTCCTGCTGATCGCCCTCGAGCCGGACCTCGGCACGGCCGGCGTCTACATGGCGGCCGCCTTGGCGATCTTCTTCATGGCCGGCGCCAACCTCTTCTACCTCGGCGCGGTCGGTGCGGCGGTGGTCGGTGCGGCGTACCTGATGGTCACGCGCACCGCGTACCAGCTGCAGCGCATCGACGGCTTCCTCGACCCGTTCCGTGATCCGCTGCACACCGGCTACAACGCCGTCCAGGCGCTGCTGGCGCTGGGCCTGGGCGGGATCACCGGGGCGGGCCTGGGGGCCAGCCGGCAGAAATACCTGTATCTCCCGGCCCCGTCGACCGACTTCATCTTCGCCATCATCGGCGAAGAGTGGGGCCTGATCGGCACCCTGACCGTCCTGCTCCTGTTCGCCGTGGTCGCCTACCAGGGCTACCGGATCGCGATCAAGGCGCCCGATACCTTCTCCGGCCTGCTGGCTGCTGGGATCACCACCTGGCTGGTGGCCCAGGCCTGCATCAACATGATGGTCGTCACTGCCCTGCTGCCGGTCACCGGCATCCCGCTCCCGTTCATCAGCTACGGCGGTTCGGCCCTCATCATCAACCTCGTCGCGGTCGGCATCCTGCTGTCGATCTCGCGCGAGACCACGCAGACAGGATCATTGCTTGATGCGGTGTTCGGTGTCGGGCGGCGGAACCGGCGGGCACATCTACCCCGCGCTGGCCGTCGCACGGGCACTGCGCGACGCGCAGCCCGAGCTTGAGGTCTCGTACATCGGCGGTGCGCGCGGCCTCGAGCGCAGCCTCGTCGGTGGCGGCGACCTGGCGTACCACCAGCTGGTGGTCCGCTCGCTGCGCAGTGCCGGCGCGGACCTGCACCTCGTGCTCGACCCGCTGCGACTGGCCGCGTCGGTCCCGCAGGCCTGGTGGCTGCTCGGCCGCCTGCGGCCGGCAGCGCTCTTCACCACCGGCGGCTACCTGGCCCTGCCACTCGTGGCGGCGGCGCGCGCGCGCGGCATCCCGAGCCTGCTCTGGGAGGGGAACGTGATCCCCGGGCGGGCGACCGTGGCGGTGGCCCGCCTGGCGACTCGCGTGGCGGTCTCCTTCCCGCCGACGCTGGCCGCGTTCCCGGGGCGCAGCTTCGTCTCCGGCACGCCGCTCCGCTCCTTCGCGGGCGTCGAGCGCCCCGCGGCGCGCGCGTCGTTCGGCGTGGCCCCCGATGAGCGTCTGCTGCTCGTGTTCGGTGGGTCGCAGGCGGTGGCACGCCTGACGGCCGCCCTCGAGGCGGCGCTGGATCGGCTGCTGGCCGACTGGCGCGTGCTGCATCTCGCCGGCACGGCCGGCATGCCCGCGGCGCAGGCGCTGCACGACCGCCTGCCGGATGCCCTCCGGGATCGCTATCAGCCGATGCCCTTCCTGACCGATCGGATGGCCGATGCCCTGGTGGCCAGCGACCTGGTCCTGGGACGCGCCGGCTCCTCGACCTGCGCCGAGGTGGCGGCGGTGGGGGTCGCCTCGATCCTGGTCCCGTACCCGCACGCCGCCGGCCATCAGATGGCCAACGCCGCCTGGCTCGCCGACCAGGGCGCGGCGCTCCTGGTGCGCGATGAGGAGCTCGACGGGGAGCGCCTGCTGGCCGAGGCGAGCGGGCTGCGTGACGACGCGCGGCGGGCCGGGATCGCGGCGGCCGCCCTGCGACTGGCCCGCCCGGACGCTGCCCGGCGCCTCGCCGACGAGCTGCTGGCGATGGCCGAGCGACGCCCGCTGCCATCGCTGATCGGGACGGCGGGATGAACGCGATGACGCCGGTCGGTCGTGCCGACCTGG
>JBGQCU010000061.1:0-11547 GCA_041495495.1 Candidatus Limnocylindria bacterium
ACTCCCGCCTCGCCGTCCACGGCGAGCCCCCAGATCACCGGCCGCCCGATTCCCACCGCGGCCGCGCCGAGCGCGAGGCTCATGAGCACGTCGGTGCCGCGTCGCACGCCGCCGTCGAGCAGCACCGGGACACGCCCCGCCACCGCCTCAACGATCGCGGGCAGCGCATCGAGGCTGGCGATGGCGGCGTCCAGCTGGCGCCCGCCGTGGTTGCTGACCCCGATCCCCGCCGCGCCGTGCTCGATCGCCAGCCGCGCATCGTCGGGATGCAGGATCCCCTTGACGATGACCGGAAGCCCGAAGCCGGCCAGCCACTCCAGGTCGGTCCAGGTCAGGCGGTCGACGAAGGCGACCGATGCGACCTCGGCCGGCGTCACTCCGGCGGCGAGGGCCACGTTCGGAATCTCGACCCCTTCGGGAATCCGGAAGCCGATGCGCAGGTCCCGCTCGCGACGCCCGATGCGCGCCAGGTCGACGGTGAGCATCAGCGCCTCGTAGCCATTCGCCACCGCGCGCTCGATGAGGGCCCGACGCGCGCCCGGATCGGCCAGCAGGTAAACCTGAAACCAGCGCGGCCCGTCGACCGCGGCGATCTCCGCCAGGTCGGTGCTGGCCGAGGTGGAGACGGCGAAGGTGATCCCGCGGGTTGCGGCGGCCCGGGCCGTGGCCAGCTCGCCGTCGGGATGGGCCATGCGCTGGAGGGCCGTCGGCGCGATCCAGATCGGGGTGGGCCAGCGCCGGCCGAAGAGCTCCACGCTTGTGTCCACGCTGGAGACGTCGCGCATCACGCGCGGCAAGATGGCCTGTCGCGCGAAGGCTGCCCGGTTGTCGCGCAGGGTGATCTCGTCGCCCGCCCCACCGGTGTAGTAGGCGAGCGGCCCGGGTGCGATCCGCTCTGCCGCCACCCGCTCGTAATCATCCAGGTTGATGAGATTCGGATCGGCGGGCAGGTTCGGCTCGAAGCTGGCTCGTGGCGGGACCGGCAGGCCGGAGGGATCTGGCATGGCTCAGAGGTTACCGCGAGCGGCGAGCCGGGCGGGCCGCGTAGCATCGCGGCGCATGACCGACTTCGATCCGGAGGCTCCCCTTCCCGGCGCCCCCGATCCATGGGCGGGCTCGGAGATGCCCGCCCGTCGCGACGGCCCGCCGTACGCCATGACCGAGATGATCACCGCGGAGCCGGCGCTCGCCGAGCGACTCGTTCGTCGGCTCCGGGCGAACCCGGCGCTCGCTCGGGTGGCAGCGGCAATCCGGACGGCTGTGGTCGAGGGCAGGCCGATCATCGCCACCGGCTGCGGCACCAGCGAGCACGCGGCCATGGTCGCGGCCGAGCTCCTGACGGATGCGCTTGGCGGCGCCACCGTCTGGCCGGTGCAGGCGCTGGAGGTCGCACGGCGTCCGCCGCCGGGCGGCGTCCTGCTGGCCGTTTCGCACGAGGGTGGCACGTGGGCCACCAACGAGGCGCTGGCAGCGGCCCGGCACGCCGGATCCACGACGGCGCTCATCACGGTCAGCGACCGGTCCCCCGGCGCGGCGCTCGCCGACTTGGTGCTCACCACCGAGGAGCAGGATCAGAGCTGGTGCCATACGGTCGGATACCTGTCCCCGGTGATCGCCGCTGCGGTCCTCGACGGCGAGCTGCGTGGCGCTCCGCTCGACCCGGTGGTCGTCCGCGCACTCCTCCAGATCGCCGACCACGGACCCGGTGCCGATGCTGCGGCGGCCGCCCTGGCCCGATGCTCGCGCCTCCTGATCGCAGGCTCCGGCCTCGACTACCCCGCGGCCCGCGAGTTTGCCCTGAAGATCGAGGAGGGTGCCCGGCTGCCCACATCGGCGCTCCAGCTTGAGACGATCCGCCACGGCCATCTGGCGGCCGCAGACGAGCGAACCGGCCTGGTCCTCGTGCTTACCGATGCCGAAGGCTGGGGCGAAACCCTGCTCGAACGATCGCGCGCCGTCCTGCGCTCGGCCGCGGCGCTCGGCATGCCGGCTGCCGCGCTGCTTGCCGCCGACCTTGGCGACGACATCCCGCTGGCACTCACCCCGGCTGGCCGCTTGACGGTGCCGCTGGCGGGTGGGCTGCCCCGGACGATCGGGGCGGCCATCGCAACCGCCATCCCGCTGCAGCTCCTCGCCGAGCGCCTGGCGCGGGTCCGCGGCCACGACCCGGACACCATCGGGCGGGACGATCCACGCCAGGCGGCCGCAGCCGACGCCTGATCGGGGACCCGCGGGTATCATCGGTGCACCCAAGCCACGCCCAGCGAGGACCGCGTGCCCAGCCTGATCGAGTGCGTCCCCAACTTCTCCGAGGGGCGCCGCCCCGAGGTGGTGGAGGAGATCGTGCGCGCGGTGCGCCAGATCGACGGCGTGACCGTCCTCGACTTCTCGAGCGACGAGACCCACAACCGCAGCGTGGTCACCTTCGCGGGCTCGGCGGAACCGGTGGTGCGCGCCGCGACCGCCGCTGTCGGCCGTGCCCTGGAGCTGATCGACATGGAGCAGCAGACGGGGGCGCATCCCCGCATCGGGGCGGTCGACGTCATCCCGTTCGTGCCACTCGGCACGACCCGCATGGAGGAGTGCGTCGACCTGGCGCGCCGCTTCGGCAAGCAGATCGCGCGGACCTTCGACCTGCCGGTGTACCTGTACGGCGAGGCGGCGCTGCGACCCGAGCATCGGCGGCTGGCCGACGTGCGCCGCGGCCAGTACGAGGGGCTCAAGGCGGAGATCGGGGTCGACCCCGAGCGCGACCCTGACTACGGGCCAAAGCGGATGCATCCCCGTGGCGGCGCCGTCGCGGTGGGCGCAAGAAAGCCGCTGATCGCGTTCAACGTCAACCTCGCCAGCGACGACATCGGCATCGCGCGCCAGATCGCCGAGTCGATCCGCGAGTCGTCCGGCGGCCTGCCGGCGGTGCAGGCCATGGCGGTCCTGCTCGAGAACCCCGGCGAGCCGCGCTACGCCCAGGTGAGCATGAACCTGGTCGACTGGGAGCAGACCGGCATCGCCCGCGTGGTCGACGAGATCCGGCGCCTGGCCCGCAAGTCCGGAGTTGATATCGACCACTGCGAGCTGATCGGCCTCGCGCCTGCGGGAGCCCTCCTGGAGGTGGCCGCCGAGAGCCTGGGGCTGCGCGGCTTCAGCGCCGACCAGGCCCTGGAGCTGCGACTGGCGCGGGACCGATGAGCTCCGTCCGCGACGCGCTGCGTGCCGCCGTCGAAAGCGCCCGCGACCGCGCCGAGGCGGCCGGCGACCTGCGCCGGCCCGATGGCGCCGCCTGGCCGGCGGTCAGCCTCGAGCGACCGGCGCGTCCCGAGCACGGCGACTACGCGACCAACGCGGCGATGCAGCTCGCCCCGGTGGTGCGTGACGCCCCGCTGCGCATCGCGGAGACGTTGAAGCGGCACCTTGGCCTGCCCGCGGGCGTGGCCGAGGTGAGCGTGGCGCCGCCCGGCTTCCTGAACCTGCGCCTCGACCCGGCCTGGGTCGCCGGGCAGGTGGCGGCCATCCTCGAGGCGGGAGCCGGGTTCGGGCGGGTCCGCGCTGCACAGCCGCACAAGATCAACGTCGAGTTCGTGTCGGCCAACCCGACCGGGCCGCTGACCGTCGGCAACGCGCGGGGGGCGTTCGTGGGGGACCTGCTGTGCCGGGTGCTGGAGGGGGTGGGGCATAGCGTGACGCGCGAGTACTACTTCAATGACTTCGGGTCGCAGGTCAACAACCTGGGCCTGTCGGTGCTGGCGCGGCGGAACGGCGAGGCGGTCCCCGAGGACGGCTACCACGGCGACTATGTCACCGAGCTGGCAGGCCGCGTCCCCGACGGGGTATGGGCGGCAGCCATCGCCCCCAGCGCTGACGCAGGTCAGGTCCTCGGCCGCTGGGCCTCCGAGCAGATCCGGGCCGGCATCGAGGAGAGCCTGGCCCGGCTGGGAGTCCGATTTGACGTGTGGACCGGCGAGGGCTCGCTGCACGACGAGGGCTGGGTCACGCGGGCGGTCGAGCAGCTGCGCGCGGCGGGCCACGTCTTCGAGGAGGACGGCGCCACGTGGTTCCGCTCGACCGCCTTCGGCGACGACAAGGATCGGGTCATCTTCCGCAGCAACGGCCAGCCGACCTACTTCGCGTCGGACATCGGCTACCTGGCCCAGAAGTTCAGCCGCGGCTTCGACGAGCTGGTCTACCTGTGGGGCCAGGACCACCACGGCACGGTGGCGCGAGTCCGCAACGCGGCGCAGGCGATGGGCCATGACCGCGAGGCGGTGCGGATGATCCTCATCGCCTGGGTCCGCTTCGTGCGCGGCGGCGTGGTGGATTCCATGAGCAAGCGCTCCGGAGAGTTCATCAGCCTCGATGAGCTGCTGGCCGAGATCGGCGCCGATGCCGCTCGCTGGTTCTTCGGGTCACGGGCGACGTCATCGGGCATCGACTTCGACATCGAGCTGGCCAAGCGCCAGAGCGCCGAGAACCCGGTCTACTACGTGCAGTACGCCCACGCCCGCTGCAGCTCGATCCTGCGCAAGGCAGCTGAAGCCGGGTACTCGCCCGATGCCGGCAAGGCTGCGGCGCTGCTCGTCCATCCGGCCGAGCAGGCTCTGGTGCGCCGACTGCTGGCCCAGCCCGACGTGGTGGCCGATGCCGCCGAGCGGCGCGAGACCCACGAGCTGACCAGCTACTGCCTGGAGCTGGCGCAGCTGTTCAGCGCCTTCTATCGCGACTGCCGCGTCCTGCCCGATGAGCCGGCCGAGGTGCCGCTCTCCCGCGCGCGACTCGCCCTCACCGATGCATCCCGCCAGGTGCTGGCCAACGCGCTGGGGCTGCTCGGCATCTCCGCCCCGGAGTCGATGTAGGGGTCAGCTCCCCGCCAGGGTCGCGATTGTGGCCAGCGCGGCAGTTGTCGAGGCCTGGAACACGACCGTCTCACGGTCCGAGACGTGGACGAGCTTCGTGGCGAAGGGGAGGCCGCCATGCACGCCCGCGTAGGCGGTCTCGAACTCGGTCGCCTCGATCGGTGCGTCCCACGCGATCCGCCAGCCGAGCGCCCAACCACCGCCGGGCTCGGTGACGACCGTCAGGCGGTCGCCGCCCCATCCTGCCGCCGCCACGTCGGCGGCCCGCTGCGTGACGCCGATCCCCTCCAGCCAGATCGCGATCCAGGCCTCGCCCAGCGTCGTGTCCGTGGCCTGTGTCCATTGGAGCAACCGGCCGGGGTTAAGGACGCTCGTAAGGTCGAGCGGCTCAACCGTGATCGGCGCCTCGCTGGCGATGTACTTGGCGGGGTGCAGCACCTGCTCGGTCGAGGTAGGCGGGTCCGCGTACGCGGAGTTCACCGCGTCCCAGCCGCCGGAGGCGTACAGCTGGCCCACGAACTCGGCGCCCGACAGGTACGGGAACTCGAGCAGGCGTTCCATCCAGGTCGGGATCCCGCTCATGTCGGGGAGCGGCGTCTCGGTGATCCCCTGCATCTCCTGCGCGGAGAGATGCCCGATCGCCCACAGCACCATGGCGGTGGTTGCGTCGCCCTCCTCCAGCGCCAGCAGGGCCAGCTCGCGGTCGCGCTGCCCTGCCACCTGCTTGTGCGCCGCGCCGGAGTCGAAGGCGGCGTCCTGCAGCGCGTGCGTGTACTCGTGTGCGTAGGTGATCCGCGCCGCAGGGGTCAGCCCCGCATCGCTGACGATCACCATCCGCTTGGCGTCGAAGTCGTAGTAGCCGAGCACCTGGGCGGCATACAGCTGGTTGGTCAGCGCCACGATGTCCTGGTCGGCGCGCAGCAGGCCCAGCGCCCGCAGGGTGGCGTTGTCGAGCGCCGGCTCCAGCAGGCCGGGCAGCGCCGCCTCCAGCTCCGCGCGTGTGATCACCTCGGGTGCCCCGATGTCGGCCGCCGGCAGGCCACGCACGCTCCGCACCTGCTCCTCGATCTGCCCGAAGACGGTCAGCGGATCCTGCGACGGGCTCGGGCCGGACGGCTGCGGGGTGGCGGTGGCCACCTCCGGGGTGGGGCTGACCAGCACTCCGACCCCGATCCGGAAGCCCATCGCACGCAGCCCCAGGACGAGTACGATCGCGAGGCTGAGCAGGACGACGGTGACCGCGGCGAGGCGCCGGGCGGGGGATGGCATCGGCGCATTGTCGCACTCGTCGCCGGACCGTCTTTGGTTCAGGTTTCTTAAGCCAAGCCCCCCTTTGGGATTCACTCTCTGACCGTAGGGTTCACCGTGCGAGTTGGAAACCAACGGGTTTCTGCCTCCACCCTCCCTCCTTCGAGCGCCGGTGTCATTGGGCGGGCACCGGCGCTCGTGCGTTTCCGGTAGGATCGGACATCCCATGGAGATCACCTGGTACGGGCGCGCCTGCTTCCGACTGAAGGGGCGCGAGGCGACCGTCATCACGGACCCGTGCCCTCCCTCGACCGGCTTCGTGGCCGGCAAGCACGAGGTGGATCTGCTCACCATCTCGCACTCCCATTTCGACCATGCCTACACCCGCTCGATCACAGCCGACCTGACCCTGACCCGACCCGGCGAGTACGAGCACAGGAATCTGCTGGTGACCGGGGTGCGCACCTTCCACGACGGGTCGCGGGGCGCGGAGCGCGGCGAGAACATCATCTTCGCGGTCGAGATCGACGGGGTGCACGTCTGCCACCTTGGCGACCTGGGACACCTGCTGACCGAGGAGGAGCTGGCCGAGCTGGGACCGATCGACGTCCTGCTGGTCCCGGCCGGCGGCAACTTCACCATCACCCCCGCCGAGGCCGCCGAGGTGGTGGCCCAGATCAGCCCCAAGATCGTGATCCCGATGCACTTCGCCACCGACGGCGCCTCAACCGACCTGCTGGGCCCGGAGCGCTTCCTGCACGAGCTGGCGGTCGGCGAGCCGATCCGACAGCCGAAGGCGGTGGTGCACGCCTCCTCCCTGCCGGAGGAGACGCAGGTAGTACTCCTGGAGGCGCGAGGCAGGACCGGGTGACCTCCACGACCCGTTGCGTGCAGGCAACAGGGCTCCCCCGAAGCGTACCGAACCGACCCAGACTGCCCCATGGGGGACGTGCTGGAGTACTAGGCACTGCCAGTACCGGCGGTGTACGCTGGGCCATCAAATCGTTTCAGCCCGCACTCGCCTATGAGGGATCCAATTGATGCACCAGGGAGCGTTTCGGATGCGGTCGTTGGCGCTGTTCGCCGCCTCGGCCCTCGTCTTGGCCGTCTCGGCGACCGTGCTCGCCGACTCTCCCAACCCCGACAGCACGGTCAACGCCCAGGTCAACGGCCTGACCGTCACCCTGAGCGGGACCTGGCAGTGGACCCGCAACTGCAACAGCGGAACGCTGGACCAGGGCCACAACGGCGTCGACGGGCCCCGTGACGCCGGCGTCGCCGTCGATTGGGGCGACCCGAGTGCGGCGGGCAACGAGGTCGTGACCGGCCTTGAGGTCGGCACCCCGAGCGACAATCTCGTCCACCTCCGCGCCCCGGCCGACCAGGGCACATGCAGCGGCGGCGACATCTCCAGCGGTGCCTGGGGGCCGATCAGCCACACGTATGCCGAAGCCGGTGAGTACAGCATGTGCGCGGTGGTGTACGACGTCCGCCTCGCCGATACGCCAGCGTCCGGTCACCTCTCGCTGGTAGCCGGCGGCGTCAACCACAACGACGACAACTCGGCGGAGGAGAACTCCTTCGAGTCCGGCGTGCAGTGCGTCAAGACGACCATCGTGGTCGCCACGCCGATTCCTGTGCAGTCGGTCGAGGCAGGCACGGGTACCCCCGCACAGAGCCAGGCCGACACCGCGCTGTCGCAGAACGGCGGCAGCCCGCTGCCGACGATCGCGTTCAGCCTGCTCCTGCTGGCGTCACTCGCGACGCTTGCCTACGCGAACGTCAAGACGGTCCGCGCCCGCAACCGGAGCTAACGCGGCAAGAGCCACTCACACGCACGGAACAGCCCCCGGGGGACCGGGGGCTGTTTCACGCCCGATAGCTTCGTTGACAGGGCCGGGTGACGAGCGCCCAGGCAGGGGCTAGATGAGCGCCAGCTCGCGGCCGACCTTCTCGAAGGCGGCCAGGCAGGTCTCCAGCTCCTCGCGGCTGTGCTCCGCGGTCACGATCGTGCGCACCCGCGAGCGATCGTCGGGAACGGTCGGGAAGCCGATCCCCTGCGCGAAGACGCCCTCCTCGAAGAGCCGATCCGAGAGCTTCATGGCCATCGCCCCGCTGCCGGCGATCACCGGTGTGATCGGCGTCTCGGATGAGCCGATGTCGAAGCCGAGGCGGGCCATGCCCGCCTTGAAGAAGCGCGTGTTCTGCCACAGCCGCTCGATCAGCTCCGGCTCGGACTCGAGCACGTCGATCGCCGCCAGGCAGGCGGCCGCCACGGCAGGCGGATGGGAGGTCGAGAAGAGGAACGGCCGCGCGCGGTGGATGAGCACCTCGCGCAGCGACTGGCTGCCCGCCACGTAGCCGCCCAGCACGCCGATCGCCTTGGAGAGGGTCCCCACCTGGATCTGCACGCGCCCGTGCAGGCCAAAGTGATCGACGCTCCCCCGTCCGTTGCGCCCCAGCACGCCGGAGGCGTGCGCGTCGTCGACATAGACGATCGCCTCGGCCGCCTCGGCCGCCTCCACGATCTCCGGCAGCCGGGCGATGTCGCCGTCCATGCTGAAGACGCCATCGGTGATCACCATGACGGTTCGTTCGGCACCGCCGGGCGCCGCCCGCACCTCGGCCAGGACGGAGCGCAGCGCGTCGGTATCGGCGTGGGGAAAGACCTTGCGCTCAGCCTTGGTGAGCCGCATGCCGTCGATGATGCTGGCGTGGTTGAGGGCGTCGGAGACGATCACCGCCCCCTCGCCGGCGACGACCGGGATCACCCCGGTGTTGGCGGTGAAGCCCGACTGGAAGGTGAGCACCGCCTCGACGTTCTTGAACTCGGCCAGCCGCCGCTCGAGCTCCTCGTGCAGGCTCATCGTGCCGGCGATGGTGCGCACCGCGCCCGATCCCGCCCCGAAGCGGCGCACCGCCTCGATCGCGGCGTCCCGCAGGCGGGGGTGCGTGTTCAGGCCCAGGTAGTTGTTGCTGGAGAGGGTGATGACCTCGCGCCCGTCGATGATGCAGCGGCTGCGCTGCTCGCTCTGCACCACCCGCAGGCGCCGATAGAGCCCCTTCGCCTTGAGCTCCTCGATCTCGGCATCGAGGAAGGCGAGCGGGTTGCGGGAGCGAGCGGCGACGCTATCGGTCATGGCAGCAGGACCACCTTTCCGGCGTGACGGGAGGCGAGCAGCTCGAAGCCGCGCTCCCAGTCGGCGAGATCGAAGCGATGGGTGATGATCGGCGTCACGTCCAGGGCGCCGGACCGCAGCAGTGCCTGCGTCCGCTCCCAGGTGTCGTAGATACGCCGGCCGTAGATGCCGTAGATGCGCAGCCCCTTCTGGATCACGAAGTCGGACAGGTCGACGCGCACCGGCTCGCCGAAGATGCCGAGCAGGCTGATCCGGCCGCCCCGGGTGATCGTGGCCAGGGCCTGGTCGAGCGCGGCCTGCGCACCGCTCATCTCGAGCACCACCTCGACCCCGTCGCCCTCGGTGGCGGCCAGGATCCGCTCGACGGTGCCGGGGTCGCGCGCGTCGAGCGCCAGGCTGGCGCCCATGCCGCGCGCCAGCTCGAGGCGGTACTCCTCGGTATCGGTGGCGATCACCAGGGCCGCGCCTGCCGCGCGGGCGATCCCCACCGAGCAGAGGCCGATCGGTCCACAGCCGGTGACCAGCACCGTGCGCCCCTCGATCGGCTCCGCAAAGGCGGCATGCACCGCGTTGCCCATCGGCTCCTGGAGCGCCACCACCGCCGGCTCGAGCCCGTTGCTCTCGATCGCGTTCGCCTCGGGGATGACCACGTACTCCGCGAAGCCGCCGTCGACGTGCGCCCCGATCACCTTGAGGTTGCGACACAGGTGCCGATCGCCGCGACGACACTGGGCGCAGGTGCCATCCACGATGTGGCTCTCCACGCCGACCAGGTCCCCCTCGCGCACCCGGGTCACGCCGGCGCCCATGGCCGTCACCCGACCGGCCAGCTCGTGGCCGAGGATCGTCGGCGGCTTGACGATCTCGCGCGCCCACGGGTCCCAGCGGAAGATGTGAAGGTCGGTGCCGCAGATCGAGGCCGCCTCCATGTGCAGCAGCACCTCGCCGGGGCCCGGCACCGGGACCGGTCGCTGCACGAGCTCCAGGCCCGGCTCGGGGCGCGTCTTGGCCAGCGCCCGCATGGTGCGCGGCGGCGCGGCGGTGGCGGTCATCGCGCCAGCTCCAGCAGCTCGGCCACGCCGGCAGCGGCGGCGTGGTCCGAGGCCCGCGGCAGCTCGTCGACGACCGAGTTCTCGAGCACGCCGATCCCCTCGATCTCGCAGCGCAGCCGGTCGCCGTGCTGAAGGTAGCGCGGCGGGTGCTGGAAGTGGCCGACCCCCGCCGGCGTGCCGGTGGCGATGATGTCGCCCGGCTCCAGGGTGATCGTGCGCGAGGTGAAGGCCACGATGGTGGGCACGTCGAAGATCATCTCTGCCGTGCTCGAGTCCTGCCAGGCCTCGCCATTGACCGCGGAGTGCAGGCGCAGTGCCGATGCGTCGCCCAGCTCGTCGCGGGTGACCACCACCGGACCGATCGGCGCGAAGCCATCCGACCCCTTGGCCCGCAACCAGCGCCGGTCCTCGTGCTGCAGGTCGCGCATGGTGATGTCGTTCAGGATGGTGTAGCCGAAGACGTGGTCGAGCGCCTTCTCGCGACCGATGCGGCTGGCACGGCGACCGATGACCACCGCCAGCTCACATTCCAGGTCGAGCTGCTCGGTGGCCCGCGGCCGGACGATGGCCTGCCCGGGGTCGGCGATGGCGTTGGCGAACTTGGCGAAGAGCGGCGGGTAGGGCGGCGGCTCGACCCCCTGCTCGCGGCAGTGGTCGTGGTAGTTGAGCCCGACCCCGATGATCTTCCCCGGGCGCGCGATCGGCGCCCGAATCGAGACCGTCGCCGGATCGATCAGCTCCCCGGCATCGGCCTCCGAGACCGATCCGCCGGAGGCGAGCAGCTCGCCCACCTCGCGGGCATCGATGGCAGCCGTCAGGTCGCGAATCCCCGCGTCGGTGAGGAGCCCGAGCCGCGTCCCAGGTGTGGCGGGAGCGGCGCCGCGAGGCGCGTAGGCCAGCAGCTTCACGCAGCCAGTATAGGGAGGGGCCGCGGCGCCTCAGTCCTCGCTGAAGTAGGCCCGCGAGCCGGGCCGCATGAGCCCGATGATCAGCACCACGCTGATCGCCAGCCCGACCGGCAGGAAGAGGGCCTGCCAGCCCCCGACCGCATCGCGCGGGAAGTCCAGCAGGATCGGTGGCAGGCCGGCCAGCATGGGTGCCGCCAGGACCGCGATGCCGATCGCGAAGCGCAGCCCGATCCGCTTGCGCTGCATGGCCACCGTGATCCCGAACAGGAGCGCCGCCAGCTCGAGCATCATGAAGATGCCGAGCAGGCTGAAGGGTGCCTTCTCGCTGAAGTCGACGAACTCGATGATC
>JBGQCU010000062.1:0-11416 GCA_041495495.1 Candidatus Limnocylindria bacterium
GCGCCACCAAGGTCGCAGAGGACTCGCGCGACGAGATCGTGGCCGCAGCGCGCACGGAGGCAGAGAAGGTGGCCGCTCGGGCCGCGGCCGACATCACCGCCGAGAAGGAGCGGGCGATCGCCGAGCTTCGCTCGCAGGTCGCCGACCTGGCGCTGCAGGCGGCCGGGAAGCTGGTGAGGGCCGACATGAGTGCCGCAACCCAGCGACGGCTGGTCGAGGAGTTCCTGGCCGAGGTCACCCCCAGCGACCGGGAGCGCAGCTGACCGATGGCCCGACGGGACACGTCCGCGCGGCGCTACGCGGAGGCAGCCTTCCAGACCGGCCGCGCCGAGGGGACGCTCGACGCATGGGAACGGGACATGGGCCTGCTCGGTGCGACCCTGCGGCACCCAGAGCTGCGCAGCCTGCTCCAGCATCCGGCGATCCCGTTCGCCGAGAAGGAGCGGGTCCTGCGCAGGGTCCTCGGCCGTGGCGTCGCGCCGGCGGCGATCAACCTGGTGCTGCTCATGGTTCGGCGCGGCCGGCCCGGGGCGATCGATCGCATGATCGCGCGCTTCGCCGAGCTGCTGCGCCGGGAGCGCGGCGTCGTCCTGGCGCAGGTGCGGACGGCGCTGCCGCTCGACGACGGACAGCGCGCCGAGATCGCGGCACGGCTGCGGGCGCTCACCGGCGAGCAGGTGGAGATGGATGAGACGGTCGATCCGGATCTCATCGGCGGCGTCGCCGTGCGGATCGGGGATCGGCTCTACGACGCCAGCGTGCGGAGCCGCCTGGAGCGGCTGCGCGCGCGGCTGACCGCGGTTTAAGCGCAGGACGAGGGAGCACATGACGATCCGATCCGACGAGATCACGTCGATCATCCGCAACGAGATCAGCGGCTTCGACGAGGGGGCCGATGTCTCGGGCGTCGGCACCATCGTGGAGGTCGGCGACGGGATCGCGCAGATCTACGGGCTGTCCGGCGCGCTCGCCTCCGAGCTGCTGGAATTCCCAGGCGGCGTGATGGGGATGGCCTTCAACCTGGAGGAGGAGACGGTCGGCGCCCTGATCCTGGGCGACTACACCGGGCTGAAGGAGGGCGACCAGGTCAAGACCACCGGCCGCGTGGTCGAGGTCCCGGTCGGCGACGCGCTCATCGGCCGCGTGGTGAGTCCGCTCGGCGTCCCGCTCGACGGCAAGGGTCCGATCGCCGCGACCTCGACGCGCCCGGTGGAGCGGATCGCCCCCGGCGTCATCGTGCGCCAGCCGGTCGACACCCCGGTCCAGACCGGCATCAAGGTGATCGACAGCATGATCCCCATCGGCCGAGGGCAGCGGGAGCTGATCATCGGTGATCGCCAGACCGGCAAGACCGCCATCGCGGTCGATACGATCATCAACCAGAAGGGGCAGAACCTGGTCTGCATCTACGTGGCCATCGGCCAGAAGATGTCGACGGTGGCCCAGGTGGTGGCGGTGCTCGAAGAGCACGGCGCCATGGAGCACACCATCGTGGTGGTCGCTTCCGCCTCCGATCCGGCGCCTATCCAGTTCCTGGCGCCCTACGCCGGGGTGGCGATGGGCGAGGAGTTCCTGGAGACCGGCCGCGACGCACTGTGCATCTATGACGACCTCAGCAAGCACGCCTGGGCCTACCGCCAGGTGTCGCTGCTGATGCGGCGTCCGCCGGGGCGCGAGGCCTACCCCGGCGACATCTTCTACGCCCACTCGCGCCTGCTCGAGCGTGCTGCCCGGCTCAACGCAGACCATGGCGGCGGGTCGCTGACGGCGCTGCCGATCATCGAGACCCAGGCCGGCGATGTCTCGGCCTATATCCCGACCAATGTGATCAGCATCACCGACGGCCAGATCTTCATGCAGACCGACCTCTTCAACCAGGGGCAGCGCCCGGCGGTCAGCGCCGGTCTCTCGGTCAGCCGGGTCGGTGGCAACGCGCAGATCAAGGCGATGCGCCAGGTGGCCGGCAAGCTGCGGCTCGACCTGGCCCAGTACCGCGAGCTGGCGGCCTTCGCCCAGTTCGCCTCGGACCTGGACAAGGCGACCCGCGACCAGCTCACCCGCGGCGAGAAGCTCTCCGAGGTGCTCAAGCAGCCCCAATTCGCACCGCTGGCGGTCGAGAAGCAGGTGGCGATCATCTGGGCCGCCACCAACGGCTACCTCGATGACGTCGCGACCGCTCGCGTGCGCGAGTTCGAGACTGGCTTCTTCCGGCACGTGGAGTCGAGCCACCCGGAGCTGCTGCCGCGAATCGCCGCGGAGAAGGCGATCTCCGATGTGTCCTCGGAGCAGCTCAACTCGGCCGTGGCCGAGTACCGCGACCAGGCCGGCTTCGGGCACGAGGCCGAGTAGCGCCCGATGGCCACCCTGCGCGAGGTCCGTCGCCGGATCGGCTCGGTTCGTAACATCGCCCAGATCACACGGGCGATGCAGATGGTGGCCGCCTCGCGCATGAAGCGGGCGCAGGACGCCATCCTGGCCGCGCGCCCCTGCTCCGACGAGCTGCGCGACGCGCTGGCCCGCGTGGCGGCCGCGGTGGATGCCGAGGTTGATCCGCTGCTGGCTCGCCGCCCGGTGCGGCGGGTGGGGCTGGTGGTGATCACCACCGACCGCGGCCTGGTCGGCTCGCTAAACGCGAATGCCACCCGCGCCGTGCTGCGGCACGTGGCCGAGGAGGCGAGCGCCGGGGACGAGCGGGCCGACGTGACGGCCATCACCGTCGGCCGCAAGGGACGGGACGCCCTGCGGCGGGCCGGGGTGCACATCGCCGCCCATTTCGCCCAGCTGGGAGACCGCCCGACCTTCGCCGACGTGACGCCAATCGCCCGCCTCGTCACCGAGGACTTCCTGGCCGGCACCTACGACCGCATCGAGATCGCCTACTCGGCCTTCATCAACACCCTCTCGCAGCGGCCCGTGATCCGCACGGTGCTGCCGGTGGAGCGGCCGAAGATGGGGGATCAGGAGACCGAGACGAACGACGAATACCTGTTCGAGCCATCGCCGGAGGCCGTGCTCGGCCGTCTGCTGCCGCATTTCGTGGCGGTCGACATCTATCGGGCGGTGCTCGAGAACCGGGCATCGGAGCAGTCGGCCCAGATGGTCGCCATGCGCAGCGCGACCGATAACGCCCGCGAGCTGATCGGCGAGCTGACGCTCGTTTACAACAAGACCCGCCAGGCCAACATCACCCGCGAGATGACCGAAATCGCCTCCGGGGCGGAAGCCCTGGGCTAGGCCCACAGGCACCACGAGGAGACACAACAAGACCGATGGCGACCGGAAAGGTGATCCAGATCACGGGGCCCGTGATCGACGTCGAGTTCCCGGCGGGCCAGCTGCCGGCGATCTACAACGCCCTGGAGATCAAGCGTCCCGCCGCCGCGGCCGGGGCAGATGAGACGCTGGTGGTCGAGGTGCAGCAGCACCTGGGCAACAACTGGGTGCGGGCCGTGGCGATGTCGACGACCGACGGGCTGTCGCGGGGGCTCGATGCGGTTGACACCGGCGCCGCGATCACGGTCCCGGTCGGGTCGGTCACGCTGGGACGCGTCTTCGACGTGCTCGGCCACCCGATCGACAGCAAGGGCCCTGTAGCGAAGTCCGACACGCTGCCTATCCACCGCAAGGCGCCCGGCTTCGACCAGATGGAGACCGAGGCGCAGGTCTTCGAGACCGGCATCAAGGTGATCGACCTGATCGCTCCCTTCAAGCGTGGCGGCAAGGCGAGCGTCTTCGGTGGCGCCGGCGTCGGCAAGACGGTCATCATCCAGGAGCTGATCCGCAACATCGCGGCCGAGCACGGCGGCTATTCCGTCTTCGCCGGCGTCGGCGAGCGCTCGCGCGAGGGGAACGACCTGATCGGTGAAATGACCGAGTCGGGGGTGCTCGACAAGACGGTGCTCGTCTTCGGCCAGATGAACGAGCCGCCGGGAGCCCGGCAGCGGGTTGGGCTGACGGCCCTGACGATGGCCGAATACTTCCGCGACGTGGAGCACCGCGACGTGCTGCTCTTCATCGACAACATCTTCCGCTTCACGCAGGCGGGCGCTGAGGTATCGGCCCTGCTCGGTCGGATGCCCTCGGCGGTCGGCTACCAGCCGACGCTGGCCACCGAGATGGGCGACCTGCAGGAGCGGATCACCTCGACCAAGGACGGCTCGATCACCAGCCTGCAGGCGATCTTCGTGCCGGCCGACGACTACACCGATCCCGCCCCGGCGACCACCTTCGGCCATCTCGACAGCAGCGTGCGCCTGGAGCGCTCGATCGTGGAGCTGGGCATCTACCCGGCGGTCGACCCGCTCAACTCGACCTCGACGGTGCTCGATCCGCGGATCGTGGGCGAGGACCACTTCGCGGTGGCGCGCGAGGTGCAGCGCACCCTGCAGCGGTATCGGGACCTGCAGGACATCATCGCCATCCTGGGCATGGATGAGCTGTCGGAGGAGGACAAGGTGACCGTCTCTCGGGCGCGCCGCCTGCAGCGCTTCATGAGCCAGCCGATGTTCGTCGCCTCCCAGTTCACCGGGCGCGACGGCAAGTACGTCGAGCGGGGCGAGACCGTGCGCGGCTTTCGCGAGATCCTGGAGGGGAAGCACGACGCGCTCCCCGAGCAGGCATTCTTCATGGCGGGCCCGATCGAGGACGTGATCGCGAACGCCGAGGCGATGAAGTGAGTCGGGTATGGCCCGGCCCCGCGACGCCTCGGCTGGCTGTCGCAACAGCCTGCGGCGCCGCGGCGCCGGTCCGTCACCGGATCCGCTCAGCACCCGCAGCGGCCACTTCGGAGGTGGGTTGAGTGCCGCTCAAGCTGGAGATCGTGAGTCCGGAGCGACGCGCCTACTCGGACGAGGTCGACATGGTGGTGCTGCCCGGGATCGACGGCGAGCTGGGGATCCTGCCCCACCACACGCGGCTGATCAGCGCCCTGGGAACCGGCGAGCTGCGCATCAAGAAGGCGGGCACCGAGCAGGTGCTGCTGATCGCGGGCGGATTCGTCGAGGTGCGCGCGGATCGCGTGATCGTGATGGCGGACCTGGCGGAGCACTCCGATGAGATCGACGAGACGAAGGCGGTCGAGGCGCGGAAGCGCGCGGAGGCTGAGCTGGGCGAGGTCCACGACGCGGTGGACGTGGCGCGGGTCCGCGCCGCGCTCCAGACCGCCCTGATGCGGGAGCGGATCGCGACGCGACGCCGATCCCGAGGCTGAGCTCTCAGTCCTTCTCTCGCAGCTCCAGGAACTCGAGGACGCAGAACCAGGGAAGCCGCGCGGCGATCGGGCGCATGAACCGGTTCGAGAATCGGACGTTCACACGGGCCAGCCAGTGGGGAAGCGGCACGTGGCCCATGGTAGGCGGCTGGGGTAGGATCGGCCCATGACCGAGAGCGGCCGCTGATGCAGGCCTGTGATCACTGCGGCGCGCGTCTGCCGCAGCTTCCGGTACGGATCGAGATCGTGCGTGAGTCCGGCCCGATCGCGCTGCCGGGGGCGCCGACCGCGGGCGCATCCGCCAACTTCACCAAGGGTTACGCGTTCTGCTCCAGTGACCACGCCTACAGCTGGGCGCGGGAGCGCAGCTACATGCTCTGCAACGCCGGTCCGACGCCCTTCGAGGCGGGGATGCAGCCGTACCTGCCGTCGCGGCACCTGGGCGGACGCCTCGGACTGTGCGACGGGCACCATCGGGGCGCGCACGAGTGGAAGGAGGCGTGGCCCGCCTAGGCGTGCCCTCCCCATGCAGAAGTTCATCGTCACCGGCGGGGTGCCGCTGCGCGGCGAGGTCCGCATCGCGGGAGCCAAGAACGCGGTCCTCAAGATGATGGCCGCAGCGGCCCTCACCGAGGAACGCACCGTCCTGCGCAACGTGCCGCGCATCAGCGACGTGCAGATCCTGCGCGGGACGATGACGGACATCGGCTTCACCGTCACCCCGTTCGAGGGTGACGGCCTGGAGATCACGGCCGGGGCCGCCGACTGGCTCTTCGTGCCGCTCGAGGCGGCCATGAAGATGCGCTCCTCGTTCATCCTGCTGGGGCCGCTCCTCACCCGCTTCGGGCGGGTGATCATCAGCAACCCGGGCGGGGACCGTATCGGTCGGCGGCCGGTCGATCTGCACGTCGAGGCCATGCGGGCCCTGGGCGCGGAGATCGAGTACAAGAACGGCTACTACTTCGCCCAGGCCCCCGGCGGCCTGCGCGGTGCCCGCATCGCCTTCCCGTACGTGACCGTCATGGGCACCGAGAACGCCATGCTGGCGGCGACGCTGGCGCATGGCACGACCGTCATCGAGAACGCTGCGCGAGAGCCGGAGGTCGACGACCTGGTGGCCATGCTGCGAGCCATGGGGGCTCACATCGAGCGGACCGCACCGCATCGGCTCGAGATCGAGGGTGTCGATCGCCTGCACGGGGTCGAGCACCGGGTGCTGGGCGACCGGCTCGAGGCGGGTACCTTCGCCATGGCCGCGGCGGTCACCGGCGGCGACGTCACCATCCGCGGCGTGGACCCGACCCACCTCGGCGCCTTCACCGACCTGCTCGCCGGCATGGGGGTCTCGTTCGAGACCTTCGCGACCGATGGCGGCGGGCTTCGCGTGCGCGGCGGAGATGGGATCCGCCCGGCCGATGTTGAGACCCAGCCCTACCCCGGTTTCGCCACCGACCTGCAGGCACCCCTGGCGGTGCTCATGACCCAGGCCAACGGCGTCTCCAGCATCCACGAGACGATCTACGAGGACCGCCTCGACTACACCATGGAGCTGGTGAAGATGGGTGCCGTGATCGAGGTGCTCGACGAGCGCCACGCCCGCATCGCCGGCCCGACCGCGCTCCATGGGCGGGAGGTGGAGATCGCCGACCTGCGCGCCGGGGCAACCCTGGTGCTCGCCGCCCTGGCGGCGGAGGACACGAGCATCATCTCGGGCGTCGAGCACGTCGACCGAGGCTACGAGGCGATCGAATCGAAGCTGGTCGGGCTCGGCGCGCAGATCACCCGCATCGACGCCTGAGCTCTCGGCAGCGCTGGGCAGCCGTCGCGACCGCCCGGCTGCGGCACAATGAAGCCCGCATGAAGATCGGCATCGACCTCGGCACCGCCAACATCCTGGTCTATGTCCAGGGCAAGGGGGTCGTCCTGAACGAGCCGAGCGTGGTGGCCATCAACGACGACGACAACCGGCTGGTGGCGGTCGGCGAGGAGGCGCGCGAGATGATCGGTCGCACCCCTGCCAACGTGCGGGCCATCCGGCCGATGCGCGACGGCGTGATCGCCGACTACCTGATCACCGAGGCGATGCTGCGCTACGTCATCAACAAGGTGGCGCGGGTCCGCATCTTCAAGCCCGACGTGATGATCAGCGTGCCGTCGGGCGTGACGAGCGTCGAGAAGCGCGCCGTGCGCGACGCTGCCCTGAAGGCCGGGGCGCGGGACGCGTACCTGATCGACGAGCCGCTGGCCGCCGCGATCGGCGCCGGTGTGCCGATCTCCGGGCCTTCGGGGAACATGATCGTGGACATCGGCGGCGGCACCACCGAGATCGCGGTCATCGCGCTGGGCGGGATCGTGGTCGCCGACTCGGTGCGGGTCGGCGGCACGAAGTTTGACGAGGCGATCGCCAACTACATCCGGCGCAAGTACAACCTGATGATCGGAGAGCGGACCGCCGATGAGGTCAAGATCGGCATCGGCTCCGCGCTGCCGCTGGATGAGCCGATGCAGATGGAGGTCAAGGGGCGCGACATGATCGCCGGCCTGCCGCGCACCATCCCGATCACCTCTGGCGAGGTGACCGAGGCGATCGAGGCCCCCCTGGCCCAGATCATCACGGCCGTCCGCAACGTGCTCGAGCAGACACCGCCCGAGCTGTCGAGCGACATCATCGACAAGGGGATGGTGATGACCGGCGGCGGCTCGCTCCTCCGCAATGTCGATGCGCTGCTGACCCAGGTGACCGGCATCCCGTGCCACGTGGCAGACAACGCGCTGAACTCGGTGGCGGTGGGCACCGGCCTCGCACTCGAGCACTTCGACCAGTTCCGCAAGAGCCTGGTGAGGGGCTCGTGACGGCGTTGGCTCCGGCCGCCGAGGCTGCACGCGCGGCGGTCGATGCGCAGCCGGCCGTGGCCGCCGGCCGCCGGGCGCTGGCGTTCGCCGACTTCCACGTCCACACCCGATTCAGCCGCGACTCGCTGCTGAGCGAGGATCGCTTCATCCAGCTCGCGCTCGAGCGCGGCCTTACGCACGTCGCGATCACCAACCACAACAACGTGGAGGGCGCCGTCGCTGTGCGCGACCGGGTCGTGGCCCAGGGGCTCGAGGATCGGCTGCACGTGATCCTGGGCGAGGAGGTCTCGAGCGCCGATGGGGAGATCATCGGGATCTTCCTGACCAGCACGATCCAGCCGGGGATCTCGGCCGACGAGACCGCCGACGCGATCCACGCCCAGGGTGGGCTGGTCTCGATCCCGCACGCCTACGACCCCTTCCGGCGATCCCACATCCGCGAGGAGCCGCTGCTCCGGCTCGCCGACGCCGGCAAGATCGACGCGATCGAGGTCTTCAACAGCCGCGTCACGTTCGCGCGCCACAACGAGGAGGCGGCCGTCCTGGCGGCTCGCTACCGCATCCCGGGGATCGCCTGCTCGGACGCGCACACCGGGCATGAGGTGGCGATGAGCTTCAATGCCCTGCCGGCCTTCGACACCGCGGACGAGCTGCGCGCCGCGCTGCGCGAGAACGAGTGGCACGGCAGCCGCTCGACCAAGCTGATCCACCTGACCACGCGCTGGGCGGTGTGGTCGAAGGCGGCTCGACGGCGGCTGGCACGTGGGGAGGAGACGTCCACCGGGCGGGTCGAGGATTCATGACGGACGGCTCCGCGCCGCACCCGTCCGGCCCGCACGAGCACGGCCACTCGGTCTACGAGCCAGGCGAGTTCCTGGACGCGCCTGCAGGCGAGACGATCTCCGACCGCGAGGTGAGCCTCGCGCGGCGCTTCCTGAACGTGCGCACGATCGGCTCCATCGTCTTCGGAGTCGCGATCCTCTTCCTTCTGTTCCGTGTTGTGCTGAACGTCGACCTCGGGGCGACCTGGGCACAGATCGCCAGGGCGAACCCGCTCTTCCTGCTGCTGGGCACCATCGCCTACTACGCCACCTTCCCGTTGCGGGGCCTGCGCTGGCGCTTTGTGCTCGGTCGGGTCGGGACCCGCATCGGCATGCGGGACGCCACCGAGATCCTGTTCCTCAGCTGGTTCGTCAACTGTCTCGTACCGGCGAAACTGGGGGACCTCTACCGCGCCTACCTGCTGAAGGGCAACTTCGGTGGCTCCATCTCGCGGACGGTGGGCACCATCTTCATAGAGCGCATCGCCGATATCGTCGTGATCTTCGGGCTGGCGCTGGCGGCCGGCTTCTGGAGCTTCCGGGGCCGATCGCGCCCCGAGATCGATGCCCTCTTCCTGGCCGGCTTCGTGGTGGCGGCCGTCCTGGTCCTGCTGGTGATCGGCCTGAACTACTTCGGCCGATACCTCACGCGCTTCCTGCCCGAGCGCGTGGCGGACCTCTACGCACGCTTCCATGAGGGAAGCACGGGTGCGCTGACGGCGCGCAGCCTGCCGGTCATCGGAGCCTTCACGGTCGCCATCTGGCTGTTCGAGGGACTCCGCCTCTTTTTCGTGATCCGCGCGCTGGATCTGCCGGACGCCAACCTGGGTATCAGCCCCTCCCTGTTCGTGGCGCTGGCTGGCTCGCTCCTGACCGCCATCCCGCTCACGCCGGCTGGAGTCGGCTTCGTGGAGGCGGGCATCGTCGGGCTCCTGGCCCTGTACGGCGTCGTGGGAGAGCCGGCCCTGGCCGTGGCGCTCACCGATCGGGCCATCAGCATCCTGACCGTGATCATCCTGGGGGGGATCGTGTACGCCTTCTCGTCGAAGGTCCGACGAGCGCACGGAGCCGGCATGCGGGGTGGTGGGGCGGAGCCGCAGGGGCCGGCGACCGAGATCGCCTGACCCCGAGGGCGGCAGGTGCCTGACCGAATCGGTACCTTTCTCCCATTGAGGCCCTTCGAGGGCACTGCGATCCTGCGGTTGCTCGCACGCACCACCGGACGATGCATCTGATCGGTGGGCAGCAGCGCACGGACAAGGCGCATGACGCTCCAGCCGCCGCGGTCGTTCAACAGCTGGCTTCGTGGCCAGCTCAAGGAAAAGCAGATGAGCCAGCGCCAGCTGGCGTTGCAGTCGGGGGTCGACCACTCGACCATCTCCCGGCTGATCAAGGGTGACCGCATGCCGTCGCTCGGTACGGCCACCAAGCTTGCGCGCGGGCTGCGCGAGATCCGCGAGCAGTCCGATGGACCCAGCTACTTCGCCAGCCTCTCCGCCAGGCAGCTCCTGCCGACGGCCAGGGTGGAGTACGCGCTGCGCGGAGACGATGTTCTGACCGAGGGCGACGTCCGCGACCTGATGCAGACCTACGTCGCGCTCCGCAGCCAGCGCATCCGCGAGGCGAACGGCGGAGGCCACACCACGTCGGAGGTCGGCAACGGCAGGCTCAGCCGCGGCGCCTGAGGGCGCGGTCGGCGTTCGCTCTCTTCCCTGGCGTCGCCGCGCGCGTTGAGCTGCGCGTCAGCCGAAAGGCACCCGGCGGCAGCGTCGGCAGCGCGTCGGCGCCGCCGTGCAACAGCCAGCTGCGGCGCAGGTTGACCGCGTCATAGCCCTCGTCGACGCCCGGCGTCTCCATGACCAGGGTCGTTCGACCGGGGAGCCGCGGGTCGCGCAGGAAGGCGGCCAGCCCCCTCGCCCCGATCTTCCCCGCCCCCAGATGCTCGTGCCGGTCGCTCCGCGACGCGAGCAGCGATTTCGAGTCGTTCAGATGCATCAGCGCCAGCCGGTCGAGGCCGATCAGCGCGTCGAATCGGTCCAGCACCGCCGCGGCCCCGTCCGGCGTGCTGATGTCGTAGCCGGCGCCCCACAGGTGAGCGGTGTCGAGGCAGAAGGCGAGCTGCCCCACGGAGCTCCCCGCCGCGTCCAGGATCGTCGCCAGCTCCTCGATCCGGGAGCCCAGCGTGTCCCCGCCGCCGGCGGAGTTCTCGAGCACGAGCCGGACCCCGGGCGGAGCGCCGTCGAGGACCGAGCGCACGGCCTGCCCGACGCGTCGAAGGCCTGCCACTGGACCATCTCCCCGATGTGAGCCGATGTGGGTGTTCACCATGGTCGCCCCGAAGCTGGGGGCAACATCCATCTCGTGGCGCAGTCCCGCCAGCGATTGGCCTGCGAACGGCTCCGCGCTGCCCGCCAGGTTGATCAGGTAGCTGGCATGGATCACCACCGGCGCGATCCCGTGTCGCTCGCAGTAGTCGACGAACCCGGCCGCGTCAGCCGGCGGTCCCGAGCGGCGGCGCCAGGCGGTCGGGTTA
>JBGQCU010000063.1:0-11345 GCA_041495495.1 Candidatus Limnocylindria bacterium
CGGTCAGACCTCGATCAGGCGCTGGAGCTGGGTGATGGACTGCGCCCGACCGCTGGTCCGCTCGGCCTCCACCACCACCGCATTAAAGGTGACCGGCCCATCGGCCACCGTGAAGCGGGTTGGCAGGTGGGTCAGGAATCGCGGCAGCACCGTCTCCAGCGAGAAGCCGATCACCGAGTCGCGAGGCCCGGTCATGCCCACGTCGCTGATGTAGGCGGTCCCTTTGGGGAGCAGGCGCGCGTCGGCCGTCGGCACGTGGGTATGGGTCCCCAGCACGGCGGTGACCCGCCCATCCAGGTACCAGCCCATGGCGTTCTTCTCGCTGGTGATCTCGCAGTGGAAGTCCACGATGCGCAGCGCCGGCAGCGGCTCGGCGGCGCCGTCCAGCAGGCTATCCATGGCGCCGAACGGCGAGTCGAGCTGGTTCATGAAGACGCGCCCCATGACGTTGATCACGGCCACCCGATCCCCATCCGGCAGCGTGTGGAGCAGCCAGCCGCGGCCTGGGGCGTCGTCGGGGTAGTTGAGCGGACGCAGCACCGGCCGGCCGCTGTCGAGGTAGTCGTAGATCTCGCGCTTGTCCCAGATGTGGTTGCCGCTGGTGATGACGTCGACCCCGTGGGCGAGCAGCTCCTCGGACAGGCTCGGGGTGAGGCCGGCGCCGGCCGCCAGGTTCTCACCATTGGCGATGACCAGGTCCAGGTCCAGCTCGGCGCGCAGGTCACGCAGGCTGCTAACCAGGGCCAGCCGCCCCGGCTTGCCGATGATGTCGCCGATGACCATGCACCGCAGCAGCGCGGCGCGATCGGTCATCGGGCGTAGTCGACCGCGCGGGTCTCGCGGATCACGGTCACCTTGATCTGGCCGGGGTACTGCAGCTGCTCCTCGATCTTCTTGACCACGTCGCGCGCGAGGCGGCTCGAGGCGAGGTCGTCCATCTCCTCGGGGCGCACCAGGATCCGGATCTCGCGCCCGGCCTGGATGGCGTAGCAGCGCTCCACGCCGGGGAAGGCGAGCGCGATCTGCTGCAGGTCATCGAGGCGCTTGACGTAGTTGTCGAGTGACTCGCCGCGGGCACCTGGGCGCGAGGCGCTGATCGCGTCGGCGATCTGGACCACGGTCGCCTCGGTCGACTCCTGCTCCACCTCCTGGTGGTGGGCGGCGATGCAGTTGCAGACGACCGAGTTGATGCCGTAGCGCTTGGCAACGTCTCCGCCGATCAGGGCATGCGGTCCATCGACCTCGTGATCGATCGCCTTGCCGATGTCGTGCAGCAACCCACCCTTCTTGGACTCGGCGATGTTGACGCCGATCTCCGCGGCCAGCAGCCCGCTCAGGCGGGCCGTCTCGATGCAGTGGTTCAGCACGTTCTGCCCGTAGCTGGTCCGGTACTTCAGCCGTCCGAGCAGCTTGATCAGCTCTGGATGCAGCCCCGGCACGCCGGCGTCGTACGCGGCCTGCTCGCCGGCCTGGCGCATGACCACCTCGATCTCTGCCCGGCACTTGGCGACCGTCTCCTCGATCCTCCCGGGGTGGATGCGGCCGTCGCTGATCAGCTTGGTGAGCGCCATCCGCGCGACCTCGCGGCGGACCGGATCGAACCCAGAGAGCACCACCGCCTCGGGGGTGTCGTCGATGATCAGGTCGACGCCGGTCGCCTGCTCCAGAGCGCGGATGTTGCGGCCCTCGCGGCCGATGATCCGTCCCTTCATCTCCTCGGAGGGGAGCGGCACGACCGTCACAGTCGCCTCGGAAGTGTGGTCGGCCGCGATCCGCTGCATGACCGTGGTGAGGACTCGGCGCGCCTTATCCTCGCCATCCTCGACGGCGCGCCGCTCGATCTCGCGAACCTTCTGGTGAGCCTCTGCCTCAGCCTCGTCCACGATCAGCTGGATCAGGCTCTGGCGCGCCTCGCTGGCGGTCAGTCCGCTCACCCGCTCCAGCTCGACGAGCTGCTGCTGCTGGAGCTCGGCCAGGTGCGCCTTCTCGGCGTCGACCTCGCGCTGGCGCTCCTCGAAGGTCGCCTCGCGTCGCTCGAGCGACTCGACCTTGCGATCGAGCGCCTCGGCCCGATCGAGCTGGAGTCGTTCCTGCCGCTGCAGGTCGGCACGCTTCTCGCGTGCCTCCTCCTCTGCCGCGCGCTGGACCTTGAGGGCGTCGTCCTTGCCCTCGAGCACGATCTCCTTCTGCTTGGAGCGTGCCTCGGTCATGATCCGCTCGGCATAGCTGTCTGCGTGCTTGACGCTGCTGGCGGCCAGGAATCGGCGCGCCAGGTAGCCGATCGCGATCCCCGCGATCAAGGCGGCGGTCGCCGCCGCGAGGACGAAGATATCAGGCATCGGCTTCTCCGCCTGTGCGAGGCCCGTTTGGGCGATGTTCGCGCCGCTTTGCAGGCGCGGGTCAAATGGTCGTCTTGGTCGACAGTCCCGCGCCCGATGGCCATCTCAGGACTGTCGTGGGCGGAGTGTAGCGCAAGCGGCGGTCCCCGGCCGTCGGCGGGTCAGCCGGCAGCGATGCGTCCCAGCAGGGCGACCATCTCGAGGTCACGGGGAAGGAAATCCTGGAGCATGATCCGCTGCGCTCCGGCGGCCGCGAGGGTCTCGATCCGCTGGCGCGCCTCATCGGGAGTGCCGATGATCCAGCGCTCCCGGCGCTCCACCAGCCATGCGTCGGCGTCCTCCCCGGCGCCGACCATCGTTGCCTGCTGGCGGACCCGGTCCCGCAGCTCGTCGGCGGTCTCGGCCACGAGCACGCCGACCATGGCCGAGTAGACGACCTCGTCGGGATCGCGGCCTGCCGTCGCGCAGGCCGCACGGACCCGCGCGTACGCGGCGCGCAGGCGATCGGGCGTGGCCGACTGGCGGTTGAACTCATCGGCGTAGGTGGCGACCAGCCGCGCGAGCCGTGGTCCACCATCACCTCCCAGGATGAGATTCGGATGTCGCCGCCCGGCTGACGTGGGTCGCGGCCGAAAGCGAGCCTCGCGGAGCTGCCAGTGGCGCCCCGCAAAGCTCCAGCCGTCGGGCTCCGTCCACAGCCCATGCATGATGGCAAGCGCCTCTTCCAACCGGTCGTAGCGCTCGCCCAGGGGCGGATACGGGATCCCGAGCTGGACGTGGTCCTCCTCGTTCCAGCCGGCCCCCATCCCCACCTCGAGGCGCCCGTGGCTCATCTCGTTCACGGTCGTCACCAGCTTGGCGAACGCGCCCGGGATCCGGAACGTAACCGGTGAGACGAGCGAGCCGATGCGGATGGTGCTCGTCTCGCGCGCCAGCCCGGCTAGGGTGGCCCAGGCATCGGTCGTCGGCAGGCCGGCGGGGCCGGGGAAGGAGGCGTAGTGATCCGAGCGGAAGAAGGCCTCGAGCCCAGCGGATTCGGCCGCTCGGGCCAGGGCCAGGATCTCGTCGTAGCTGAGCCCCTGCTGGGGCTCGCTCATGAGGGCGAAACGCATCGCGCCAGAGAGTACCCCTCAGCCGTCCTGTTGCGCGCCTCGCCCGGCGGCGCGCAGCGTGGCGCGGGCCGTCTCCGGATCGAAGCCGCGCCGCATCAGGAACGCGCCCAGGCGCTGCACGGCCCTCGGTTCTTGGGGCATGGGCCGTCCCTTCAGGTGCCGAGCCAGGGCGACCGCTGCGCGCTCCGACTCGCTGCCGGGCAGCGCGTCCGCGTCGAGCGCCGGCTCGGCCAGCTCCTCGGCGCGCAGCGCCTCCATCACCTCGCGCGGCACGCCGCGCTGGCGGAGCTCAGCCTCGACCATGCGTCGCCCGCGCGGGGCGTGACGGTCACGCTGCTCGGCCCACCACCGCGTGAAGGCGACGTCGTCGACCAGGCCCAGAGCTTCGAGCCGCTCAAGCGTGGCGCCGACCACGTCATCCGTCGCGCCGGCGCGACGCAGGCGCAGCTCCAGCTCGCGGCGCGTGCGCGGCCGGGTTCCGAGGAAATGGGCGGCAATCTCCATCGCCGCCTCGTGATCGGGAGGGGGGCGCTCAGCTGCGTCGGCGCGACGCGTCCGACGACGCCCGGCCATGGGTTGCCCGGCTCCCGCTACTCAGCCTCGGGGATGCCCTCGACCCCGACCTCGATCGAGGCGACCTTGCCGCGGATCTCCGCCTCGATCCGGTCGGCCAGCTCGGGATGCCCCTTCAGGAAGTCGCGCGAGTTCTCGCGCCCCTGGCCGAGCCGGGTCTCGCCGTAGTTGAACCAGGCGCCCGTCTTGGACAGGATGCCGGCCGCGATGCCGACGTCCAGCAGGCCGCCCTCCCGGCTGATCCCCTCGTTGTACATGATGTCGAACTCGGCCAGCCGGAACGGGCTGGCGACCTTGTTCTTCACGACCTTGACTCGCGTTCGAGAGCCGATCGCATCGGTACCGTTCTTGAGCGTCTCGATGCGGCGGATGTCGAGCCGGACCGAGCAGTAGAACTTCAGGGCGCGACCGCCGGGCGTCACCTCGGGGTTGCCGAACATGACACCGATCTTCTCGCGCAGCTGGTTGGTGAAGATGAGCGCCGTGTTGCTGCGGTTGATGGCACCGGTCAGCTTGCGCAGCGCCTGGCTCATCAGGCGCGCCTGGAGGCCCACGAAGCTGTCCCCCATCTCGCCTTCGATCTCCGCGCGCGGCACGAGGGCGGCGACCGAGTCGATGATCACGACGTCGACGCCGTTGCTGCGGATCAGGGTCTCGGCGATCTCGAGCGCCTGCTCGCCGGTGTCCGGCTGCGAGACGAGCAGCTCGTCGACGTTCAGCCCGACGTTCTTGGCGTAGCTGGGGTCGAGCGCGTGCTCGGCGTCGATGAAGGCCACGATCCCGCCCGCACGCTGCGCATTTGCGGCGATGTGGTAGCAGAGGGTCGTCTTGCCGCTCGACTCGGGTCCGAAGATCTCGGTGATCCGGCCACGCGGCACGCCGCCCACGCCGAGCGCCAGGTCGAGGGCGATCGAGCCGGTCGGCACGACCTCGACCGACATCTTGGCGCCCTTGTCGCCGAGGCGCATGATCGCGCCGCGGCCGAACTGCTTCTCGATCTGCAGGATCGCGGCATCGACGGCGCGTCCGCGCTCGCCGTTGCGCTGGCTGGGGGTCGGGGTCTCGGCTGCTGCCACCGGGGCGTCCATGATCGCGTGGGCTCCTTCTCTTCTCACTCCCGGCGGCGAATCAGGTCAAGCCTCCTGGCCGGGTTCACTGCGCGGCTTGCGCTTCTTCTTGATCACCTCGACCGTCATCGGCTGCTCGTAGGCCGATGCCGGCTGGACCTTCGGCGCCTTGTCCTTTGGCTTGCGCTTCTCCTGGTGGCGCGGTCGATCGCGGCCTTTGGCCATCTCGCTGGACCTCCCGATATGGGCCGGTCGAGGTGGTGCAAGCCTGCGGAAGTGGCCTTATCGGTCCGTTACCGCGGGCTTATCGGTCCTCGCGCCGGCGCTCCCGTATTGCGCCGTGACGGCCTCGCGCAGCGTTCCGAACGAGCCGTCATCGAGGGCTCTGCGGATGCGCCGCATGAGGTCCTGAGTATAGGTGACGTTGTGGAGTGAAGAGAGTCGATAGGCGAGCAGCTCCTCGGCCCGGAAGAGGTGCGCCAGGTATGCCCGCGAGTGGTTCCGGCAGGTCTCACAGGCGCATGCGGGGTCGGGCGGATCGGGGTCGTCGAGGAAGCGCGCGTTGCGCAGGTTCAGCCGTCCGTGGCTCGTCCACAGCTGCCCGTTGCGTGCGACGCGGGTCGGCAGCACGCAGTCGAACAGGTCGATCCCGCGCTCCACCGCCGCGAAGAAGTCGGGCGGCGAGCCGACTCCCATCAGGTAGCGGACCCGTGGGTCGTCCGCCAGGGCGTCGGCCACCACGTCGAGGGTCGCGGCCATCTGCGTTTTGCTCTCCCCCACCGACAGGCCACCGATGGCGATGCCGTCGAACGGCAGCGCGGCGACAGCGGCCACGCTCTCCCGTCGCAGATCGGGATCCACTCCGCCCTGCACGATCCCGAACAGCGCCTGGTCGGGCCGGGTGCGGGCGGCGAGGCAGCGCTTCGCCCAGCGGTGGGTGCGCCGCATGGCGTCGGCCACGTCGGATGGTGGCAGGGTGGCCTCGACCAGCTGGTCGAAGGCCATGGCGATGTCGCTGCCCAGCGCCTCCTGGATCTCCATGACACGTTCGGGGGTAAGGCGTTGCTCCGAGCCGTCGAGGTGACTCGCGAAGGTGACACCGTCCTCGTCGACCCGCCCCAGGTGGGCGAGGCTGAAGACTTGGAAGCCGCCGGAATCGCTTAGGATCGGCCCGTCCCAGCCCATGAACCGATGGAGGCCACCCAGGCGGGCGATCCGATCGTGGCCCGGGCGCAGGCTCAGGTGGTAGGCGTTGGCAAGGATGATCTGGGCGCCGGCCGCCCGCAGATCCCCCGGCGTGAGGCTCTTGACGGTGGCCTGGGTGCCGACCGGCATGAACTGGGGCGTCTCGATCGTGCCGTGCGGGGTCGTGAGCGTTCCGAGGCGCGAGCGTCCCGTGCCGGTCGGGCGGGAGGTGAAGGAGATCGGCGCGGTCACGCTCGTTCCAGCCTAGCCGATGAACATGGCGTCGCCGAAGCTGAAGAACCGATAGCCCTCGGCCAGCGCCACACGGTAGGTTGCCAGCAGCGTGTCGCGCGCCTCGAGCGGTGTCGCCGATGGCATGCCCGCCTGCACAAAGGCCGTCACGAGCAGCAGCAGGGAGCTGCGCGGCAGGTGGAAGTTGGTGATCAGGGCATCGACCGCGGTGAAGCGGTGGGGCGGCGTGATGTAGAGGTCCGTCCAGCCGCTCGTCGCCACGTCGCGGGCCGCGGTCTCGAGAACGCGGACGCTGGTCGTGCCCACGCCAACCACCCGGCCGCCCGTCCGTCGCGTCTGGCGCAGGATCTCCTCGGTCCTGGCCGGGATCGCGTACCACTCGCGGTGAATGCGATGCTCGTCGATGTACTCACCCTCGAGCGGGCGAAAGGTGTCGAGCCCGACATGCAGCGTCACGCTCGCGAGCCGGATGCCAGCCTCGGTCAGCGAGCGGAGCAGCTCCTTCGTGAAGTGCAGGCCGGCGGTGGGCGCGGCGGCCGATCCGGGTGGGCGCGCGTAGACCGTCTGGTAGCGATCGGCCGGCGTGGAACGATCGTGGATGTAGGGCGGCAGCGGGGTCTCCCCGGCATCGGCCATGACCTGCGCCGGATCGCGTGCAAAGCTCACCGACCGGGTCCCCTCGCTCAGGCCCTCCCCCACCTCGACGGTATCCCCGGTTCGCAGGGTGAGCGTCGCCCCGGACGCAATGCGCCGCGACGGCCGCACCAGGGCCTCCCAGCGATCGGGGCTGCCGCCGATTGGCCGAAGCATCAGGACCTCGGCGGGCGCGCCGCCCTCGCGAACGGCTACCAGGCGCGCGGGGATGACGCGCGAGTCATTGACCACCAGCAGATCGCCCGGGCGCAGGAGCTCCCCCATCTCGCGGAAGCTTCGGTGCGACAGCGCCGGGTGGCTCGGCGCCGACCGCGCCCGATCCAGGACGAGCAGCCGCGCGGCATCGCGCGGCTCGATCGGGGCCTGGGCGATCGCCTCTGCGGGAAGCTCGTAGTCGAAGTCGGCGACCCGCAGGCGCGGGCCGGGCTGGAGGACGGTCATCGGCCCGGACAGCGTAGCGCCCGGCCGGGAAGCCCGGCCGGGCGCCATCGGTTCACGTGGCCTACTTGATGAAGGTTGCGATCCAGTCCTTGGCGAAGTACACCACGAAGGCCGCGGCGACGAGCCACATCAGAGGATGGATCTCGCCCATCTTGCCCTTGAAGACCTTGATCGCCACCCAGCTGATGAAGCCGGCGCCGATGCCGACCGTGATGTCGTAGGTGAGGGGCATCAGGATCATGGTCAGCAGGGCGGGAATGCCGTCCTCCATGTCCCGAACGTTGATGTCGCTGATCAGGGTGAACATCAGGTACCCGACGAGCACCAGCGCGGGCGCCGTGGCCTGAGCGGGGATGATTCCCGCCAGCGGCGATAGCAGGATCGCTGCCAGGAAGAGGATGCCGGTGACCACCGATGCGAAGCCGGTACGGCCACCCTCCGCCACACCCGCGGCGCTCTCGATATAGGTCGTGTTGGAGGAGATGCCGGCTGCGCCGCCGGCGATGGCCGCCACGCTGTCAACCAGCAGCACGCGGCCGATGCCTGGAACCGAACCATCTTCCCGCGCCAGGCCCGCCTCGGCGGCGACGCCGGTGACCGTGCCCATCGTGTCGAAGAAGTCGGTCAGCATGATGGCGAAGACCGTCAGGATGGCTGTCAAGAAGCCAAGGTGGCTGAAGACATTGCCAAGGTCAAAGTCGCCAATGGTGCTGAATGTGTGGTCAGTTGGCGTGATGACGAAGTCGGTCGGGATCTTGGCAACTCCGACCACCAATGCCAGCACCGTGGTGGCAATGATGCTGATGATCAGCGCGCCGCGGATCTTCAGCACCCACAGGGCGATGGTGAGCGCCAGGCCAGCCCAGAACACGAACTGCGCCGGCTCGGTGGGGAAGACCGGGACGACCGGCGGGACCCCGCCATCCGGCGAGACGATGGCGCCGCCGTTCACGAAGCCGATGAACAGGATGAACAGGCCGATACCGACGCCGATCGCTCGCTTCAGCGCCAGCGGCACGGCGTTCATGATCGCCTCCCGCGCGCCGACCACCACCAGGACGGTGACGACCACGCCCTCGAGGACGATGACCCCCATCGCACCGGGCAGGGTCAGTCCCTTTCCGAGGACCAGGGTGAAGGCGACCACCGCGTTGATCCCGAGGCCGGCGGCCAGGGCCAGCGGGTAGTTGCCGATGATCCCCATGGCGATGGTCATGACCCCGGCGACCAGGGCCGTGGCGGCGGCTCCCGCGACCGGGTCGAGTCCCGCCGCCGACAGAATCCCGGGGTTCAGGAAGATGATGTAGGCCATCACCATGAAGGTGGTGACCCCGGCGCGAACCTCAGTTCCTAGGTTCGTCCCCCGCTCCGCGAACTTGAAATAGGACGCAATGCCGTCCACGGTATCCCTGCCCTCCGTCCCTGCGAGTCCGTCCCGCGTCGTTGCGACGGGGGCGGGACCGCGGCGATCCTACTCCCGCCGTCAACCGGCGGATAGCCCTTCTGCGCGCCTCGGGCCCACGCCGCTTAGCGACGCAGGAAGAGGTTGAACAGAAGGCTCAGGACGATCGAGATCACGAGCATCGTGCCAAGCGGGATGAAGAGGCCGCCGCGCTCACCGGTGATGGCGATATCGCCCGGCAAGCGTCCAAAGGGCAGCCGAATGCCAAGCATTGCGAGCGCGCCCACGACGACCAGCAGGATGCCGACGACGACCAGGAAGCGGCCCAGCTCGGGGGACATCGGCCTAGTCGAAGAGCCCTGGTTGCGCGTCGCCCGAGCGCGGTGGGGTCAGGCCAAGGTGCACCCACGCCCCCTGGGTGAGCTGCCGGCCGCGTGAAGTCCGCGCCAGCAACCCGATCTGCATCAGGTACGGCTCGATCACATCCTCGAGCGTCTCAACCGGCTCCGAGATGGTGGCCGCCATGGTCTGCAGCCCGACGGGGCCGCCGCCGTGATGCTCGGCGATGGCGCGCAGCAGCTGACGATCCAGCGCGTCGAGGCCTCGGTCGTCGATCTCGAGCAGGGCCAGGGCATCGCTCGCCAATTGGGCCGTGACCACGCCGTCACCGCGTACCTGGGCGAAGTCGCGAGCGCGCTTGAGGAGCCGATTGGCGATGCGTGGCGTGCCACGGCTGCGCCCGGCAATGATCTGCGCGGCATCTGGCTCCAGGGCGACGTCCAGGATGTGGGCGCTGCGGCGCAGGATCCGCTCCAGGTCATCCGTCCCGTAGTAGTCGAGCCGATGGGTCACCCCGAACCGGTCACGCAGCGGCCCGGTGATGCTGCCCACCCGGGTCGTGGCGCCGATCACCGTGATGTGCTCGATCTGGAGCCGCACGGTCCGGGCGCCCGGCCCCTTGCCGAGGACCACGTCCAGCGCGAAGTCCTCCATGGCTGGATACAGGATCTCCTCGACCGCGTGCGACAGCCGATGGATCTCGTCGATGAACAGGACGTCCCCCTTGTTGAGGGCGGTGAGCACCGCCGCCAGGTCACCGGCACGCTCGATCGCCGGCCCGGAGGTGGTGCGGATCTGCGCCCCCATCTCGGCCGCCACGATATTGGCCAGGGTCGTCTTGCCAAGCCCCGGCGGGCCGTAGAGCAGGATGTGATCGACCGGCTCGTCGCGATGGCGCGCCGCATCGATGAGGATCGCCAGGTTCTCCTTGATCCGATCCTGCCCGGCGAACTCGTCGAGCCGCCGGGGGCGGACGGTGGATTCCAGGGCCAGCTCGTCCTCGACGACGGCCGCGCTGGCGATCCGCTCGATGGTCATGCCGGCCATTCTACGGGCCGAGGATGCGGCCGAGGTCCCCGGGTGTGTCCAGGTCGGGCGGATGCGCGGGCACGGGGACTCGCTCGACGAGGTTGGGGTTGGCGCGCAGCAGATCTCGGAAGCCGATGTCACCGCTCAGGGCCTCGACCAGGCCGAAGTGGCTTCGCTCGATGAGGACCGGAGGAGCGAGGATTCCGCCTGCCTCGGCGGCGAGCATGGGTCGCGCGCCACGCGCGGCGAGGATGGCCGCGATCGATGTCTGCGGAACGGCAGGCTGGTCGCCGAGCAGGATCAGCGCCGCCTCGGCATCGTCGCCCAGGGCGTCGAACCCGAGCCGCAGCGAGAGGCTCAGTCCCCGCTCCGGGAAGGGGTTGCGGATCCATCGCAGCCGGTCGTCGTCGAGTGCGGCCGGGCGCGACAGCCACACCGGAACCACCGCCACGACCGGGGCGAGGCCGGCGGCCAGGGCCGCCCCGATGGCATGCTCGAGCAGCGTCCTGCCCTCGATCAGGACGAGCTGCTTGGGACTGCCGTAGCGCCGGGAGGCACCCGCCGCCAGGATCACGGCGCCGACCGATCGGTCTCCGCTCATCGGCCTATTAGACTGCGCCGCATGCCCACGGTGAAGGCGCGCTACGGCCACACCAACCTGGTCGCGCGTGACTGGCAGCGCCTGGCTGCGTTCTACCGCGACCTGTTCGGCTGCATCCCGGTCCCGCCCGAGCGCGACTATCGAGGCCCGCTTCTCGAGGCCGGCACCGGGATCGCGGGCTCCGGCATGCGTGGCCTCCATCTGCGCCTGCCGGGGCACGGCGCCGACGGGCCGACGCTGGAGATCTACACCTACGATCGCGAGGAGGCGCCGCTGCCACCGGCCGCCAATCGACCGGGATGGGGCCACATCGCGTTCGCCGTGGACGATGTGGCGGCCGCGCGGGCCGAG
>JBGQCU010000064.1:0-11079 GCA_041495495.1 Candidatus Limnocylindria bacterium
CGAGGCCAATCACGGCAACCATGCCGCCCTCGACGCGGGCGTCGGCCATCAGCGCGCCGCGGCGTGCCACCAGGTGCAGCGCGTCGCCGACGGTGAGCGTGCCGGCCGCCACCAGGGCCACGTACTCGCCGACGGAGTGTCCCGCCACGAAGGCCGGCGTCAGTCGCTCGCCGCGGAGGGTGAGCTCCTCTTCCAGCGCGCGGAGGCACGCCAGCGAGGTCGCCACCAGGCACGGCTGCGTCTGGCGCGTGTCGTTCAGCTGCTCTTCGGGCCCATCCCAGGCAAGCGCGGAGACCGACCAGCCGAGGGTGGCGTCGGCCGCTCGATAGACCGATGCGGCGGCCGGCGAGGCGGCGGCCAGCCGGCGGCCCATCCCGACCTTCTGCGAGCCCTGCGGCGAGAAGAGCAGCGCGGCGCTCATTCGGCCGCTTCCATCTCGATCAGCAGCTGCCCGTATTCGACCGCCTCGCCGGCCTCGGTGACCAGGTGGCGGACCGTCCCGCGGCGCGGCGCTCGCACCTCGTGCCGGACCCCCAGCATCTCCACGTGGCCGAGCTCATCGCCCTTGTCGACGGGGAGGCCGGGGCCCAGGCCATCGGCATACACGAAGAAGCCGACCGCCGGCGAGGTGACGCCCTGGGCTGAGACGCCGCTCGCGACCACGCCGACCCGATCCGCCGGCAGGCCATGCTGCGCCGCCGGGCGCCCGACATTCGGTCCGACCGTTGCGTCCAGCGCGCGCGCAACGCGGACCCGCAGGTCGCCCTGGCGCACCTCGATCTCGCCCAGCCCGTGCTGTGCCAGCCGTGCCGTGAGCTGCGGTACCAGCTCCGCGGCGGCGCGCTCGATCTGCTCGAGCGGATCCTTCGCGTCGCTCATGCGCCCTCCTCGTTGCTATCGACGTCCTCGCCGCTCGGCCAGATCTCGCTCCAGCGTGGCCGTCGCGGGATGCCCGGCAGGCGCAGCAGCCGCCCGATCCGGCGCCGCAGAGATGGCTCGCGCGGCAGCTCCTGTCCCGCGACCTCACCCTCGCGGATCAGCCCCACGCCACGCAAGCGAGCATAGCGGGTCGTCAGCAGTGCCTCGGTTTCGAGCCGGCTGATGCGCCCGAGCGCTGAGAGAATGGCACGCTTGACCGCGGCCGCCGTGCCGGCATGGTCGGCGTGGGCCCCCTCGCCGGGCTCCTCGATCACCACGTCGATGATCCCGAGCTCGAGCTGGTCGGCGGCGGTCATGCGCATGGCGGCGGCGGCGGTCGGCGCCGCCTCCGGGGCGCGCCACAGGATTGCAGCGCAGCCCTCCGGCGAGATGACCGCATAGGTCGCGTTCTCGAGCGCCAGCACTTCGTCGCCGACCCCGATCGCCAACGCCCCGCCGGAGCCTCCCTCGCCGATGATGACCACCACGATCGGCACCTGCAGCCCGGTCATCAGCTTGATCGACGAGGCGATCGCCTCCGCCTGGCCGCGCTCCTCGGCAGCGGGGCCCGGGAAGGCGCCGGCGGTGTCCAGGAAGGTGATCACCGGCATCCCCAGCTTGTCGGCCAGCCGCATCAGCCGCTGCGCCTTGCGGAAACCCTCGGGGTAGGGCGAGCCGAAGTTGCGGAAGATGTTGGACTCGGTGTCCTTCCCCTTCTGGTGCCCGATGACCATCACCGCGTGCCCGTCGAGCAGGGCCGGGCCGCCGACGATGGCCGGGTCGTCACGGAAGGAGCGATCGCCGTGCAGCTCGGAGAAGTCGTCGAAGATGAGCGCCACCAGGTCGAGCGTGCGGGGCCGCTGCGGGTGACGCGCCAGCTGCACGCGGCGCCAGGCCGATTCGATCGCCTCCGGCGAGGGGGGCATCGTGGTCAGCACGATCTCGCTCATCGCTCGTCCTCGCGCGGTCGAGGCGCGGCGGGGCCGGGCAGGTCACCAGGTCCGTGCTCGACATCGATCCCGACCCGTTCGCTCACCGCGGTGCCGAGCCGCTCGGCGATCCCGGAGAGGACCCCGATCGGGCCCCATCCGCGCGCCTCGCCTGGCGTCTGCCAGCCGTCCTCCGCGGCTGCCACCGGCAGCAGCCGGAGCAGTCGTGAGAGGGTCGCGCGCAGCTCGGAGCGCGGCACGATCTGGTCGACGAAGCCGTGCTCGAGCAGCGATTCGGCGCTCTGGAAGCCCTCCGGCAGCTCCTCCCCCACCGTGCCGCTGGCGACGCGCGCTCCGGCGAAGCCGATCAGCGCCTTGGGCTCGGCCAGGATCACGTCGCCGAGCGAGGCGAAGCTGGCCAGCACGCCGCCGGTGGTCGGGTCGGTCAGGACGCTGATGAACGGCACGCCGGCGGCATCCAGCCGGGTCAGCGGCGCCGTCGTCTTGGCCAGCTGCAGCAGCGACAGGGTCCCCTCCTGCATCCTCGCCCCGCCGGAGGCGCTGACCACGACGGCGGGGATCCGTTCGGCCAGTGCCGCCTCGAAGCAGCGCGCCAGCTTCTCGCCGACCACGCTGCCCATGCTGCCGCCCATAAAGCGGAAGTCGAAGAGTCCGATCGCCACTCGCTGGCCCTTGATGGAGCCGATCCCCCACACCGCCGCCTCGCGCAGGCCCGTCTTGATGCGGGACGCCTCCAGCCGATCGAGATACGGCTTCTGGTCGTGGAAGCCGAGCGGATCGCCGGACTCGAGGCCGGCGTCACGTTCGACGAAGCTCCCGTCGTCGAGCAGCAGCTCGATGCGCTCCCCGATCCCCATCCGGAAGTGGTGGCCACAGGTCGGGCAGACCCGCAGGTTGCGTTCCAGCTGCTTGTTGAAGATCTGCGACTCGCAGCCGGGGCACATCGTCCACGCGTCGGGCGTCACCGCGCGGCGGCGGGAGAAGGGGAACTTGATCGGCATCTTCAGGCTTTCCTGCCGTTCGACGGGCCGCGACCGGCATCGGCCTGGCGCCGGGAGCCGCGGCGCCGGGCGAGCACCGTGAAGCCGACTCCGACCGCCGCCGACGAGACGGCGCCGGTGATCAGGATCCGCCCCGGATGACGCAGCTCGCGGCGCGTCGCCTCGCCCAGGGCCGCCACGATCTGGGCCACCGTGCTGGGGGAGGCGAGCCGGGACGCGAGGCGCGCCTCGAACCTGGTGCCTGCGGGCAACGGCGCGAGCGCCGAGCGGAGCACCGAGGCGGCGTCGACCAGCGCCGCCAGCTCCGGCCCGACGGCCGGCTGGCTTCCGGTCAGAAGGCGATCGACGGCCTCATCCAGGCGTTCGGCCGGCGTGCGCGTTTGCAGGCTGCGTCTCCTCGGTCGGTGCGAATCGGACGAGGCGCCACGATCGGCGCCCCTCAACCTGAGCCAACACCAGGCCTGCGCCGATTGTTACAGCCCTTGACGGCCGAGGCGCGCGGCGAGGTCGCGCAGGGCGCGATGCAGCAGGACACGGGCAGCGCCCTCGGATCGATCCATGACCTGCCCGATCTCGCGCGAAGAGAGCCCGTCCACGAACCGCAGCAGGACCACCTGGCGGCGGTCGTCGGGGAGCGCGGCGACGGCGCGCAGGACGTGGCGGGTCTCCTCGGCCTCCAGCAGCAGCCCTGCCGGATCGGCGTTCGGCGCGGCGCGCTCCAGGCCCTCGGGGAGCGGCTCGGTGCGGCGCCGGAAGCGACTGCGGCGCGCGTTGGCGATGGTGTTGTGGGCGATCCGGAAGAGCCAGGCCCGAAAGGTCGCTCCCTCATCGCGGAAGGTCGGCAGCGCGCGCAGGGCCGCCATGAAGGTTCTCTCGGTGGCGTCCTCGGCATCGTGATGATCGCCCAGCTGATAGAAGGCGTAGCCGTACACGCGGTCGAGGTAGCGGCGATAGATCACGTCAAACGCGGCCCGGTTCGCCTGCGCCGCGAGCACGTCGGCGAGGTCCGGGTCGCCGCCCGCATCGGCCCCCGGCTGCGCCGACGGACGGAGATCGGTCATTTGGCCACCGCCGTCGCATGCAGCGCGTGCACGCGCGCGACCTCTCCGACGCTCAGCGCCAGGCGGCCGACCTCGGCATCCAGCAGCAGCGAGCCATCGTCGGCGATCCCCGCCGCGCGACCGCTGATCGTCTCTGCCCCCGTGTCGACCTCGATCCATCGCCCATCCAGCCAGGAGGCGGCACGAAGCCGCTCCAGCGGCGCCCGGCCCCCCTCCAGGGCACGCAGCTCGACGCTCAGCGCGTCGAGGACGCGACGCAGCAGCTCGACTCGATCGATCGGGGCCCCGGTGAGCGCCAGCAGCGAGGTGGCGCTCCCCGCGATGTCGGCCGGCATCTCGGACGACCGCCAGTTGACGTTGATGCCGATCCCGATCACCGCCTCGGTCAGCTCCCCGCCCTCGAGTGCGGTCTCGACCAGCAGGCCGGCGACCTTCCGCCCCTCGCGCTCGACGACGTCGTTCGGCCAGCGGATCGCGAGGCCGGCATCGCCTGCGAGCGAGGCGCAGGCGTCACGCACGGCGAGCGCGGCGGCGACCCCCACCAGCCCGGCCAGCCGCGGTGCGATGGCGGGTTGCAGCGCAACGCTGAAGAGCAGCCCCGCGCCGGCGGGCGAAATCCACGACCGACCGCGACGGCCGCGACCGGCCGTCTGGAGATCGGCGACGACGGCGAGCCCCTCGCCTCCCGGCTCGTGCAGGGCGGCGCGTGCGCGGTCATTGGTTGAGCCGATCTCGGCGTGGTACTCGACCGTGCGCCCGATGCGACGGGCGAGATCGGCGGCACGTGACCAGTCGGCGGCTTCGGTCATGCGCGGCATTATGCCGCCTCGCGCCGAGGGACCCCTCGCAAGCGGCCTGCCCACGGGCGCGCGCGCTACACTCGCCCTCCGATGAGCGAGTCGAGCGTCCGCGAGCGCGTCTTCAGCGGGATCCAGCCGTCCGGCGCCTCGCACCTGGGCAACTACCTCGGCGCGCAGGTCAACTACGTGGCGCTCCAGGACCAGTACGAGGCGATCTACGCCATCGTCGACTACCACGCCATGACCACCGTGCACGAAGGGGCGCAGATGCGTCACCTCACCCACGAGATGGTGCTCGACCTGCTGGCCGTCGGGCTCGACCCACAGCGCTGCGCCCTGATCCGCCAGTCCGACTTCCCGGAGCACGCGGAGCTGGCCTGGATCTTCAACACCGTCGTCCCGGTGGCGTGGGCCGAGCGCAACCCGACCTACAAGGAGGCGCGGGAGGAGGGCAAGGAGAACAGCCTGGGGCTGCTCGACTACCCGGTTCTGCAGGCGGCCGATATCGTCATCTACAAGGCCAGCCGGGTGCCGATCGGCAAGGACCAGGCGGCGCACCTGGAGCTGTCGCGCGAGATCGTGCGCGCCTTCAACCGTCGCTACGGACCGATCTTCCCGGAGCCGCGGGCCGTCTTCACCGATGCCCCGGTGGTGCTCGGCACCGATGGAGTCCGCAAGATGAGCAAGTCGGCCGGCAATAGCATCCCGATCTTCGCCGAGCCCGACGAGATCCGGCGCCTGGTGACCAGCATGGTCACCGACACGCAGCGCATCCGACGCACCGACCCGGGTCGGCCCGAGGTCTGCAACGTCTGCCAGCTGCATCGCTACTTCGGCGACGACTACCTCCAGATCCAGGATGGCGAGCGGACGGCGCGCACCGGTTGCGTGGAGACCAAGGGGCTGCTCGCCGAGCGGATCATCGAGCGCTTCCGCCCGATGCGCGAGCTCCGCGAGCAGCTCGCCGCGGACCCCGGGCACGTCGAGCGGGTGCTGGCCGCCGGCGCCGAGAAGGTGCGGCCGATCCTGGAGCAGACCATGGCCGAGGTGCGCGCGGCCACCGGCGTCGGGCCCCCGCAGGCGGCCGGCTGATGGCCGGGCTGGGCCAGACCAGCGGCCTCGGCCCGCGCGAGCGGCGCTGGCTGCTCGCCTTCCTGGTGCTCGGATCGGCCTACTTTGCCGTCCTGCTGGCCGAGCTCGTGCTCGGCTTCCTTGGTGGCTTCAGCCAGATCCTGCTGATCCTCTTCCTGGCCTGGCTGCTCGCCTTCGTGATGTCGCCGGTGGCCCGTTTCTTCGAGAATCAGCTGCGCCTGTCGCGCGGCATCGCGGTGGCGGTCGCCTACCTCTTCGCGCTGCTGGCGCTCGGATTCGTGCTCTTCACCACGGGCGCCGCCATCACCCAGCAGCTGGCACAGGCGACCACCGAGTTCCCCAACACGGCGCACAACATCGAGGGCACGCTGGCCGGCTACCAGGCCACGCTTGGCCTTGATCGCTTCAACATTGATTTGGTCGCCCTCTTCCACAGCGCGCAGGACCAGGTTGGTCACCTCGCCGGCGCGATCTTCGACCAGGCGCAGGAGATCGCCGGCGCCACCCTCGCCACGCTCGGCTCGCTGTTCCTGATCCTGATCCTGTCGCTCTACATGCTGGTCGACAGCGAGCGGCTGCTCGCCAAGCTGAACCGGGTGGTGCCGCGGCAGTACTCCGACGAGCTCCAGATCCTGGAGAGCAGCGTGGCGCGCGCGTTCGGCGGCTTCCTGCGCGCCCAGCTGGTGCTGGCCGTCATCCAGGCCGTGCTGGTCGCCGTGGTCGGCAGCATCTTCCACATCCCGTACCTGTTCCTGGTCGGGACCCTCTCGGCGCTGGCCATGGTGATCCCCTTCTTCGGCCCGCCGCTGGCCCTCATCCCGCCGATCGTCGCCGCCTGGATCTACACCCCCGACACCTTCCTGATCTCGGCCATCATCCTGGTCGCGGTGCAGACGGTGCTGGTCAACTGGCTGCAGCCGCGCCTGATGCGCGGCGCCCTGGGGATGCACCCCATCCTGGTGCTGGTCGGCCTGCTCGTCGGTGCGCAGGTGGCGGGCGTGTGGGGCGCCATCTTCGGCATCCCGGTGATCGCCGTCCTCAACGTCTTCCTCAACCTCGTCCTGTGGAGCGAGCTGCCGAACGCCGCGCTGCCGGCCGGCGAGCGGTTGTCCGACGTCGGCGAGGGGACGATGGTCAAGGTCGCCAAGGCCCAGGTCTCGGACGAGACGCACCCGCACATCCACGTGCATCGCACCGTGCGGGCCGATGGCGAGGAGGAGGTCGAGATGGTCGTCGACGAGGAGATGGAGCCCTAGATCCCGCGCAGCGCGAGGTGGCGCCGCCCGTCGGGCGTGAGCGCCTCGTCGACCGCCACGCCGAAGACCCGGCGCACCAGGTCAGGGACGAGCACCTCGCCCGGCGGACCGTCGGCCACCACCCGACCCTGGTCCAGCACGGCAACGCGCGGCGCGAAGGCCGCGGCCAGGTTCAGGTCGTGCAGCACCGCCAGCACCGTCAGGCCGCGCTGGTCGCGCATCCGGCGGATCGCCGCCAGCAGGCTGACCTGGTGAGCGAGGTCCAGGTGCAGCGTCGGCTCGTCGAGGAGCAGCAGGTCCGGCTCCTGGGCGAGCGCCATGGCCACCAGCAGCCGCTGGCGCTCCCCGCCGGAGAGCTCCTCGGCCGGGCGGTCGGCCAGGTCGGCGGCGTCGGCGTCGAGCAGCGCGCGGGCGATCGCTCGCTCGTCGTCGGCGGTCGAGGCGAAGAGGCGCTGGGCGTGTGGCGCGCGCCCCATCGCCACCAGCTCGGCGACGCGGAAGCCGGCCGGCAGGTCCACCTGCTGCGGAAGCACGGCGATCCGGCGCGCCAGCGCATCCCGCCGCCAGGTCGCGATCTCACGGCCATCGAAGGTGACGCTCCCGCCGTCCGGGGCCAGCGTGCCGGCGAAGGTGCGCAGCAGCGTGGTCTTGCCACTCCCGTTCGTGCCCAGCAGCGCCACCATCTCGCCGCGCCGCAGGGCCAGGTCGAGGCCCCGCAGCACCTCGCGCCGCCCGCCGTGGGCAAGCGGATAGCCGGCCACCAGGCCCCGGGCTGCCACCAGCGGCTCGATCCCGACGGCCACGGTCATTGCGTCGTTCCGCTGACCAGGCTGCGAGACCGCCGCAGCAGCCAGATGAAGAAGGGCGCGCCGAGCAGGGCGGTGACGATCCCGACCGGGATGCCCCCCGCCAGGCGCGCGCCGAGGTCGGCCAGCGTGAGCAGCGCGGCGCCGTACAGGAGGCTGGCCGGCAGCAGCAGGCGATGGTCGGGGCCGGTGGCCAGGCGCAGCAGGTGCGGCACGACCAGGCCGACAAAGCCGATGGTGCCCGAGATGGCGACTGCGGCCGAGGTGGCAAGCGTGGCCAGCATGGTGAGGATCAGCTTCTCGCGCTCGACCTCCACCCCCAGGTGCGCCGCCTGGGCGTCGCCCAGCAGGAGCACGTTCAGGCGTCGCCACCGAAGCAGCAGCAGCCCGAAGCTGGCCGCCAGCAGCGGCGCGGCGAAGGCCAGGCTGGGCCACGAGGCGCCGGCCAGGGATCCCATCAGCCAGCCGAAGATGGCGCCCAGCGCGCGCCCCGACAGGAACATCAGCAGTGCCACGCCGGCCGCCAGCACGGACGAGACGGCATACCCGGTCAGCAGCAGGGTCACCACCGGGACGCGGCCATTGGCACGGGCCACGGCGTAGACGAGCAGCACGGTGCCGATGCCTCCGGCAAAGGCGAACAGCTGCACCACACCGAGGCCCAGCCAGGCGGTCCCGGCGCCAACCGCCAGGGCCGGCAGCAGGACCGGGGCCAGGATGCCGATGATCGCGCCCAGCGAGGCACCGGCCGCCGTGCCGATGATGTAGGGGTCGGCCATCGGGTTGCGCAGCAGCGCCTGGAAGACCGTGCCGGCCATGGCCAGCCCGCCACCGACCAGCATGGCGGTCAGCACCCGCGGCAGGCGCAGCTCGAAGATGATCGTCTCGGCGGCCGGGCTCCAGGTCACTGGCAGGGGCAGGGCGAGCAGCCGGCGGCCGAGGATGGCGGCCGTCTCCCCGACCCCGACCCCCACGCTGCCAATCGCCACCGCCGCCAGCAGGGCGAGCAGCAGGAGCGCGCCACCACCCCCCAGCACCAGCCAGGCGCGAGTCAGCGAGGGCCGGGCAACGAAGCGAGGGCTGGTCGTGGCGGCGGCGCGCATCGGTCGCCGGCTACCGGTACAGCTCGGGGTGGATGGCACGGGCCAGCGCCTCGAGCCCATCGATGATCCGCGGCCCCGGCCTCGTGATGACGGGGTCCTCGGGCACGACCGTGACGCGTCCGTCCACCACCGCGGTCATCCCCGCCCAACCGGCACGGGCGGCGACGGTCTGGGGGGTGATGGTCGGATCGTAGGCGGCGTCGCCGAGCAGGATCAGCTGCGGGTCGGCGGCGACCAGCTGCTCGAGCTGGATCGAGGTCGAGAGCGGATCGCCGGTGATCGGGGCGCCCCCGGCGATGGAGATCAGCGAGGCGAGGAACGAGTCAGCGCCGGCGGTGTAGATCGTGCCCTGGAAGACACCGACCTCGTAGAAGGTGCGCGGCCGACCGGCGCCGGCGACGGTCAGCGCGACCGCCTGTTCGCGCGCTCGAAGGGCGTCCACCACCGACGAGGCGTTCCCGGCGCCGAGGGTGCGCCCAAGCAGCGCCTGGTCCACGAGGTGAATGTCGGCGTAGAGCTTGTCCAGGGTCTGCGGGTAGAGGACCAGCACCGGGTAGCCGAGTCCGGACAGCCGGTTGATGACGGTCGTTGGCGTGAGCTCGTTGCCGGCGGCCAGGATCAGCTGCGGATTGGCGGCGACCACCTTCTCCACGTCGACCTGCGTCGCGACCACGACTTTCGGCACATCGGCGACCTGCGCCGGATAGTCGTCGAAGTCGGTGACGCCGACCAGGCGATCGCATCCCCCGAGGACGCAGACGATCTCGGTGTTCGACGGCGCCAGGCTGATGATGCGCGTCGGCTCGACCGGGATGGTCACCACCCGACCCGCGTCGTCGGTCAGCGAGATCGGGAAGCGCGGGGTCGTGTCGGGCGTTGCACTTGGCGAAGCGAGAACGGCGCCGCTCGCGGACGGGCTGGCTGCGGGCGCGCACGCGGCGAGCATGACGGAGAGGAGCGAGAGGAGGAGTGGGGCTCGAAGACGAGGGTTCATGGTGATGCCGCTCCCTTTCACGCGAGGGGTCTGGACATCGCGTGTGGGCTGGCGACCTGGCTCCCGTCCTCGCGCGCCTGGTGCGGCGGCGCGGGGCGGATACAGTAGCGGGACTGCGCCGGCGTCTCACCGGCTTCTCCATTGAACCGTGGTCCTTGCGGCCACGGCACCCGACGCGGTCTTCAGTTGGTAACGGTTGCGATCCTAGCAGAAGGCCCGCCGGCGACGATGCGCGGCGGGCCACGTACCCGGACGGAGGGGGGCCCCTACGCCAGGGCGCCAACCTCGTTGCGACCGTACAGCGGCGTCTCCTTGGCGGCGTCGGAGAGCATCGGGTCGAGCATCTTCTGGATGGCCAGGGTGTGCGAGCACCCGCCGGCGGACTCGAACAGGTGGCAGTCGCAATGCCAGTGATCGGCGTCGAGGGAGATCGTGTGCGTCCCGTTGTCGCCGGAGAAGCTGGCGGTGAGCCGCCCGATCTTCACCCGGTCCGGCTCGTGCGCGTAGCGCATCGCCTTTTCGACCTTGCCGATCATGCTCGAGTGCACCGTCGCGGACCCTCCCGGCGCCGGCACCCGGCGCCGTTACTATCGGCGCCCGTCAGTCCGTCGACCGAGCGAGCCGCTGCTTCAACATTGACAAGAGTGTAACCGGGGTAGGGTCGATCTGGTAGAGGATTGCGAGGTAGACGCTCACCAGGTCGCCGAAGGCGACGCCGCTGAGCACGCGGGCCAGCGGCGAGGAGCCCTCGGCCCAAACCACGCTTCGGTTGGTGGCCCGCTCCCCGAGCAGCTCGTTGACGACCGCGTAGCGCGAGCCGATCTCGGGCGGCTCGGTCGGGTCCCGCAGCTCGACCACGTACAGGGCGTCGGACAGCTCGCGTGGGTTCAGGCTGCCCTCGATCGCGTTGTGGTTTGCCTCCGGCATCGGCTCGAAGGCGGCCCAGGCCTTGGCGTTCTCGTTCATCTGCGTCTTCCAGCGGTGCGCCACGGCGGCCATCAGGCCCGCGCCATAGATGACCGGGATGCGCCCGAAGATCGACCAAGCCAGCTGCTTGGCCGGGCTGGCGTCGGTCTCGACGGACGGAGCATTTCGCTC
>JBGQCU010000065.1:0-10965 GCA_041495495.1 Candidatus Limnocylindria bacterium
ACGTCGACCGGCACGGTGTCGCTCGGCACGGGCTGCTCGTGGAGGATCAGGCCGCGCTGGTTGGCTTCGATGCGGACCCCGGCGATCGGGTCGCCGACCCAGTTCGGCACGGTGAGGCCGGATGGGGTCGGGGTCGGCGAGGAGTTCGGCCCGAGCCCGCCCAGCACCTGCATACCGAGGAAGCCGATGGTGCCGAGCAAGATCACCGCCAGCACCGCCAGCAGCCACATCCACCACGGCTGTCCAGCGCGCGGCGGCTCCCGATAGGCGGGCCTCGAACGGCGCGGCGGATCGCCGCCTGCGCCGCCGGGCGGCATGCCGGAGATGGCCGCCCGATCCGACGGGAGGGTCACGCGCGGCGGGACGTAGACGGTCGGCTCGCCGGCCGGCGGGGTCGGCGCGGCCAGCGGCACCGGCGCGCCGCTGCCGGGGGCGTCGGGGTCTCGCTGCCAGACGCGCAGCGCCTCGGCGAAGGCCCCGGCGTCAGGGAATCGCTTGGCCGGATCGCGTTGCAGGGCGCGCATCACGATCGCCGACAAGCCTGGCGGCACCGGGCCGTGGGCGGTCGGCGGCAGCGGGTCCTCGGTCAGCCGCTTGAGCGCAACCCCGGCCGCCGAGTCGCCCTCGAATGGCCGGCGCCCGGTCAGCATCTCGTACAGGACGATGCCGAGCGAGTAGACATCCGACTGCCCGGTCACCTCGTCGCCGCGCGCCTGCTCTGGGCTGAAGTAGTGGACCGATCCGAGGGTGGTGCCGGTGACCGTCATCGAGGCCTCGGCCACCGCCCGGGCGATGCCGAAATCGGTCACCTTCACGTCGTGGTCGATCAGGATGTTCCCCGGCTTCACGTCGCGGTGCACGATCCCGCGCCGATGGGCCGCCTCCAGCGCAGACGCGACGCCGATGGCGATCCGCACGGCGTCGTCGGTCTTGAGCGGCCCCCGCTCCTGGAGGATGGTGGCCAGGTCCTCGCCGTCGATCAGCTGCATGACGATGAACTGGCCGCCGGTCTCGGCATCGGTCCCGTAGTCGTAGACGGAGACGATGTTCGGATGGGAGAGCGAGCCGGCCGAGCGGGCCTCCTGCTTGAAGCGGGCCGCGAAGCCGGGGTCGTTGCCGAACTGGGGCCGGAGCAGCTTGACGGCGACCTCGCGGTCGAGCTGCTCGTCCATGGCGCGCCACAGGGTCGCCATGCCGCCCTCGCCGAGCGGCGCGATGACCCGATAGCGCCCGCCGATGAGCCGGCCGATCATCTCCACCGCCGGCTAGTCTCGCAGGTCGAGGCCGCGAACGTGGGCTCGCACCTCGTCCGCCTCGTCGGAGTCGAGCGACATGGCGATGTTGGCCTTCAGCCAGCCGAGCCGGGTGCCGGCGTCGTGCCGCACCCCCTCGAACTGGTAGCCGAAGACCGGCTGCTCGGCCGACAGGGCGCGGATCGCGTCCGTCAGCTGGATCTCGCCGCCGGCGCCGCGCTGGGTGGTCTCCAGCTTGTCGAAGATCTTGGGGCTCAGGATGTAGCGTCCCAGGACCGCCAGGTCGGAGGGCGCATCCTCGATCGACGGTTTCTCAACCAGGTCGCCGATCTCGACCAGCCGCCCCTCCTGGTGGAGCGGCGCCACGATCCCGTAGCGGCCGACCTCGTCGCGGGGCACCCGCTGGAGGGCGATCACCGAGCCACGGTGTGCCATGTGCTGCTCGATCAGCTGCTGGGTGACAGGCTTGCCGCCCCGGTTGAGCATCACGTCGTCGGAGAGGAGCACGGCGAACGGCTCATCGCCGACCAGCTCCTTGGCCATCAGCACCGCGTGCCCGAGCCCCAGCTGCTCCTTCTGGTGGACGAAGGCGATGGTGCCGATCTCCGAGATGCGCCGTACCGCGCGCAGCATCTCGATGTCGCCGCGATCCTCCAGCCAGCGCTCCAGCGCCGGGTGCGAGTCGAAATGCTCCTCGATCGTGCTGCGCCCGCTGGCGATGACGATGATGATCTGCTCGATCCCCGAGGCGACCGCCTCTTCCACCGCGTACTGGATGATGGGCCGGTCGACCAGGGTGATCATCTCCTTGGGGATGGCCTTGGTCGCGGGCAGGAAGCGAGTTCCGAAGCCGGCCGCCGGCAGGACGGCCTTTCTGACGCGCACGGTGATCGGGTCTCTCCTGTTGCGGGTTCTGCTGGCGCAGCGCGCCGGCGGGTCTCAGGCTGCGCCGATGCCGGGATGCCTCAAGGGCAAGGAGTATAGCAACGGCCGCCGGGCACGCCCTTCGGGGCGTCCGCTCCGTCCCCCCGCCGCTCGACGCTACAATCGCGACCCGATGATCAAGTCCCTGGTCCGCACCCTCAAGGGGCCGAGCCGCGACCCGCGGATGGCGTACATCAGCCGTCCGCTGCCACGGCAGCTGCTCGACCAGCAGGTCCTCGCCGCCCTCGACATCGCGCTCGCCGCCGATCCGAATCCGGACGACCTGGTCGAGACGCTGCCGCCGGCGCTGCGCCAGGTGACCGGCCACGACTACCAGGTCCTCGACCGCTCGGCCGGCGACGTGACCGGCACCTTCCGCCGCTCGCAGGTCATGATCCGCGACGGTGCCGTCGGCCTGTGGCCGGGCTACGAGGCACGCGCCTATCCGCTGCTGGCGCCGTCGCAGAAGACCGAGCGGGCGCGGGCGGCGATCATCGCCGCCGACGGCGCAGCGTCCGGGGCGCCGCACCAGACCAACCCGGTGGGCAAGCCGGGCTGGGCGCCCCCGCCACCGGTCAGCGACGGAGACGCGCCCACGGACGAGCCCGCCTAGGTGGGTCGCCAGAACGTCCCCCGCGACCAGTGGCTGGAGATCGGAGCCGAGTGCCCGCACTGCGGCGAGCGTGTCACCGAGGAGATGGTCTACTCCTGGCGTCCCGTTCCCGACGACCCGAAGCTCCTGCTCCTGTACTGCCCCGACTGCGGGGACCGGGTCGAGATCAACCACGTCTGAGCGGGGCAGGCGGGCCGGGGCATGGTGCCCCCAACCGGATTCGAACCGGTGATCTCCACCTTGAAAGGGTGGCGTCCTAGGCCTCTAGACGATGGGGGCGCGTGACGGGCCCATCCTAGCAAGGCGCCCGGCGTGCGCCATCGCTGCGGGTCGGCGCTACAGGTAGAAGAGCACCACCAGGATCACGGCTCCCGCCAGCGCCACCGCGGCGAGCAGGATCATCAGCCCGCCACCCAGCGCGATCGCCACCGACATCCCCGCCGTGCGGCTGCGGTAGGCGCGCTGCGACCAGATCCAGCCCTGGACGAAGAGGAAGATGCCGATCGCCACCGCGATCAGCGCCGAGGCCAGCATGGCCGCCACCGACAGGGTCGTGTTGTCGGCGATGACCGCCATGGCGGTCAGGCCGGCAGCGATCAGCAGCCCGACCAGCCCGATCACCACGTTGCGCAGGAAGGGATGCATCGGTCAGCAAGCGTGCATGGACCGATGGGTGCCGTCAAGGACGCGCCGATCCCCCCCGTAGACTGGGGGCATGCCGTCGAGCCCCTTCGCCGCGTTCGCGCAGACCGCCGAGGCGGTGGCCGCCACCAGCTCCAAGCTGGGCAAGCGCGACCTGCTGGCCGCCTACCTGCGCGACCTGCCGCGCGACGACCTGACGATCGCCGCCACCTTCTTCGCCGGCAGGCCGCTCCCCGGCTCGGCCGACAAGCTGGGGCTCGGCTGGGTGCAGCAGAGCCAGGCGCTGACCGCGGCGACCGGCGCCGACGAGCAGGCGCTGCATGCCGCCTACCTTCGCCATTCCGACTTCGGCGACGCCGCAGCGGAGCTGATTGGCGGGCGGGACGCGAGTGGCGAGCCGCTGACCCTGGCGGAGGTCGACGCCGCCTTTCGGGCCATGAGCGCGGCGGAGAGTGCAGCAGCCCGCGTGGCGGACATGACGGCGCTCCTCGGCCGAGCGACCGCTGCGGAGGCGCGCTTCGTCGGGCGCATCGCTGCGCGCGAGCTGCGCATCGGGCTGCGCGAGGGACTTCTCGAGGAGGCGATTGCGGGAGCGTTTCACCGGCCGGTCGAGGCCGTGCGCCGGGCACTGATGCTGGTCGGCGAGCCCGGCGACGCAGCGGCACTGGCCCGCGACGACCGGCTCGGCGAGGCGGTTCTGCACCTCGGCCGGCCGATTCGCTTCATGCTGGCGACGCCGGTGGCCGACGCCGGGGAGGTGATGCGCCGGGTCGGGGCCGAGGCTTGGATCGAGGACAAGTACGACGGCATCCGGGCCCAGCTGCATCTCGCCGGTGCCGGAGCGGCGCCGCAGCTCTTTTCACGCGACCTGAATGAGATCACCGTCTCCTTCCCCGAGGTCGCGGTCGCGGCCACCAAGCTCGAGCACCGGTTGGTGATCGACGGGGAGCTTGTTCCGTATCGGGCCGGATCAGTGCTCGACTTCGCCAGCCTCCAGACGCGGCTCGGCCGGGTCGCCCCCGGTCCCGAGCTGCTCGAGCAGGTGCCCGTGGTGCTGGTCGCCTTCGACCTGCTGCACCTCGACGGCCGCGACCTGCTCGAATCGCCACTTCGCGAGCGGCGCGCGGCGCTCGAGGCGCTGCGCCTGCCCGAGCGCAGCGGCGAGCGGTTCCTCTACTCGCACCTTGCCACCGCCCGCTCGGCCGCGGAGGTGGAGGCGCACTTCGACGACGCCCGCGAGCGGCGCAACGAGGGGCTGATGGTCAAGGACCCGGCATCGGCCTACCAGCCCGGACGGCGCGGGCTCGGGTGGCTGAAGCTGAAGAAGGCGCTCGCCACCCTCGACTGCGTCGTCGTCGGCGTGGAGTGGGGACATGGCAAGCGTCGCGGCGTCCTGTCGGATTACACCTTCGCGGTTCGCTCAGGCGACGGCGAGTCGCTCCTCACCATCGGCAAGGCCTACACCGGCCTGACCGATGCCGAGATCGCGACCATGACCGAGCACTTCAAGGGGATCACCCTGCGCGACCACGGTCGCTACCGGACGGTCGTGCCTGAGGTGGTCGTCGAGATCGCCTTCGACCGAATCATGCGCAGCGCGCGCCACAAGAGCGGCTTCGCGATGCGCTTCCCGCGGATCGTGCGGATTCGGGACGACAAGACCCCGGTGGAGATCGACGACCTGGCCACGGTCGAGAAGCTGTTCACCGCGCAGGCCAGCGGCCGGATCCTGCTGGCCCGCGGGGCGAAGGGCGAGATGGAGCGGATTGCTGCCACCGGCGCAACCGAGGGAGAAGGCTGAGCGCTAGGCCATGTTCGGGGAGGCTGTGCGCGCGGCGCCCCGTGCCTCGGCCTCCGACGCGCTCAGCACCGCCTCGATGAAGCGGGCCGCGCGACGCGGGTCGAGCCGCTGGACACGCCCGATGCGCTGCGCCCACCACGGGGCGTTGTCCGCGGTGACGACCTCGCCGACCGGCTCCTCGAGCACGACCGTCGTGTAGCTGCGGGGGAAGGCCACCGCGGGTGAGATCGTGACGCTGGGATCGTCGAGGGCCTCCCGCGTCCAGCGCGCGACCGCATAGGCCACCGCGTCGGCATCGAACGAGGGGTTGGTCAGGGTCGGGATCCAGCCCGGCCGCGAGCGCGTGTCGAACTCCCAGCCACGGCCGCGGACCCGATAGCGGCCACGCCACCGTCGCGCGACGAAGGCCCGCACGCCGGGCGGTCCCACCAGCAGCCCGGCGAGGTCGTCGGGGACGCCCGGGAGCCGCGGCGCGAGGACCAGGGTGTACGTGTCGTCGAACGCCGGTGCCAGCATCCGCCCCAGGTCGTCGCCGATCTCCTCACGCCGCCGGCGCGACTTGCGCACGACGCGCCAGGCCATCCCCGCCCCCACGCCGAGGGCGAGGGCTGCCGACAGGCCGAGCAGCGCGATCGGGGCGATGCGGGTCGGCGGCAGGAAGGCCATCAGCACGATGGCGATGCCCCCCACCACCAGCATGGCGAGCGCCACGGCAAGCGCGTTGTCGCGGAAGCCGCGAATGAGAGACGGATGGATCAGGCGCATCGCTCACCTCTGACTGCTAGGCTCATGACATGCCCACCACGGTCTCGGTGCTGGCCACCGTCATCGACCCGCAGCACGCGCTGCGCGTCGACGTCGTCACCGGGACGGGCTTCAGCTTCACGTTCGACACGGCCGACGCCGGCGAGCTGCGGGCCGGCGCCGGGCCGACCGAAGCACTGCTTGCCGCGCTCGCCGGATGCACTTCGATGGACGTCGGTCCGATCCTGCGCAAGAAGCGCCAAACGGCCGCCACCTACCGGATCGCGGTCACCGGCCAGCGGGCGGACGAGCACCCCCGGATCTACACGGCGATCACCGTCGAGCACCAGGTCTCCGGCGAGGTCGAGCCCGAGGCGCTGCGCCGTGCCATCGAGCTGTCCGCGACGCGCTACTGCCCGGTCAGCGCCATGCTCTCGCGCTCGGTGCGCATCGAGCACCGCTACCGCTTGACGCGGGAAGGGCACGAAGAGGTCAGCGCGCTGGTTGCGATCACCGGACCAGAGGGTGCACAGGTCCTCTGAGGGCTGCATTCGACCAGTCTCATGGCGGCGTGCCAGCGTGCCTATGACGTGATGGTCCTGCCGGCGACGCGTCCTTTCGTCGAGCCTTCGTCGAGATCGGGGCCGTTGCGCGCCCGGTGTAGGATGGCGCCTCCATGGCACGTTCGATGTGGCGGGGAGCGATCCAGTTCGGGCTGGTGACGATCCCGGTCAAGCTGTACCTGGCGACCGAGAGCGGCGGCATCGGCTTCAACATGCTGCACGCCAGCTGCGGCAACCGGATCCAGATGAAGATCTACTGCCCCTTCCACGACGAAGTGGTGCCGCGCTCCGAGACGGTGCGCGGCTACGAGTGGAGCAAGGGCCGCTACGTGGTGGTCACCGACGAGGACATGGACTCCGTCCCGCTCAAGACGGTGCGCGCCATCGAGATCGAGATGTTCGTCGAGGCCCGCCGCGAGGGGCAGGGGATCGAGTTCGTCAAGCAGGCCTACTACCTCGAGCCGGACCCGATCGGTCGCAAGGCCTTCGAGCTGCTGCGCCAGGTGCTGGCCGAGGCGAGCAAGACGGCGATCTGCAAGATCGTGCTCAAGGACCGCGAGCAGCTGGCGGCCCTGAACCCCTACACCAGGACGATGCTGCTCACCACCCTGCACTGGCCCGATGAGGTCCGCTCCCTCGACGAGCTGAACATTCCCGACGAGCCGATCGAGGTCAAGCCGGCCGAGCGGAGGATGGCCGAGCAGCTGATCGCGTCGATGACCGGTGACTTCTCGGCGGATGACTACCGCGACGACTACCGCAAGGCGCTGCTGGCGGTGATCGACGCCAAGGTCGCGGGCGAGGCCCCCGCCCCCGCCCAGAGGGTCGAGCCGACCCGCATCGGCGACCTGATGGCCGCCCTCGAGGCGAGCGTGGCGGCGGCGCGCGAGGCGCGTCGGGAAGGGGCCGTCGAGCCGACGGCAGCGGTCGGAGACAGCGCGGAGGTTGCCGAGCCCGCGGTGCCCCGCCGCCGCAAGAGCGCCTAGCCGGCCGCGTGGCGGCGGACCAGCTGTCTCTCCCGGTCGCGTCCGCCGGCGAATCGACTCCCCGACGCCTGCCATCGCGCATCTCGCCGATGCAGCCGACCGACATCGGCGCCCCGTTCGATGACCCTGGCTATCTCTTCGAGCCGTGGTGGCCGGGCGCGCGGGCGATCGCCTTCTGCGAGCGAGGCGAGCTGCGCCTCCAGGTGGCCGGCCTGGCCGACGCGCTCGCCGCCTTCCCCGAGCTGCGTGAGATGCCGAGTCAGCTGGCCGAGGACGGAGTGGCGCTCGACGGGACGCTGATCGTGCTCGACGACGCTGGCCGCCCCGACGCCGATCTGCTGCGGGCGCGCCTTGCCGCGCAGGGGCGTCCCGGCCGCCCCGCCTACGTCGCCAGCGACCTGCTGTGGAGCGGCGGCCAGCCGGTCGTCGCCCGCTCGTTCGGGATCAGGCGCCGATGGCTGGAGGCGATCCTGTCCCCCGGTGACCGGGTCACCGTGGGACGCGCCTACATCGGGGACGGGACGCTGGTGGCCGAGGCGCTGGCGGCGCTCGGCATCGAGGCCCTGTCGGCTCGTCAGCTGAGCGCGCGGCACCGCGCCGGACCCGCCGGCGGAGCGTGGCTGCGTGCTCCCCTTTCAGCCGCCGAGCCGCGGCCCCGCCCCACCTTGGCGCTCATCCTCCGCCTTCCGCTCGAGAGCTAGTGATCTAGGAGCGGCTCGAGCACCCAGGGCCACGGGCGGTCGAGGAGCAGCCGTTCGGCTTTCGAGACGAGGCCGTCACCCGGATAGGCTCGCAGCGATGCGATGTCGTACGTGAGCGGCGGAGGCGCCGGCGGAAGATCGGAGAGCGGTGCGCCGCGTGTCACGTCGCCGATCCGCAATGCCCTGGCGTCATCCTCGCCCCAATGCGTCATGAGGAGCGCGGCGACATCCCAGGTGACGGGATCGGTGGCCTGCTCACGGGTCGCCGCCTCGAGGGCGACGGCTGCGGCCGCACGGTTGCCCTGCATGGCGAAGGCAACGGCTCGGATGCTGGCCAGGGTGTACGCGTCGGCCCGCAGGTCGCTCCCCGATTGACGGCGAGCGACAAGCAGGGCGAGCTGGCCGGTGAAGGTGCCGCGTGCGATCCCGCCGGGATCAGCCAGGACCACGGTGCGTGGCCACGGCACGGCCAGCGTGATCTGCCACAGGGTCAGCCGCGCGGCGCGATATGCGTCGTCGGCCTCCACGGTGTAGCCGAGCGCCTCGTAGACGAGCGCTGCGTTCACGAGCGCAAGGCCAGCCCCATGTGAGGCGAGGACCGATTGCCGGGCGGCGTCCAGCGCGCACGTCGCGTCGCGTGCTTCCAGGCAGAGGAGTGAGAGGTTGGTCCACGACGCCCAGTCGCCCGGGTTGAGCCGCACTGCGCGGCGGGCGCTCCTGCGGGCCAGCGCCGCCGATCCCTGTCGCTCGGCCGCCACGGCCAGCGACTTCGGTCCCGCCGGGTGGCCCGGGTTCAGCGCGACCGCCACCGCCAGAGCGTCCCGAGCCGCGGGCCAGTCGGAGGCGGCGGCCGCGTCGATGCCGCTCCGATAGAAGACCGCGGACGCATCGGCGGGCATCGCCACGCTCAGAAGGGCGATCGCCGCCACGCCCGCGAGGCCGGCGAGCGGCCGAGCCGTCGGGCCCAGGCGGATCGGGCGCCAGGCGACCGCGCCCGCATCTCGCAGCGCGATCGCCGCAAGCAGCAGGAGCAGCAGGTTGACGTTCGGCAGGAACGTCAGGTCCTCGGTCAGGAAACCGACCGCGATGCCCATCAGGACCGCGAAGGCGGCCCGACCGGCGACTGCATGACCGCGCCTGGGTCGCGCCACCCGCACGAACTGCGCAAAGAGAACCAGCGCGGCCGCCAGGCCCACCACGCCGGCATCGCCCAGGATGCCCAACGGGACATCGTGGGAGTGCAGCTGGAGCACCGGCTCGATGACCTGGCGCGCATACGGCATGGCGCCCGGCCCAACGCCCAGCAGGGGATCGCTGCGCCAGACGGTGAGCGTGTCCTGCCAGAGCTGGCCGCGATACAGGAGTGAGCTCGTGTCGGTGAGCCGCGGCGCGACGAAGGCGATCGCCACTGCCGCTGCGCTCGCCAGCAGCGTCCAGATCGCGACACTCCGGCGCGATGCGCGGAGCAGGCCGCGAAGGTCGGCGAGCGAGGAGGCAGCCATGACCAGGCCCGCCACGCCGATGGCGATCCATGCCGACCGTGATCCCGACAGGAGGGTGAGCGGCACGCCGACCGTCACCAGCGCCCAGAGCAACCAGCGCCGAACACCCGGCTGCGTCACGAGCAGGGCAATGGGCAGCGCGGCGAGGATGACGAAGGGCGGCACCGCCACCGAACCGAACAGCGTGCCCTCGTTGGCCAGGCGCACCGGTGGCCAGCCCACACCGCCGGCCAAGGTCCAGTCGATACGGCGCCAGGCCATCGTCCCGAGCGTTCCAACGGACAGTGCGAGCACCGGCAGCACGGCGACCAGCGCCGTGGCGTTCGGATGGTGACGGAGCGCCAGGAGCGCAACCGGCAGCATGAAGGCGGTGGCCACGATCCCTGCCAGGGCGGGAGCCGAAATCCCGACGCGCCACCCAAACAGCGTCGCGGCTGCGTACGCGACGAGCAGCGCGAGGATGGCCAGGTCGATCCGGGTGCGCGGCATTGGCCCACCCCGTCGGGCAGCCCAGATGACGGCGCCGATCGCCACCATCGCCGCGATGTGGAGGCCCAGCTGCAGGCGCGCGTCCCATAGGGCGCCGTCCCAACCGACACCGGCTGAGATGATGAGGGCCCCGAGCAGCGCGCCGATGCGCCAAGGGCCTCGGATCACCGCGCCGCGCCCTCGATCATCGTCAGCGCATGCTCCAGCTTGCTGAGGGGGTCGAGGCGAAGCCCGCCGATCGTCTGCAATGCCCGCGACAGAGGTTCGGGATCCAGATCGCCGCCGCTCGCGTCGGGATCGAGCTCGAGCTCAACCAGGTTCAGTCGCCCGATCTCGCTGCCATGGTGCAGGACATGCACCCGATCCAGTGACAGCGTCCCGACGCGGCGCGCGCCCCAGCGCACCTCCCGCTCGGTCCGTGTCTGTGCCAGGGCAAGCCGCTCCACGAGCGGCTCGCCGGCGGCCATCGCAAGGAGCCGGTCGCGGGCCGCCGAGGGTGGCCACCGGGCGGGGTCGGCGCCGGGCGTCGCGGGACCGTTCAGCTCGGGACGGCGATGCAGGGCCGCACCGGCAAGGTGCTCGGCAGGTCCCTTCAACGAGAGGCTTGCGGCGCCGTCCCGGGTGCGCAGGCGGCATGCCCAGCCCGAGCCCGCGAGGCGCAGGTCGGCGGTATCCAGGTAGCGATCCAGCTCGGTGACCGTGAGGGCTGGCCCCAGCTGCGCCGGACCCAGCGTTTCGCGCAGCGCC
>JBGQCU010000066.1:0-10859 GCA_041495495.1 Candidatus Limnocylindria bacterium
CCATGCCCGTCCGCACGGTCATCGAACACGGGCCCAAGGACAAGCGGTCGGTGGCCTTCGGCATCGACTGGCCAGGGTGGAGCCGGGGCGCGCGGAGCGCCGAGCTCGCCCTGGAGACGCTCGAGTCCTATCGGGAGCGCTACCGGCCGGTCGCGGGTCTCGCCGGGATGGCGCGCGACTTCGACGCCGCCGGGCCCCTCGAGATCGTGGAGGAGAGGGTCGGAACCGGTTCGACCGACTTCTGGGGCATCTCTTTCTCGCCCTCCGTGACCGAGCAGGAGCCGATGGGCGAGGCTGAGTTCGAACGCGCAACCACGCTGTTGCGGGCCTGCTGGGCGTTCTTCAACGGCGTCGCGGCGCGGGTCTCGCCGGAGATGCGCAAGGGCCCGCGCGGGGGTGGACGCGACCGCGACCGGATCATCAGCCACACCATCCGCGTCGAGAGCGAGGACTTCGCGAAGCGGGTCGGGTTGCGGATACCGGAGGGCGCTGCGCTGACCCCGGATGGACTGCGGCAGCATCGGGAGGCCTACGCCGCGGCGATGCGTGCCTATAACGCCGGTGAGGTCGAGCGGCGCATGCGGTCGTGGACGCTGCCGTTCCTCATCCGACACTCTGGCTACCACACCCTCGACCATGCGTGGGAGATGGAGGACAAGGACCTTTCCGCGGACGGGGCCTGACCCACCACCCTTCGGCCGCCACTCTCCTCTCCGCGATCGGCGCTTGACTTGGCTGATATACAACTGTATGGTTGTATGAATGGATACCGCCCTCGACCACGACCGCGTCTTCAGCGCCCTCGCGGACGCCACGCGCCGTGACATCGTCCGCCGCGCCATCGCCGGGAACGAGGGTGTCGCGGAGCTTGCCGGCCACTACCCCATGAGCTTCGCAGCCGTGCAGAAGCACGTCGCGATCCTCGAGCGCGCCGGCCTGATCGGCAAGCAGCGGATCGGCCGTCGCAAGGTCGTCCGCACAAAGGCCGAGGGGCTGCGCGTCGCGCAGGACGTGCTCGACCGCTATCGAGAGCTCTGGCGCGGACGGATCGACCGCATGACCCAGATCATCAACGACACCCAGGAGACCGATGCATGACTGTCACCGCCGTCCAGAAGAGCCGCGAAACGTTGACCATGACCATCAGCGCGGAGTTCGACGCATCGGCCCAGCGGGTGTGGCAGCTGTGGGAAGACCCGCGCCAGCTTGAGCGCTGGTGGGGACCGCCCACCTATCCCGCCACCGTCGACTCCCACGACCTGCGGCCGGGCGGCCGCGTCGAGTACCACATGACCGGGCCCAAAGGGGACCAGCCGCGCGGCTACTGGGACGTCATCGAGACCGATCCCCCGCGCTCGCTCGTCTTCCGCGACGGCTTCGCGAACGACGACGGCACGCCCAACGACGCCATGCCGCGCAGCGAGGCACGCGTGACGATCACGGAGATCGGCGTTGGACGCACCCGGATGTCGATCGAGAGTCACTTCCCGAGCGCGGAGGCGATGGAGCAGGTCCTCGCCATGGGCATGGAGGAGGGCATCACGCAGGCGGTCGGCCAGATCGATGCGATCCTGGCCGAGGAGTGAGTCGCCGCGCGGCGGTGTCTGACCAGGCAACAGCAATTCCGGACCGAGAGGAGACGATTCATGATTTTGACTGACGTGACAACGCGCACCCTGGACGTGCCCGGCGCAACGCTGACCTATGACGTCCGGGGCGGCGGCTCGGCCGATGCCCCGGTGCTGTTGTTGATCGGCTCACCGATGGGTGCCGGCGGCTTCGTGACGCTGGCGAGCCATTTCACCGATCGCACCGTCGTCACTTACGACCCGCGCGGCGTGGAACGCAGCCAGAAGACCGACCCCGCGACCGAGACGACGCCCGATGAGCATGGCGACGACCTGCATCGGCTCATCGCGGAGCTGGGAACCGGACCGGTGGAGCTGTTCGCCAGCAGCGGCGGCGCGGTGAACGCGTTGGCCCTGGTGGCAAAGCATCCCGAGCAGGTTCGGACCCTCGTCGCCCACGAGCCGCCGACCGCCGCGGTGCTCCCCGATCGCGAGCAGGCACTGGCGGCTGCGCAAGAGATCCACGAAACCTACCTCCGCAGCGGCATAGGCCCGGCCATGGCCAAGTTCATCGCACTCGTCAGCCAGAAGGGCGAGATTCCGGCTGATTACGCCGGCAGGGCCGATCCCGATCCCGCCATGTTCGGCCTGCCCACCGAGGACGACGGCTCGCGGACCGATCCGCTGGTCGGGCAGAACATCATCTCGTGCACCCGCTACCAGCCGGACTTCGATGCCCTCCGCGCAGCTTCGACGCGCATCGTCATCGGCGCAGGAGCCGCTTCGGAGGGCCAGCTGGCCAACCGCGCGGCGGCGACCGTTGCCGAACGCCTGGGGACGACGCCCGTCACCTTCCCCGGCGACCACGCGGGCTTCCTTGGCGGTGAATACGGTCAGACTGGCGACCCTGATGCGTTTGCTGCCAAGCTGCGCGAGGTCTTGACCACAAGTCAGGCGTAGCGGACGCCCTCGAGGGCGAGCCACTGGGCGAGAGCTTCTATCTCCGCGTGGACCGCGTCGGTCATGACAGGCGTGAAGGGCACGTCCTGGTGCACGGCGTGCACGTCAAGGCGCGAAGCCTTTCGGTCAGTCGTCGCATCCACCTTGCCGATGAGGCGATCGTGGTGCAGCACGGGGAGCGCGAAGTACCCCCAGCGTCGCTTGGCGGCCGGCTTGTACATCTCCAGCACGTACTCGAAGTCGAACAGGTCGATGGCGCGGGCGCGGTCGTAGATCAAGCGGTCGAACGGCGACAGCAACGCGGTGCGTCCTTCGAACGGCTTTCCGAGAGCCTCGGGATCCACGCGCCATGTCCCGGGCACGCCCTCGACGGTCGCGGGCTCACCCGCCTGGCCCACGACCACCTGCTCTCCGGGGAGCGCTGTCCCTCTTTCGCGCGCAATGCCCAGCGACCGCAGGCGCCGTCCATCGCGGATCCGGCGGGCCTCGTCCGCCGGGACGATGGGCGTGTCGGCCGGATAGACCCGCTCAGGCAGATCCCACAGGCGCTCCCGCCCGCGGCGACCCGCGATGGCGATCTCGCCGCGCTTCATCAGGAACTCCAGCATCTGGGTCACGTTCCGGTTGTTGGTCCACCCCGAGGACGGCCACGCCACCTGGCTGGTGTCCGGCACATCGCGTGACAGCAGCGGCCCTGACGTGCCGAGCAGGTCGAGGACGTCGCGACGAAACCGGTCGTTGCTCCGCAGCCATTCCCGCTGCTTGTCGTAGTACGGCCAGGTCGCCATCTCCGCGAGATGGAGCGCCAGGTCACTCATCGGCCGCACCATCGCGTCGTGCTCGAAGAGCGTCCGATCCTGCTCGAGGGCCTGCTGGGGGTGGGCCGCCTGGTAGGACGATCCGAGGCGACTCCAGGCGACCAGGTCCGCACTTGGCGCGATCACCGCGGTCGGGTCGATCTGCAGGAGCGTCAGCTGGCGCACGACCGCCAGCAGGTCAGTGGGTCGCGGAGCATCCAGCAACTGGGCGCGAACGGCGATGCGCCGTGCCTCCGCGAGATTCAGTTGATGCACGGCCACCTCGCCAGCGACGCCGGCGTCTCCCTCAACTCACCTCCTCCTGCCGATCCATAGGTCCTTGCGCTGCGGCTGCCGATCAGTTGGAGCCGGCGAGCAGCGAATAGAAGCTGACTGCCGCGACGGATAACTGGAAGCACAGGGCGAGTCCATACGCAGTCAGCGAGACGAAGACGATGGCATTCAACCCAAAGAGTGCCGTTGCCGCGGTCCCCGCTACGAGCATGATCTGCGCCGGGCGGGCCCGGAAGGCGCCGGCTCGAACCATTTGCCAGCCCCTGATCAGGACCACGAGCACCAGGTACCCGAAGACGAGCGCGCTGGCTAGCACGAGGGTCGCCCGCTCACTGCCAAGGGCCGGGAAGAGCACCGCCGGCAGCAGGCTCTCGAAGGTCACGTTGAAGCTCGTCGACACGATCGCACGGAGCCGAATCCGGTGGCCGGCCGTCCATCGCGAGGCGTCCGAGGCGACCCCGGGTGCGATCGCGGCGAAGCCCGCCACCACGACGGCGACCGTTGCGATCCCGACCAGCAGGCCCTCACCGGGCATGCGTCGTCTCCGGCCCCGTCTACTCCGCCGGTCGCCAGGGGCTCTGGAGCTGGAAGTAGTTGTCGTCCGGATCCGCGAAAGTGGCAATCAGCATGCCCTCACCGCCTGGCCCGGCGGGGTTGTACGGCTCGCGCACGACGATCGCGCCGGCGGCCTTAAATCGGGCGAAGTCGCCCTGGACATCCGTACTCTCGACGTTCCACAGCAGCCTGCCCGGCTGTGCGTTCTTGCCGGTGACCTGGTCGTGCGGACCCACTGCGATGAAGCCGGTGCCGATCTGCCACCCGGCATACCCGCCCTCCTCCATGCCAGGCTTGCCGAAGAGCCCGGTGTAATAGTCCACGAGACGCTGCGGATTCTCGGACCCGATCAGGATGTTATTGAAGTTCACGCTGTCTCCTTGCTTGGGCTCATCTGCTCGGGACCGATGATACGACCCGGCACCGGTGTCCTTTCGCCGCTCAGGCGGCTTCGGCGACCGGCTCGGTGAACTGGCTCGAATAGAGCTCGTAGTAGAAGCCGCGCGCCTCGAGCAGCGACGCGTGGTTCCCCTTCTCCACCAGCTTGCCGTGGTCCATGACCAGGATCGTGTCCGCGTCTCGGATGGTGGAGAGGCGGTGGGCGATGACGAACGAGGTGCGCCCCTCCATCAGGCGTGCCATCGCCTTCTGGATCAGGACCTCGGTCCGGGTGTCGACCGAGCTGGTGGCCTCGTCCAGGATGAGGATCTGGGGATCGGCCAGGAAGGCCCGCGCGATGGTCAGCAGCTGCTTTTCGCCCTGCGACAGATTGGTCGCGTCGTCGTCGATGACCGTCTCGTAGCCGTCGGCCAGGGTGCGCACAAAGTGGTCCACGTGTGCCGCCTCGGCGGCAGCCACGATCTGCTCCTCGGTGGCGTCCTCGCGGCCGTAGGCGATGTTCTCGCGAATCGACGCATGGAAGAGCCACGAGTCCTGGAGGACCATCCCGAAGGTGCGCCGCAGGTCGTCACGGGTCATCTGCCGCGTCTCCACCCCATCCACCGTGATGTGCCCGCCATCGATCTCGTAGAAGCGCATCAACAGGTTGACGAGCGTCGTCTTGCCGGCGCCGGTGGGGCCCACGATGGCCACCGTGTGGCCTGGCTCGACGACGAGGTCGAGGTCGTCGAAGAGGGGCACATCGGGCAGATAGCGGAACGAGACGTCGTCGAAGACGACGCGGCCGGCAGCATGCTCGAGCCGCTGGGGCTGGGCCACGTCCGGGACCTCCTCGGCCTCGTCGAGCAGCTCGAAGGCCCGTTCGGCGGACGCCACCGCCGATTGCAGGACGTTGAGGATGCTCGCCGTCTGGACGATCGGCATGGTGAACTGGCGCGAGTACTGGATGAAGGCCTGCACGTCACCCAGGGTCATCTGGCCGGACGCCACGCGCAGGCCACCGATGACGGCGATGCCGACGTAGTTGAGATTGGCGATGAAGTTCATCGCGGGCTGGATGATGCCGGAGATGAACTGGGCCCGATAGCTCGCGTCGTAGAGCTTCGCGTTCTCCTGCTCGAAGGTCTCGAGCGCCTCGCGCTGGCGGCCGAAGACGGTGACGATGGCATGCCCGGTGTGCATCTCCTCGACCTGCCCGTTGAGCGTGCCAGTGATGGCCCACTGGGCAGCGAACCGCTTCTGCGAGCGCTTGGCGATGACGATGGTGACGGCCACCGAAGCGGGTACCGCGAGCAGCGAGATCAGGGCCAGCAACGGGCTGATGAGCATCATCATGACCAGCACCCCCACCACCGTCAGCACCGACGTGATGAGCTGGGTCAGGCTCTGCTGGAGCGTCTGACCGATGTTGTCGATGTCGTTGGTGACGCGGCTCAGGATGTCGCCGCGGGCATGGCTGTCGAAGTACTTCAACGGCAGCCGGCCGATCTTCTCGTCCACGTCGCGGCGCAGGCGGTAGACGGTCCGCTGCGTGACACCGGCCATGATGTAGGACTGGGCCCAGGCGAAGACCGCGCTGACCAGAAAGATGCCGGCCAGCAGGATCAGGATCCCCGCCAGCGCGCCGAACTGGATGCCCACCCCGGGAGTCACCGTCATGCCGGACAGCAGGTCCGCCAGCTGACCGTGGCCGGCGGCGCGCAGAGCGGCCTCCGCCTGCGCCTGCGTGGTGCCGGCGGGGAGCCCCTTGCCGATGATCCCCTCGAAGATGATGTTGGTGGCGTTGCCCAGAATTCGCGGCCCGAGCACCGCGGTCACGACACTGATCACCGCCAGCCCGACGACAACGAGGATGCGCGGCGCCTCGGGGCGCAGCCGACCCAGCAGGCGCCCGAACGAAGCCCGGAAGTCCTTGGGCTTCTCGACCGGCATGCCCATCATGCCGCCCTGCCAGCGGTTGGGGCCCGCGCCTCCGGGGCGTCCGGGACCGCCCATCATGCCCGGTGGACCACCGGGTCGGCCGCCCATGCCGGGCGGTCCGCCCGCTCCTGGCCGCGCGCTCATGCGGCCTGCGCCTCCGCCGCGGTGAGCTGCGAGAAGACGATCTCGCGGTACGTCTGGCAGGTCTCGAGCAGCTCTGCGTGCCGGCCGATCCCGACCACCCGACCCTCGTCCATCACCACGATCCGATCGGCCCGCATGATCGTGCCGACCCGCTGGGCCACGATTAGCACGGTGGCCGAGGCCAGCTCCCGGCCGAGCGCGGCGCGCAGCTGCGCGTCCGTGCGGAAGTCGAGCGCCGAGAAGCTGTCGTCGAAGACGTAGACGGGGGCGCGCTTGACAAGTGCCCGCGCGATGGCCAGGCGCTGGCGCTGGCCACCCGACACGTTCGCACCGCCCTGCGCGATCGGCGCCTCGAGCCCGCCCTCCATCTCCGCCACGAAGTCGCGGCCCTGCGCGATCTCCAGGGCGTGCCACAGCGCCTCGTCGTCGGCCGATTCATCACCGTAGCGCAGGTTGCTGGCGATGGTCCCGCTGAACAGGAAGGCCTGCTGCGGGATGAAGCCGATGCGCTCCCAGACGTCCGACCGGTTCATCTCCCGGACGTCCACGCCGTCCAGCAGGACCGCGCCGCCGGTCACGTCGTAGAAGCGCGGGATGAGATTGATGAGCGTCGTCTTTCCGCTGCCGGTCGAGCCGACGATGGCGGTCGTCTCGCCGGGGCGCGCCGTGAACGAGATGTCCCTCAGCACCGGCTGCTCCGCGCCGGGGTAGCGGAACTCGACGTTTCGGAACTCGACCGTGCCCGCGATCGTCGGTGCGGCGGACCCCGATCCACGGGCGTGCGCGGCCACGACGGCGGGCATTGACACCGGCGTCTCCGGGTCGTGGATGCTCGGCTCGGTGTTCAGCACCTCCTGGATCCGATCGGCCGAGACGGCCGCGCGGGGCACCAGGATGAACATGAAGACGGCCATCAGGACGGCCATCAGGATCTGCATGAGGTAGGCCAGAAAGGCGGTCAGGTTGCCAATCGGCATGTCACCGCTGTCGATGCGCAGGCTGCCGAACCACATGACCGCGACCGTCGACAGGTTGAGGATGGCCATCATCGTCGGGATGGTCACCGAGAAGAGCCGGTTGACCCGCAGCGAGGTGTCGAAGAGGTCATGGTTGGCGACCTCGAAGCGGGCCTCCTCGTGGCGGGTTCGCACGAAGGCGCGGATGACGCGGACGCCGGCCAGCGCCTCGCGCATGACCTGGTTGATGCGGTCCAGCTTGACCTGCATCTGGCGGAAGAGCGGGATCGCCCGACGCATCACCAGCGCGATGAACAGCGCCATCAGCGGCAGGATCACCACCAGCAGCCCGGACAGGGGCACGTCCTCGCGCAGGGCCATGATGATCCCGCCGATGCCGGTGATCGGCGCCAGGATCATGATCGTCAGTGCCATGAAGACGACCATCTGGACCTGCTGCACGTCATTCGTGTTGCGGGTGATCAGCGAGGCGCTGCCGAAGCGGTTGACCTCGACCTGGGAGAAGCTGGCCACGCGCTTGAAGATCGCACCGCGCACGTCCCGCCCGAAGGACATGGCCACCCGCGCGCCGTAGTAGACGGCGACGATCGCGCATATGCCCAGCAGGAACGTCACTACCAGCATGAAGCCGCCGGTGCGCAGGATGTAGCCGTTGTCCCCCGGGACGACGCCGTTGTTGATGATGTCGGCGTTCAGGCTGGGGAGGTACAGGCTGGCGATGGCCTGGATGAGCAGCAGCGCCATGACCAGCAGCAGCTGCTTCCCGTATGGGCGCAGCCCGCTGCGCAGTAACGCGATCACGCGCGGAGCGTGCCTGCTGGCTGAGGTGTCGTCAAGCGACGGTCAGGTGGGCGGCTCAAGCTCCGTCCACGCGTCCGTCCGGGACGAGTGGCAGGGAGCGCAGCCGAACGCCGGACGCCGCGAAGATCGCATTGGCGATGGCCGGTGCGACGGCCACGATGGGTGTCTCGCCGGCGCCCGCCGAGGGGAGGTCGGGCCGGTCCAGGAGCACGACCTCGATCGGCGGCAGGTCGTGGAAGCGCGGCACCCGGTACTGCGACTGCGCCGCGTTGAGGACCCGGCCGTCAGCGAACTGGATGGCCTCGAAGAGCGCGCCGCCAAGACCCATGACCAAGGCGCCCTCGACCTGGTTGGCGAGGTTGTCCGGGTCAAGGATGGCGCCGCACTCGAAGGCGGTCACGATTCGCAGGATCTGCACCGGATCGCCGGGCGCGGCGCGCACCTCGACGCAGGTCGCCACGCGCGAGTCCTTCTCGACGCTGCACGCGATCCCCATGCCCCGGCCGGGGGCGTCGGCGTCGGGCGCAGGCCTCCATTCGGCTCGATCGGCCGCCGCCTGGAGCACCGCCTTCAGGCGGTCATCGGTCAGGTGGCGCAGGCGCCATTCGACCGGGTCGATGCCGAGCCGATGCGCCACTTCGTCCACGTGCGACTCCCGGGCGAACGTGTTCGCGGTGGCGGAGAGGGCACGGTACGAGCCCTGCGGCAGCGGAGAGTCAGCCGGCTGGTAGGTGATGCGCCGGTTCGCCACCCGGTAGGGAGGCTCGATCGCGCGGGCGCCTGAGTTCAGGTTGCTGATCTCCCAGGCCGTGAGCGTCCCGTCTTTCCGAGCGCCGCTGCGGATGTCGATGACCGCGGCCGGCCGCAGGTAGCCCCACGCCGTCTCCTCCTCGCGGGTCCAGCGCACCTTCACCGGGCGTCCGACAGTGCGAGCCAGGCGCGCGGCCTCCAGGGCGCAGTCCGCGGTGTGCTTGCCGCCGTAGGCGCTGCCCGTGGGCGGCACGATCACCCGCACCTCCTCCTCGCTGATGCCGAAGGCCGCGGCCAGCTCCTCGCGCACGCCGAACGGACGCTGCGTCCCGGTCCACACCGTCAACCGGCCATCGGCCCAGTGCGCCAGCGCGGCGCGCGTCTCGAGGGGCTGGTGCGCAAGGTAGGCGGTGGTGTAGGTGGCCTCGAGCCGAACCGGCGCCGATGCCAGCGCGCGATCCACGTTGCCCGCCCCGTCGCTGAATCCGCCGCCCCATCCCTCGACCGTGACCGGATGAGCGCGCAGGTGGCTCTCGAGGTCCGCGTTGGCGGGTTGAGCGACAAGGTCCCATTCGGCGTGAAGTTGGCCTACCGCCTCCGCCGCGACCAGCGGATCGGCTGCGACCACGCCGATGAAGTCCCCATCGCGGACCACGCTGACGCCGGGGATGGCGACGGCGGCCGACGTGTCGATGGAGCGGAGCGTCGCTCCAAGGGCCGGCGGGCGCAGGACCTTCCCGTGGAGCATGTCCGGCAGCCAGAGGTCGGTGGTGTACATCCGGCGCCCCGTGACCGCGTCGGTGGCGTCGGTGACCGGCACCGGCGTCCCGGCCAGGCGCCAATGGTCGGGTGGTGTCAGGGCGACATCGGCAGCCACCCGTTCGATGCGTCGCACTCCGCTCAACAGCTCCGCATACGAGGCCGACCGAGTCCCGTCCGCCGAGGTGACGCAGGCATCGGTCACGGTCAGGCCCGCGATGTCGCTCCCCCACCCGTCGGCCGCGATGCGGAGCAACGTCTCTCGCGCGGTGGCCGCGGCAGCGCGGACATCGGGAACGACCTCGGGGGTCGTGAAGCTCCCGAAGGTTCCCTCGTCGTAGGGCGTGAAGTCGGTGTCGCCGAGCACGGCCGCCAGGGACGCCGCCGGTGCACGCAGCTCCTCGCTAGCGAGCCGAATCAGCTCCGCCCTGCTCCCCTGCCCCATGTCCACCTTGCCCGATGCGACCGTGGTGCGGCCATCGGCCCCGACGTGCAGCCAGGCGCCACCCTCATCGCCGGGCACCACGAGCAGCCCGTCGCCAAACCGATCGAGCAGCGCCTCGTCGTCGCGGGCGAGGTCCCAGGGGGACCCGGTCGCCTGCTCCAGCTGGGCAGCCGGCGAATCAGCGTCGGATGTCGAAGTTGGTGCGGCCTGCGGTCGAGCCTCTCCACGGGCGGCGCGCCCCACCGCCGCCAGGATCCGGGCGTGGGTGCCGCAACGACAGATGTTGCCGTCCAGGGCCACCCGCATCTCTTGGTCGGTCGGGTCGGGGTTGCCCTCGATGAGCGCGACAGCGGCCATCACCATCCCGGGGGTGCAGTAGGCACACTGGAAGGCTCGCTCTCCCAGGAACGCACGCTGGACCGGGTGGAGCACGCCTTCGGCGGCGAGCCCCTCGATGGTCGTCACGGCGTGTGAGGCGACATCGGCAAGC
>JBGQCU010000067.1:0-10452 GCA_041495495.1 Candidatus Limnocylindria bacterium
GCGGTCCTCCGGCCGGTTGGCGTCCAGGCGACTGGCGATCAGGGCGTGCAACGTCTCGGCCACGCCCAGCGAGCCGATGTCGCCGGTGAGCCGGTAGCGACCGTCCTCGGGGACGAGCAGCTCGCGGTCGAGGAGCATGCGGACGGTCTCCACGGCATAGAGCGGGATCCCCTCGGCGCGCCCCACGATCGATTTGAGAGCGGCGGGTGGGAGGCCGGGCACCAGCCCCTCCAGCATCTCGGCGATCTGCGCGTCGGCCAGCGGCTCGAGATTGAGGCGGGTGACGCTGCGCACGGCGCTCCCCCAGTCGGGGCGACGTTCGAGCAGGTCGGGGCGAGCGAGGGCGACCACGAAGATCGGGTCATTGCGGGCCCATGTCAGCAGGCTCTCGACGAAGTCGAGCATCCCCTGGTCGGCCCACTGCAGGTCGGTGAAGACCATGATCACCGGGTCCTGCTCGGCCATCCGCTGGAAGAAGGTGCGCCACGCTGCGAAGAGCTCCTCGCGCCCCTCGGCAGGCAGCTCCTCGATCCCCAGCAGCCCCGCCAGCCGCGGGCCCACCCAGCGCCGCTCGCCGGGGTCCGGCACGAATTGCTCGAGCGCGGCGTTGAGCCGGGCGCGAACGGTCTCGGTGTCATCGCCCTCACCGATGCCGGCGCGCCGTCGCACCATCTCGACGAGCGCCCAGTAGCTGATCCCCTCGCCATAGGACGGGGAGCGGCCTTCGTGCCAGAAGGCGTTGTCGACGACGCCGTCGAGGTACTTCTCGAACTCCCAGGCCAGCCGGCTCTTGCCGATCCCCGCCTGCCCGATGACGGTGATGAGCCGCGACTTCCGTTCCCTTGCGGTGGCGTCGAAGAGATCCTTGAGCAGCCGCAGCTCGTCGTCGCGGCCGACGAAGGGCGGCTCCAGGAGCGCCGAGCGGCCCGATCCCCCGCGGCGCGCCACCACGGCGATCGCGCGCCAGGCCTGCACCGGGGCGGCCTTCCCTTTCATTGCCTGCTCGCCCGCCGGCTCGAAGGCGATGGCGGTGGATGCCGCGTGGTAGGTGGCCTCGCCGACCAGCACGGTTCCCGGTGCCGCCGCGGATTGCAGCCGGCTGGCGGTGTTGACCAGGTCGCCGGCCACCATCCCCTGTCCCACCGCCCCCACCGTCACCGCCGCCTCGCCGGTCAGCACCCCGGCCCGCGCCTGGAGCGTCTGCGTTCCCTGTCCGATCGCCGGGACGGCCGCCACCAGCTCAAGCGCCGCGCGCACCGCCCGCTCGGCATCGTCCTCGTGCGCCACAGGGGCGCCCCAGACCGCCATCACCGCGTCGCCGATGAACTTCTCGACCGTCCCGCCGTGCCGCTCGATCACCGCGCGGGCCATGTCGAAGTAGCGGGTCAGCAGCTCGCGCGTCTCCTCCGCGTCGCGGTTCTCAGAGGCGGTCGTGAAGCCGACCAGGTCGGCGAACAGGACCGATACCAGCCGCCGCTCGGCGCTCGATTCGGTCGCTGCGTGGGCTGTCGCGGGCGGGGCGGCGGCATCGGTCCCCATGGCGGAGCCGCACTCACCGCAGAACTTGACCGTCTGCGAGTTGAGCGTGCCGCAGGCTGCGCAGGCCACTCCCAGCCGGTTGCCACATTCGGCGCAGAACTTGCGGCCGCCCTCGTTGGACGTGCCGCAGCTCGAGCAGACGACCGGGGCCAGATCCATGGCCCAGACCATAGCGGAACGCCGGGCCCGGTGGGAAGTGCCGCTCGGGTGGTGGGCGCACGCTACCCTTGCGCGCCATGCGGCGACTCTGGTTCTGGATCGTGGGCTGGGCGGGCACCAACCTGGTGACGCGATGGCTTCATCCGCGCCTGTATCGATGGACCGGCGGCGCGTGGCTGGTGGGCCGATCCCTCGGCAACCTGACGGTGCTGCTCACCACCACCGGACGGCGCAGCGGCGCGCCGCGCCCAGTCGCGATCTGGGCCTATCGCGATGACGAGGCGCTCATCCTTGTCGGCTCGTACGGCGGCAGCCGCCGCACGCCGGCCTGGGTGCTCAACCTGCGCGCCCGCCCCGAGGCGACCGTGCAGGTGCGCCGCGAGGTGCGCACGGTGCGCTCGCGCGAGGCTGGCGGCGAGGAGTACCACCGCCTGTGGAGCATGGTGGTCGCCGCCTACCCGGGGTACGAGGCGTATCTCGCCTGGGCGCACCGCGCGATCCCGCTGGTCGTGCTGGAGGCCGCGCCCGCTCTGCCCGCCGCGCCCGCCGCGGGCAAGGAGCGCCTCGTCGTCACCCCATGACCACAACGGCGAAGGAAGGCCCGATATTTCCCCGCCGCGGTCACCGCGTGACCAAACAGCGATCGAGAGGGCGCCCTTCCGGTCATCTTCCCCGTTGTAGCCACCCGGTGACCACGGCGCGGATAACGGAGCAGTAAGGCCCGGTCGTCGATGATCGCTGCGTGGCAAATCGTCTCACCCGCGTCGACGAGGCGCGGCTCGTTGCCCGACGCCAGGTCGCCGAGCACGGCTCCGACCTCCGCGAGGCACGCGTGGCCGCCGGCCTGCGGCAATTGGATGTCGCCCGGGCGTTGCGGCGATCAGCCTCGACGATCGGGCGCGTGGAGCGCAATCGGGCCCGGCGCGTGGCGATCGAGGAGCTGGCTGCACATGCTGCCGCGGTTGGGCTGCGGCTGAGCACGCATTTGTACCCCGCCGGCGGGCGTCTGCGGGACGCGCGACAGCTCCAGATGATCAACCGATACCGGGAGATCGTGGCGCAGGGCGGCTGGATGGCCGCACTCGAAGTGCCGGTCGGTCCGAGCGGCGATCTGCGCGCCTTCGACCTGGTTCTCTCCCGCCCGTCGGTCCGCATTGCCCACGAGTTTGTGAGCCGAGTGCGAGACGTGCAGGCGCAGATCCGGCCGCTGCTGCGCAAGCAGCATGACTCCGGAATCGGGCGGCTCGTGCTGGTCGTAGCGGGGACGAACGCGAATCGCCGCGCGATTGCGGAGGCGGGCGCAGCCCTTCGCGCGGCGTTTCCCCTCGGCTCGCGGACGGTCCTGGCGGCGTTGCGCTCCGGGCGAGACCCCGGCGCAAATGGGCTCGTGATGCTGTAGGGGCGGCGTGGCCTCGCGGCGTGGTCACCCCATGACCACAACGGCGAAGGAAGGCCCGATACTTCCCCGCCGCGGTCACCGCGTGACCAAACAGCGATCGAGCGGGTGCTTTTCCGGTCATCTTCCCCGTTGTGGCCACCCGGTGACCACAGCGCACGACGGCGCATGACGGCGCATGACGGCGCATGACGGCGGGTGACCACGGCGCATGACCGCGCATGACGGCGCATGACGGCGCATGACCGCGCACCGAGGGGCGCACGACCGATGCCGGGGAGGAACCCGCTACTCGATGCCCGCGAAGAGCGACGCCTCGCGCAGGCCGGCGGGCACCCCGTGCCCCGGCCAGCGGGTCAGCACGAAGGACTCCGGGGAGAGGATCCGCTCGGCCAGGTCATCGGGCAGGTCGAGCAGCCAGCCGAAGTCCTGGCGCTGGGTGCGATGGCACTCCATCGCGGCGCGCTTCCGGGCGGCGACCTCGGACACGTCGAGCAGCGTCGTGATATCGGCCTCCGCCACCCCGAACGGAGGCGGCTCCTGCCCGGCCTCGAGCTGCTCCTCCACCTGGCGCGCCGCGTCGACGTTGGTGGGGTTGAGCGCGTCGGCCGTGGCATCCGCATCGGCGGCGGGGTCGGCGTCGAAATCCCACGGCAGCGAGATGCCGCGCGCCTTCATCTCGCCCATCACCGCGAACCATCGGTCCCGGTTGAACGCGATCTCGTAGAACTTGGCGACGGCGAAGGCCGGCCCCGATCCGGCATAGCGCGACGAGTCCGCGGCCGCCAGGAAGGCCGCCACCGCCACCCGGTGCGCGTTGATATGGTCGGGGTGGCCGTAGTTGCCGTTGGCGTCGTAGGTCACCATCACCTCCGGCCGGGCCGCACGAATGACCGATACCAGCCGTCCGGTCGCCTCGTCCACGTCCGCCTGCCAGAAGGCCTCGGCGTGGCTGTTCGCCTCGGAATCGATCATGCCGCTGTCGCGGTAGCCGAGCCGATGCAGATGCAGCTCCCCGGGCCCATCGGCGCTCAGCGCGGCGACCGAGCAGTCCAGCTCGGCGGCGCGGATCTCGCGCATGCGCGGGCGCGCCTCCTCCGGGTCGAGGGATGGGTCGTGGATCTCCCCCTCCTCGCCGCCGGTGCAGACCACCAGATCGACGCGCCGCCCCTCCGCGATCGAGCGCGCGATCAGGCCGCCGGTGGCGAAGCACTCGTCGTCGGGGTGGGCGTGGACCAGCAGCAGCCCACCGGCGCTGCTCATGCGTTTCGCCTCATCCGCGCGCCGCCCGATGCTCCTCGCACTCGCACAGCTCGCGCAGGCGCAGGTACGTGAAGAGGCCGGTGTCGTGCCCATCGGCCCAGATCGGGGCCAGGGCGTAGCGGCCGATCCACTTGACCTTCTCCATCGTCGTCTGCTGCGGCGTGAAGGCCATCTCCAGCGTCACGATCCCCGGCAGGTTGCCCTCGCCGGCGCACAGCGCGCAGGGGCAGGCGCGGCGCAGCGCGGTCCAGCCCCACTCGCCCAGGTGGCCGTCGTCCCAGCGGATGCGCATCAGGCGGGCGGTGTCATCCAGCTCGACGGCGATCGGGTTGACGATCTCCTGCATCGGCCTCATGGCATCCACGACTGGAGCACGCCCAGCCACTCCGCGCCGAACGAGACGCCGTTGCTGGTGATCGCCGCCGGTGCCTCGCCGTCGACCAGGTCCCACACATACAGGTCCTGGCGAACGCCGCCGGCGACGATGCGGCCGAGGGTGAACACGATCTCGTTATCCGAGCCGGCCCAGCGGATGTGACTGACCAGACCGGTGACCTTGACCGAAGCCTGCGTAGCCTCGTCGCGGCCGAGCAGGGTCAACGTGGTGACGCCCGACTTCTCGGTCACACCGATGTGCGTGCGCTGGTCGGGCGACCAGAGCACCGGTGGGTGGTCGACCTGGGTGAAGGCGCCACTGGCCGGGTCGATCCGGTATGTGGCTGGCGCCCCCAGGATCCAGGCCACCAGGTTGCCGTCGAGCGTCACCCACAGCCGCACGATCCCGCCGTTGTCGGCGAACTGCGCCTCCTTCAGGGCGGCGTCGGCGATGATCGTCGGGTGGGGGTAGCTGATGGTGGCCAGGATCTCGCTGGCGCCGGTGTCGAAGGCGATCTTGAGCACCTCGGCTCGATCGTTGCTGCCGTCACGCGTGATACGCAGGCCGTAGAGGGTGGTCGAATCGTCGGCGAAGATGACCGCATCGACCGGATTGGTAAGGGCGCGCGGGGCCTGGCCCTCGACCAGCGCGACCGCCCTGCCAGAGACGATGGCGACCCCGACGCGGCCGTCGGGCGCCCAGGCGTAGTGAGCGACCCCGGCCGGGTCCTCCAGGACCACGGTCGGATCGGTGGTCGTCGCGAAGTCGTGGCGCGAGAGTCGGATCGGGGAAGAGGCCTTGGCGCGGCCCAGGAAGGTCATCTCCAGCGCCCCGAAGACGGGCGGCGGGGTCTCGGTCGGCCCGGCGGTCGCCACCGGCGTCGGCGAGGCGATGGGCGTCGGGCTGGGAGTCGGTGGCGCGGCGGAGGCCGAGGGAGAGGCGCTCGGCACGCCGGCCACCCCGTTCGGCCCGACGAAGATGAGCGCCAGCAGCACGACCACGATCCCTGTCAGCGCCAGCAGCAGCCCGATCAGCCAGGGGACCGCCTGCTCGGCGGTCGTCGGACGGCGCCGATCGCCGTCGCGACGCGGATCCCAGCCGTCGGGCGGGTCGCCGGGCGGGTCGCCGGGTGAGTCGCCAGGCGGGTCGCCGGGCGGGTCTGCCGTCGCGTCACCGAGCGAGGTGGTCGGCTCGGAGGCCTCCGTCCGCGGGGCGGGCGGCTCAGGATCCGGGTCGCCGTCGCGATTGCGGTCCAGGTCGCGCTCCGGCCAGCGCGGCCGCTCGTCGTCGTAGCTGCCGCTCATCGGCGGCCCCGGCGGCCGGTCAGCAGGCTCACCACCTGATCATACCGAAGGCTCACCACCACGATCCCGACCACGACCAGGCCGGTCCCGATCGCCAGCCGCGCGTCGAGCAGCTCGTGCAGGAAGACCACGCCGAGCGTCACGCCGACCACGGGGAAGAGGTAGGTGACCATGGTGGCCACCGTCGCCTCCAGGTGGCTGATCAGGAAGTAGAGCAGCACGAAGGCGAAGAACGAGCCGAGCAGGCCGAGCCAGAGCAGGGCGATGATGCTGTCGACCTGGGTCGGGGGCGCCAGGTTGGCGCCGCTCAGCTCTGCGAAGGCCCAGATGTAGATCGCGCCGAAGGTCAGGTTGCCCGCGGCGACCACGTTGCGCGGGGTGCCGTGCACCATCGCCCGCGACACCGACGCCCCGCCGGCATAGGAGATGGCGGCCACGGCGACCGCCCCGGCGCCCAACAGGGCGAGCGGATCGCCGCGCAGGGCGAACTCGCGGGAGGCGAGCAGGGCGGCTCCGGCGAAGCCGACCAGCAGGCCGATCACGCGCACCAGCGTCACGGTCTCGGTGCGCAGGAAGAACCCGGCCAGCACCAGGCTGAAGATCGGCGTCAGCGAGTTGAGCACCGCCGCCGTGCCCGAGTCGATGTACTGCTCGCCCCAGGTGATCAGGAAGAAGGGCAGCGCGGTGGCGATCATGCCCAGCACCGCCAGCGGCGCCAGCTCCCGGGCGGTCCTCGGCAGCCGCTCTCCCCGCAGCCGCGCGTAGATCAGCATGGCCAGCGCGCCGAGGCCGATCCGGTAGGCGACCAGGGTGGCGGGGTCCATCTCCTGCACCCCGATCTTGATCCACAGGAAGGAGGAGCCCCAGATCAGCCCGAGTAAGATGAAGGCACCCGGAACCAGCCACGGTTGCTTGGCCATCGGCGAAGGGTACCCGGAAGGATGGACCGATGCCGACGCTTCGCGTGGCGGCCTGCCAGATCGATCCACAGCTCGGCGAGGTCGAGGCCAACCTGGAACGGATCGGGCGCGCGGTGGCCGATGCCGCCAGTGCCGGCGCCGCCCTCGCCGTCCTGCCCGAGGCGGCCATCACCGGCTACGCCTTCAGCTCGCTCGACGAGGCGCTGCCGGTCGCGCGCCGCGCGGGAGCGGTGGCTGCCGAGGCGATCGCCGGCCTCGCCGCCGCGCACCGCCTGACGGTCATCTGCGGCACGCTCGAGGCACAGGGCGAGGAGGTCTTCAACGCCGCCCTGATGGCCACCCCCGACGGGCGGCGCTACACCTACCGCAAGATGCACCTCCCCTTCCTGGGGATCGACCGCTTCGCGACCCCGGGGCCCGATGCGCCGAGCGTGGTGGAGGTCGGCGGCCTGCGCATCGGCGTCCTGATCTGCTACGACCTGCGCTTCCCCGAGGCGGCGCGCATGTGCGCGCTGGAGGGCGCCGACCTGATCGCGCTGCCCACCAACTGGCCGGTGGGGGTCGACTTCCACCCGGGCATCTTCGCCCCGGCCCGCGCCGCCGAGAACCACTGCTACCTGCTGGCCTGCGACCGGGTCGGCACGGAGCGCGGGGTGACCTTCATCGGGCGCTCGCTGCTGATCGACTACGAGGGCCAGCAGCTGGCGATCGCCAGCGACACCGAGGAGCAGCTCCTCGTCGGCGAGATCGACCCGGAGGCGGCGCGCCGGACCCACGTTCGGCGGCGGCCCGGCGAGCACGAGTGGGACACGATGGCGGATCGGCGGCCGGGGCTCTACCGCCGGCTGCTGCAGCCCGCCGTCGACCGCGAGCGGCAGCCGGACGCCAACCTGTACTCCGGGGATGTCGAGTAGCCGCCGATCCTCGCCGCGCAGGAGCGCGGCGCATCGGTCAATCCGAGGCGGCCCACATGACCAGGCCGGTGACAAAGACACCCGCCACCAGGCCGATGAAGGCCGCCGCCCCCTCCGGGCCTGAGCCGAGGTGCACCGGGGCGATGATGTTGATCACCTGCAGCCCTACGATCATGTAGAGCAGCCAGCCGATGCTGGCGACGGCGGCGATGATGGCCTTGGTGCGGCGGGTGAAGGTCACGGCGCGCATCGTAGCAAAGGTTCAGTCCTCGCCCCGGCCCGACTGCTCGCGGATGGTGGAGACGATCCCCGCATCGGCCAGGGTGGTCACGTCGCCCAGCGCGCGCTTCTCGGCGATGTCGCGCAGCAGGCGCCGCATGATCTTGCCGGAGCGGGTCTTGGGCAGGTCCGGGGTGAACAGGATCTGCCTGGGCCGCGCCAGCTTGCCGATCACCTCTGATACGTGGTCACGCAGCTCAACGCCGAGCTCATCGGAGGGCTCGAAGCCGGAGCGCAGGATCACGTAGCTGAAGATGGCCTGGCCGGTCATCACGTCGGTGCGGCCGACCACCGCGGCCTCGGCGACCGCGGGATGCGAGACGAGGGCCGACTCGACCTCGGTGGTCGAGATGCGGTGCCCGCTGACATTCATCACGTCGTCGACCCGGCCGAGCAGCCAGTAGTAGCCCTCGTCGTCGCGCTTGCAGCCGTCGCCGGCGAAGTAGCGCCCAGGGTAGCGGCTCCAGTAGGTCTGCATGTAGCGATCGTGGTCGCCGTAGATGCCGCGCAGCATCGCCGGCCACGGCCGATCCAGGACGAGGTAGCCACCGCCGCCGAGCGGCACGGAGTTGCCGGCCTCGTCGACCACGTCCGCCTTGACGCCGGGGAACGGGAAGGTGGCGCTTCCCGGCTTGGTGGTGGTGATCCCCGGCAGCGGCGTGATCAGGATCATGCCGGTCTCGGTCTGCCACCAGGTGTCGACCACCGGGCAGCGCTCCTGCCCGATGTAGCGCCAGTACCAGGCCCATGCCTCGGGGTTGATCGGCTCGCCAACGCTGCCGAGCAGCCGGAGCGAGCTGAGATCGTCCGCTGCAAAGACGTCGTGCCCGTACTTCATCAGGGCGCGGATGGCGGTCGGGGCGGTGTACAGGATGGTGGCGCGGTACTTCGCCGCGATCTGGGCCCATCGGTCCTTCTGCGGGAAGTCGATGGCACCCTCGTAGATGATCCCGGTGGTGGCATTGGCGAGCGGCCCGTAGACGATGTAGCTGTGCCCGGTGACCCAGCCGATGTCGGCCATGCACCAGTACACGTCATCGGGCTTGATGTCGAAGATGAGCCGATGGGTGGCCGCGGTCCCGACCAGGTAGCCCGCGGTGGTGTGCATGATCCCCTTCGGCTTGGCGGTGGTGCCGGAGGTGTAGAGCAGGTAGAGGAGGTCCTCGGAGTCCATCGGCTCCGCTGCGGCGGTGGTCGACTGCTCGGCGGTCAGCTCGTGCCACCAGTGGTCGCGACCGCTGGTCCACTCGACGGGGTCGCCGGTGCGCTTGACCACGATGCAGTGCTGGACCGATGGGCTGCGCGCCATGGCGTCGTCCGCGCTCGCCTTGAGATGGACCGCAGCCCCCTTGCGATAGCCGCCGTCGGCGGTGATGACGGTGGTGCACTGGGCGTCGTCGATACGGCCGGCCAGGGCATCGGCGGAGAAGCCGCCGAAGACGACGGAGTGCGGCGCCCCGATCCGTGCGCAGGCGAGCATGGCGATGGGAAGCTCGGGGATCATCGGCATGTAGATGGCGATCTTGTCGCCCTTCCTCACGCCCAGGGAGCGGAGGGCGTTGGCCATCCGACAGGTCTCGTCCAGGAGGTCCCGGTAGGTCAGCGTGCGGGAGTCGCCAGGCTCGCCCTCCCAGTAGTACGCCACCTTGTCGCCGAGGCCGTTCGCGACGTGGCGGTCGAGGCAGTTGACGCTGATGTTGAGCTTGCCGCCGACGAACCATTTGGCATACGGGAGTTTCCAGTCCAGGAGCTCGGTCCAGGGCTCCATCCAGTCGATCCGCTTGGCCTCGTCGGCCCAGAAGGCTTTGAACCCTTCGTCAGTGGCGGTGCGGGTGTAGATCTCCGGGTCGTTGGCCGTTGCGTTCGCCACGAAGGCGGCGGGCGGCGGAAAGAGGCGCTCCTCGCGCAGCAGGTTCTCGATGGTGGCCGCTTCCGCGGCCGGCTCGATGTGCTCGCTCGGCTCGGAGATCTGCTCGTCGGCCATGGCGTGGGCGCGGCTCCCGCTGCGGGGCGTGACGCCGGGGATTCTAGCGGGGGCGAGCGGGGGCGAGCGGGGGCGAGCGGCTACGCGAACCCTCACGAATAGGATGCCGTCGGCGCCGAGCGGCTCGCCGCTGCGCAGCGCGGCCCAGATCGTGCGCGAGGTGTTGGGGAGAGTGCGCGAGACAAGCTCCTCGAACGGCGCCAGCCGCGCTCGGCTCGCCGTGGTGTCCGGCACCGCGATCACCAGTCTGATGGGTCGTTCCTCGTGCGCCGCAAGCGCCTGGCGTTTCAATTGAGCCGACCGAAGCTGTGCCTGGAA
>JBGQCU010000068.1:0-10155 GCA_041495495.1 Candidatus Limnocylindria bacterium
CCTGTCGCTCGCCGAATGGGAGTGCCTGGCCGGTCGCCTCGCCCCCCTGCTCGACCGATCGGCGCCGGGCGAGACATGATCCCGCTCAGCCTCGACGCTCCGGCGAAGCTCAACCTGACGCTGCGTGTCGTCGGCCGGCGGCCTGACGGCTACCACCTGCTCGAGAGCGACATGGTGCTGCTCGAGCTTGCCGATCGGCTGCTGCTGCTCCCCGGCGCCAGCGGGCTGCGGGTCGAGGCACCGCCCGAGGACGAGATCCCCCTCGGCCGCGGCAACCTTGCCTGGCGCGGCCTGCTGGCCGGCCTCGGCTCCGAGCCGGAGCTCGTCTGCCTCACTCTCGAGAAGCGCATCCCGATGGCATCGGGGCTCGGCGGCGGTTCATCCGACGCCGCCGCCGCCTGGCGCCTCGGCCGTCGCGCCTCCGGGGCCGCCGAGATGCCGACGCCCGAGGAGCTCGTCTCGCTCGCGCTGCTCGGCGCTGACGTCCCGTTCTTCGCTGCATGCTGCGCCGCGGCGCGCGTCGCGGGGATCGGCGAGCAGGTCACGCCGGCGCCGGCGCCGCGCCCTAGCAGGGCCGTGCTGGCCCATCCCGGCTTCGGGCTGTCGACGCGGGCGGTCTTCGCCGAGCTGCGTGCCGCCGACCTGGCCAGCGACCGGCCGGACGGCAACGACCTGCTGGCGCCGGCGCTGCGCCTGCGTCCCGAGCTCGCCGACCTCATGCGCCGGATGGCCGGGGCCGGCGGCGAGCCGCGGCTGACCGGTTCCGGGCCCACGCTGTTCACCCTGACCGACGATCCGGAGCGGGCCGCTGCGATCGCCACGGCCCTGCGGTCGGCCGGGGTGCGGGTCACCGAGACGCACCTCCGAGCGGAGGCGGCCGGCATCGTCGAGCTCGGCGATGCGCCGAACGGCGCTGGCGCCCGGCCCCGGCGCATGGGATGATCGGAGCGGTGATGGAAGGAGGAGGCATGACGGCGCGCGTCCAGGTCCAGACCGATGCGGCCCCGACGGCCATCGGCCCCTATAGCCAGGCGATCCGCGCCGGCGAGCTGGTCTTCACGGCCGGGCAGGTCGGTGCCGAGCCGGCAAGCGGTGCGCTGGCGGATGGCGTCGCGGCCCAGGCCGATCTCGCCCTGCGCAACCTTGCCGCGCTGCTGGACGCCGCCGGGAGCGGCCTCGATCGGGTCGTGAAGACGACCATCTTCTTGGTCGACATGGGCGATTTCGCGGCCGTCAACGAGGTGTATGCGCGGCACCTGTCGCCGCCCTATCCGGCCCGCACGACGGTCGCCGTCAGCGCGCTGCCGAAGGGCGCCCGGGTCGAGATCGAGATGATCGCGCTGGCCGCCGGCGAGGAGCCCGGACGATCGTGACCGCCGCTGCGGCGGTCGTGCTGGCCGCCGGCCAGGGAACTCGCATGCGATCCCGCGTGCCGAAGGTGCTGCACCGCGTGGCGGGCCGGCCGATGCTGGACCACGTGCTCGCCTCGCTGACGGCGGCGGGCGTCGAGCGGCAGGTGGTGGTCACCGGACACGACGCCGAGCAGGTTGAGGCGTACCTCGGCGACCGCGTGCCGTGCGTGCGCCAGCAGCCGCAGCGCGGGACCGCCGACGCGGTCCGCGTCGGCCTGGCCAAGGTCCCCACCGAGGTGGGGCAGGTGGTGGTGGCGGTGGGCGACGCCCCGCTCGTGCCGGCGGAGCTGTTCGCGGAGCTCGTGCGCGCCCAGGCCGAGGGCGACGCGTGCGTCGCGCTCCTCTCCTCGCGGCCGGCTGACCCGGCCGGCTATGGCCGCGTGGTGCGAGGCGCCGATGGCGCCGTGCGGGCCATCGTGGAGGAGCAGGACGCGGACCTCGCCACGCGCGGCGTGGATGAGGTGAACGCGGGCATCTACTGTTTTGACGCCGGCTGGCTGCGCGCCACCATCGGGTCCGTGCCCGCCTCGTCATCCGGGGAGCAGTACCTCACCGACCTGGTGGCGATGGCGGTGTCGGCCGGCCGTCGCGTGGTCGTGGTGCGCGCGCCGCGCGCGGAGCTGGCGATGGGGATCAATGACCGGGTCGGCCTGGCGATCGCGGAGCGGCTGGCCCGCACCGAGATCGCGGAGCGGCACATGCGCAACGGGGTCACCATCGTCGACCCGTCGAGCACGTTCATCGACGCCGAGGTCGAGATCGGAGAGGACGCCCGCATCGAGCCGTGGACCGTGCTGTCGGGCTCCACCGTGATCGGGTCCGAGGCGGTCATCGGCCCGCAGGCGCAGGTGCTCGGCTCGCGCATCGGTCCGCGCACGGTGGTGTGGGCCAGCGTGGTCGAGTCGTCGACGGTCGCCGAGGACGTGGAGATCGGGCCGTACAGCCACGTGCGGCCGGGATGCGAGATCGGACCGCGCTGCCGCATCGGCAACTTCGCCGAGCTCAAGCAGGCACGGGTCGGAGCCGGCACGCAGATCCACCACTTCAGCTACCTGGGTGACGCCGAGCTGGGGGACGGGGTCAACATCGGAGCCGGTGCGGTCACCGCCAACTTCGATGGGCTGGTCAAGCACCGGACCACCATCGGGCAGGGCGCGTTCATCGGGGTCGACACCATGCTGCGTGCGCCGATCACCATCGGCCCGGGCGCACGCACGGGGGCCGGGGCGGTCGTGACGCGCGACGTGCCGGCCGGCGAGACGGTGGTCGGCATGCCGGCGCGGCGGATCGGCACCCGCCGTCGGAATCCGCAGTCCGGAGGTCCGTCAGGCCCCGACCATGCCTGACTCGAGCGCCGGCGCCAACCCGATCCTGGACCTGGCCATCGTGCTGGCGCTGATCCTGGTCGGTGGCTTCTTCGCGGCCAGCGAGATCGCGCTCATCACGGTCAAGCGGCACCGGCTCAACCAGCTGATCGGGGAGGGGAGCCGGGCGGCGCGCGTGGCGCAGCACCTGACCGAGGACCCCAGCCGCTTCCTGGCCACGATCCAGATCGCGCTCACCTTCCTGGGCTTCCTGGCCTCGGCGTTCGGCGCGTTGTCGCTCTCGGGCAACCTCGCCCAGGTTGTCCGCTTGATCCCGCTGGCATTTATCCGGGATGCCGCCACCGAGATCAGCTTCGTGCTCGTCACGCTGCTCATCGCGCTCGCCTCGATCATCATCGGCGAGCTGGTGCCGAAGACGCTGGCGCTCACCTTCGCCGATCGCTTCGCCCTCTTCGTGGCGCGCCCGATCGGCTGGTTCGACCGGATCCTGCGCCCGATCGTGTGGTTCGTCTCGACCGTCTCGAACGTGCTGGTGCGAGCCCTCGGCGGCCGGGACCGGCCGCGGGCCGGCTACCTGTCGACCGAGGAGCTCAAGATGCTGGTCGAGACCGGCAGCGAGCAGGGAGGGATCGAAGAGGAAGAGAAGGAGATGATCCACGGGGTCATCGAGCTGGCCGATACCAAGGTCCACCAGGTGATGGTGCCGCGCATCGGCATCCAGGCGGTGGAGGTGAGCGACCCGATCGACGAGGTGCTCGGGATGATCGTGCGGGCGGGACACTCGCGGGTTCCGGTCTACGAGGAGAACCTGGACAACATCGTCGGCATCCTGTACGCCAAGGACCTGCTGCCGTACCTGATGCCCGGCGCGGCATCGGCCTCGCAGATCGACATTCGCGCCCTGGCGCGGCCCGCCGCCTACGTGCCCGAGACGAAGCCGGTCGACGAGCTGCTGACCGAGATGCGCGCCAGCAAGCGCCACATCGCCATCGTGGTGGACGAGTACGGCGGCACGGCCGGCCTGATCACCATGGAGGACGTGGTCGAGGAGATCGTCGGCGAGATCCAGGACGAGTACGACCGCGAGGAGTCGCTGGTCGAGCCGGTGGCGGACGAGGAGCAGGTCGCCTTCCGCCTCGACGGCCGCGTCAGCATGGATGACCTGCGCGACCTGTTCGAGCTGCCCGACAGCGACGAGGAGGACGAGGATGAATACGACACGGTGGGCGGCTTCATCGTCCATCGCGTCGGGCGGATCCCGCTGCCGGGCACCGTCGTCCCCTTCCGCGATGTCACCCTTCGGGTTGAGACGGCTGAGCCGCGCCGGATCGCCAAGGTGATCGCGACGCGTCCGCGCCAGCCGGCATCCGACGGAGACGATCCCCTGCCGGCCGACCTCGATTAGGCGCTGATCATGCTCTCCACCAGCGCCCGCAGCTCGGCCATGCGCTCGGCCGGCACCGGCAGCACCAGGGCCTCGCTGAGGGCCAGGTCCCGGTAGCGGCGCGCCTCCCGCTCGGCAAAGTCTCGCGCGCCGGAGCGCTCCAGGATCTCCAGCACCTCGTCGACCAGCTCCTGCGACATCGGCGGTTCGCCGTCGGGTGGGCCCGAGCCATCGGTGGCCAGAATGGTCGGCTGGTAGATGGCGATCAGGCGTGCCACGTCGTCCGGGGCGGCGTTCTGCATGGCCCACACCACGGGGAAGGTCTTCTTCCGCTTGCGGATGTCGCCGGCAGCCGATTTTCCCGATTCCGCCGAGTCCCAGAAGCTGCCCTTCAGGTCGTCGGCGATCTGGAAGGCGATGCCGAGGTCATACCCGAAGCGGCGAAAGGCGCCGATCACGCCGGGGTCGTCGCTGGCCATCATCGCCCCGGTCTCGACCGACGCACCGATGAGGGCCGCGGTCTTCTTGGCGATCATCTCCAGGTACTCGTCCACCGTCACATCCGTCCGGCGCTCGAAGCTGATGTCCAGGTACTGCCCCTCGCACAGCGCCAGGCAGGTCTCGTCGTAGACGCGCATGACGTCGAGCAGCTTCTGCGGCTCGTACCCCTCGAATTCCATCAAGCGGTACAGGGCCAGCCTCGACAGCGCGAACAGGGCGTCGCCGGCGTTGATGGCCAGCGGCACGCCCCACAGCGCCCACAGGGTTGGCCGATGCCGCCGCTCGCGGTCGGAGTCCTCGATGTCGTCATGAACCAGGCTGAAGTTGTGGCCCAGCTCGACCGCCGCCGCGGCGGGGAGGGTCTTGCGGTAGTCGCCGCCCAGCGCCTTGTAGGCGAGCAGGCCGAGCATGGGACGCAGTCGCTTGCCGCGGGGGCCGTCCAGCTGGTCGAGGCCGAGGTGGTAGGAGAGCATGTCGTACAGCGGTCGCGCATGGCCGTCACGCTCGCCGATCACCGACCGCATCTCGGTCTCGATCTCGACCAGCAGGTCGTTAAACTCGTTCCTGATGTCCACGCCGGAAGGGTACCCGAGGTCGATGCGCCCGTGAGCCGCGCGCGCCTCTACAAGACCGAGGGGATCGTGCTGCGCAGCATGGACCTCGGCGAGGCGGATCGGGTGCTGACGGTGCTCACCCCACGCCTCGGCAAGCTGCGCGTGATTGCCAAGGGGATCCGGCGGCCGCGTTCCCGCCTCGGCGGCGGGCTGGAGCCGTTCAGCGACGTGCACCTGGTGCTGGCCGTGGGGCGCACCTTCGACGTGGTGACCCAGGCCGCGCTGGAGGACCCGCACCTCGGCCTGCGCGACGACCTCCACTCGACGGCCGCGGCGTGGTACCTGGTCGAGCTGGTGGACCGCTTCTGCGAGGGGACCTCCGATTCGCACCAGGCCTTCGAGCTGCTCGGCCAGGGCCTGGCGGCGCTTGACGCGGCGCCGGCCGAGGTGTCGCGCGCGGTGGTGGCGCGCTGGTTCGAGCTGCACCTGCTCGACGCGATGGGCTTCCGGCCCGAGCTGGCGCAGTGCCTCGACTGTGGCGTCGCTATCGAGCCGGAGGGCAATGCCTACTCGGCGGCGGCGGGTGGCGTGCTCGGCCCCGAGTGCGCGCATGGCGGGCTCGGCGCGCGTCCGGTCTCGCCCGCTGCCCTCAAGGTGATGCGTCATCTGCAGCGCTCGCCGCTGATCCAGGTGCTGCGGCTGAGGGTCGCGGCCGACACCCAGCGCGAGGTGGAGAACCTGCTGCACGCCACCGTCTCGGCGGTGCTCGAGCGCGAGCTGCGCAGCCGCGACTTCCTGGACGAGGTGTCGCTGCGGGCCGCCCGGGCGATCGTCGAGGCGTCCCCGCCGACGCCGGCCTAGTCCGCGCCGGCCACCTGCAGGGATTCGAAGCGGATCGCGGATGGTCCGGCGAAGCCGCCGAACCCCAGCGTCTCCGACGCGAAGCGCGCGTCGGCCATCGCCTCGAACAGGTTGCCCGTCACCGACCCGCCGCTGATCGGCCGTCGGCCATCGGCGCCGGTCTCGTACCCCACCCGGATCTCCATCCCGAAGTCGCCGCTGATCGCCTCCACGTTTGGCGCCGAGAAGTCGAGCACCTCCAGGATCGGGCCGTCACCCTCGAGCAGGCCGGCTTGGGAGGTGGCGCCCGGGCCCACCTCGGCGACCCCGGGACGCCCGGTCGGCGGGATGCCGAGGTACTGCGCGTAGCGCAGGCTGGCCGGCCGGGCGATGAGCACGCCCGCCTCGACCACGAGCAGGTCCTGCGCCGGCAGGCCATCGGAATCCCAGCGATAGCTGCCAACGCCAAACGGTCGGCGCGCATTGGCGCGCAGGGTGAGGAGGTCCCCGACCGGTTCACGATCGCCGTAGACCGATCCGCCCAGCTCGAATCGGGAGAGATGCTCGTACGCCGCACGGGCCGATGCCTGGTAGATGTAGGCGCCGGGGGCGCCGAGCACCTGGCCGGCCATCAGCTGGTTGAGCGCCTCGCCGGCGATCAGCACCGGGCCCTGCCGCGTTCGGGGCGGCGAAGCCCGCAGCTTGTCCCTGGCCAGCTGCGCTCCGGCCTGGACCGTCTCCACGATCCGCAGGTCCGCGATTCGTCGCGCCTCCGCCTGGCGGAAGTACTCCGTCTCGTCCTGTGTCCCGCGGGCGAGGTGGGTGAACTCCATCAGGAGGCGCGTGGAGGTCGCCGAGGCCTCGGCGCCGCGCGAGTTGACGAGCTCCTCCTCGTAGTAGGTGAGGAACAGCTCCGCGCCGCTGAGGCGCACGCCCGACGCGCGCTCCCGCTCGGCCAGCTCCCTGATCTGGTCGGCCGCCTCGAGCCCGGCCGCCGTGGCATCGGCGGCGTCGACCAGGCGCGGATCGGCGAGCGCCACGTCGGGCATCGGCTCGGGCCCGGTCAGCGACCATGGCGGGTTGTTGATCAGGCGGGCCATGGTGACGGCGTTATCGAGGATCGTCGGGAGGCGCCCCAGGTCGACCCGTCCCAGCGGGATGGTGGCGCTGCCGCGTGCCAGCTCGCCCCCGCCCGCCTGCCCGGCGGGCGCCGGGTGGTCGTTGAAGAGCTCGACCTCGTACGCCTCGCGCGAGACCTGGCGCACGCTCTCGATGTCGTGCCCGACCAGGTAGATCTGGACGCCGCGCGTCCGCTCCAGGCGCAGCGTCCAGTCGTCGATGCCCGGATGCGCGTGCAGCGCGTCGGTGATGCGCTGGTCCATCGGCTAGGCCAGCCGCAGACGGGTGCGAATGTGCGGGCCGCCCGCACCGTTGGGGACGAGCTCTTTCCAGCCCTTGCCGCAGGTGCCGGGCGTGATCTCGAAGTCGTCGGCCACCATCGACACGTTGGCGAGCACGTCCGGCACGTAGCCGGTCATCGCCACCGGCGCGTACAGCACCCCGGTCGGCTGCCCGTGCTTGTACTCGCGCGCGAAGTTCGTCCAGATCTGGATGCCCCAGCCCTTGGGATCCTCCATGCCGTTCAGCGCCCGGCACACCAGCAGCCCGTCATCCAGGCTCTCCAGCAGCTCGGTGCGGGTGCTCCGGCCGCGGGCGAAGAAGGTGTTCGACATGCGCGCGTAGGCCTTGCGATGAACGCTCTCACGGCGCCCGTTGGCGGAGCGCGGGATCCCCAGGCGCGTGGCCGAGTAGAGGTCGGTCAGGCCGCGCTGGAAGATCCCGTCGCGGATGATGACGGTGGGACCGGCGCGCTGCCCCTCGTCGTCGACGAAGTAGCCGCCATAGCCCCCCGGCACGGTCGGGTCATCGACGATGGTGACCAGGTCCGAGCCGACCCGCCGGCCGATGTAGTCCGCGGCCCGCGCGCGCTCCTTCAGGAACATGTCGGTCTCGACGCCGTGCCCAAACGCCTCGTGGGCGATCGTCCCGCTCACCGACGGGTCGGACACGATGTCGTAGACGCCCGCCCGCACCGGTCGCGCGGTGAGCAATGCGACCGCCGTGGCTGCCATATCGGCCAGCGCCTCCGCGGAAACCTCGACCTGTTCCAGCCCGCCGGTCCCCCCGCGCCCCAGATAGTCGTAGCGCTGCTGCTGACCGTCGGACACGAACAGGATCAGGGACAGCGTGGTGCGACGCACCTGCTGGGTGATCATCCCGGCCCGGTTCACGAAGACCTGCTGCTGGAGCGTCTCGCTGTAGCCGGCCGAGGCCTGCACGGCCCGGCGGTCGGAGTCGCGCAGCTGTCGGCGGGTCGCCTCGTAGCGACTCAGCTTGTCGGCCAGCGACAACCCGGCCGGATCGATCTGCATCGGCGTGGCGTAGTCCGCATCGCCCGCCCCGTCCACGGCGATTTCGAGGGCCGGCTGCGATCCATTCGTCCGCCGGGCGAGCACCCGGGCCACCAACTCCGCGGCTGCGGCCCGCACGGCATCGGGTTCCGTCCGGTCGGTGGCCGTCTCCTCCAGGGAGTGGCCGTTCGACGCGGTGAGCACCACTCCGGCCGATGGGTCGAGCCGGTTCGCGGTCTGTCCGCCGTCGCGCAGGTCGAGTCGCAGCCCTTCGCTGGCACGCACCAGGGCGGCGGCATACGGGACCGATCGCTCCATCTCGGCGACCACCTCGCGCAGGAAACCGAACCGCTCCCGCAGCTCGGCTGCGGCAGCGGTATCGCGTTCGGTGAGCGCGGTCGCTCCGGCATCGGTCATGTGAGCGACAGGGTAGCGGCAACGCCCGCCACGCTGCTGGCGGCTTACCTCTCACCGGCGGAGAATTGCCGCAGCATCGGGGCGCCTGGCAGCCCTATCGCAGCATCGGCTGAGAAATAGGCCGGTCCCGGCAGGTCCAACGGCCGTTGTCGTGTCGTGCTTCTCCGCTGGCGAGAATTAGCTTGAAGGCTTCCCGCTCCCCCTTCCCGCTCCCCCCTCCGCGCTTCCGTCACCGCAGGCGGTCAGCCGGCCCGATTCGCTGCGCTAGACTCGGCCCACATGCCCGCCCAGAACATGGAGCTGATCGTCAGCCTCGCCAAGCGCCGCGGATTCGTCTTCAGCGGGAGCGAGATCTATGGCGGGATGGCCGGCTTCTGGGACTATGGCCCGCTCGGGGTGGAGCTCAGGAACAACGTCAGGGCGGCCTGGTGGCGGCACATGGTCCAACTGCGCGACGACATCGTGGGGCTCGACGCGGCGATCGTCATGCACCCGCGCGTCTGGGAGGTCTCCGGCCATGTCGCCGGATTCAGCGACCCGATGGTGGACTGCCGCAGCTGCAAGCTCCGCTTCCGGGCTGACGATCTCAAGGGTCCGCCCGCCGAGATCGCCTGCCCGAACTGCGGCAACCGCGGCACGCTCACCGAGGCACGGCAGTTCAACCTGATGTTCAGCACCCACGTCGGGCCGGTCGAGGAGTCGGCATCGGTCGCCTACCTGCGTCCCGAGACTGCCCAGGGGATTTTCGTCAACTTCGCCAACGTGGTCAGCACCGCCCGCAAGAAGCTGCCCTTCGGCATCGCGCAGATCGGCAAGAGCTTCCGCAACGAGATCACCCCGGGCAACTTCATCTTCCGCGACCGGGAGTTCGAGCAGATGGAGATGGAGTTCTTCGTCCATCCCTCCCAGGAGGATCAGTGGTTCGCCTACTGGGTCGCCGAACGGCTGCGCTGGTGGACCGATGAGATCGGCATCGCGCCGGATCGGCTCCGCCTGCGGCCGCACGATGCGGACGAGCTGTCGCACTACAGCCGCCAGACGACCGACATCGAGTACGCCTTCCCGATGGGCTGGTCCGAGCTGGAGGGGGTCGCCGACCGCACCGATTACGACCTGAAGGCCCATGCCGCCGGATCCGGGAAGGGGCTCAGCATCTTCGACGAGGCGACCGGCGAGCATGTCACGCCCTTCGTGATCGAGCCGGCGATGGGGGTCGACCGGGCCTTGCTGACCGTCCTGCTGGACGCCTACGAGGAGCAGCAGGTGGAGGGCGAGAAGCGCGTCGTGCTGCACCTGCGCCCGTCGCTGGCG
>JBGQCU010000069.1:0-10036 GCA_041495495.1 Candidatus Limnocylindria bacterium
CGGCCCCTCTCAACCGGGACCGCGCCTGTAACGCGTTGCGTAGGTAGGGAAAAGGGCGCTCAGCCCGCGATGCCGTTCATTGCCAGGAGAAACCTACCAATGCGTCACCCCTTCCCCCGCCCGCGGGCGATCCTGCCCCTCGTCGCCGCCAGCGCCCTCCTCCTCGCCGCCTGCCAGAACGCCGGCTCCGGCAGCACCGCGCCGAGCGCCGGTGCCACCCTCTCGCTGGCCGTATCACACACCGCCGCCGGCGACGCGCTGAGCGGGGCGGGCGGCATGACGCTCTACATCCTGACCAACGACGTGGGAGGCACGAGCACCTGCACCAGCGGTGCCTGCGCTGCGACCTGGCCCGCCCTCAAGGGAGATGGGTCGCAGGTTCAAGCCGGAATCGGTGTGACCGGCGCCTTTGGAACCACGACCTGGCCCGATGGCACCAAGCAGGTCACCCACGCCGGCCAGCCGCTCTACTACTACACCGGCGACAGCGCCCCCGGCGACTCGAAGGGCCAGGGCACCAACAACGTGTGGTTCATCGCCCCGGTCGGCGCGGGCGCGGCGTCTGCCAGCCAGGCGCAGGGCACCCCCAACCCGTCAGCCACGCCGTACCGCGCCCCCGGCTACTGAGGCGCGCCGCATCCGCGAGTAGACTCGCCGCATGGTGAAGCGACGGCGGGCGCAGGAGCGGGAGGAGGCCGATGCCCGGGCACAGGCCGAGGCCCGACGCGAGGCGCTGCTGGCTGAGCTGAAGGCCCACGAGGCCGCCGGACGACCGGCGGCCGCTCCACCCCCGCCCGAGCCTGCACCCGAAGCCGCCCCTGAAGCCGCCCCTGAAGCGGATGCCGAGCCGGTCGTTCCCGCCGAGGCGGAATAGGCGCCGGCCCGTCGCCGAGCCGGAGCATCCAAGCGCATAGACAGGTGAGCCGCGGCCGACCGGTCGCGGCTCACCACCAGAACGGCTAGCGGGCCGTCACCGTGATCTTGCGAGGCTTGGTCTCCTCGACCTTCGGGAAGGTGAGGGTCAGGATCCCATGCTCGAACACGGCCTCGACCTTGTCGGTCTTCAGGCCGCGGGGCAGGACCACGCTGCGCCGGAACTCGCCGCGCGACAGCTCGCGCAGCAGGTAGCCGGCGTCCTCCTTCTCGCCCTTCTCCTCGAACGTGCCGCGGATGGTGAGCGTGTCGCCGTCGATCGTGGTCTCCACGGCCTCCGGCTTCACGCCCGGCAGCGCGGCCTTGACCACGAAGTGCTCCTTCGTGGCGTATGCATCCAGGGCAAGGGCGAACCTGCCGTCGACGCCGAGCGTCAGCCACTCGCCGGGGCGGACGAACGACTCATCGAAGAGTCGGTCGATCGCCTCGTGCAGAGTTGGCAGCATCGGGGCGCCGTAGCGGGGCCTCATCAGTGTCATCGGTGCACCTCCTCAAGGTCTGTCTGCCGGCCGGCGACCACACGGAAGAGGCGGCCGGCGGCGCCGGCCGGTCGTGATCAGCGTGGCTCGCTGCGACTCCCCCGGGAAGTGCCAAACGGACGAAATTCAGCCGCCCGCCAGCGCGTCGTGGATGACCCGGGCGTTATGCAGCAGCATCCCGTCGAGCGTCCCCCCCTCCGAGCCCGGCCGCCCGAGCGAGTCGGTGTAGAGCGGCGTGTCGACGACGCGCGCGCCACTCTCCTGCGCGATCGCCTGTGCCAGGCGGGGGTTGACCGCCGACTCGCTGAAGATCGCGGTGACGCCCGCCGCGCGGATCGTGTCGGCCAGGGCGGCTAGCTGGGCCGGATTGGGCTCCGACGACACGTCGAGGCTGGGGAAGACCGACCCGATGTAGTGCAGGCCGTACTCGGCCATGAAGTAACCGAGCGCATCGTGGTTCGTGACGATGCCCCTTCGTGCAGCGGGGATCTCGGCCATGAGCCGCCGGATCTCGCTGTCCGCGGCCTGGAGCCGGGCCACATAGGTGGCCGCCCGAGCAGCGAAACCTGACGCGAGGTCCGGCCGCTCGGCGCTCAGCGCGTCACGCACGTTTTCGACCAGGTGGATCGCGTTCGGGGCAGTCAACCACCAATGGGGATCTGTCTCACTGGCCTCGGCGGGATCATCCGGCTTGCGCAGTGCGACCCCGCTGCTCATGTCACGCAATCGTTCCTGACCGCCGATGGTGACCAGCGGTTGCTGAAGCCAGGTCTCGAGGCCGGCGCCAGACTCGAGGATCAAGTCGCTTCGCTCGAGGGCCGCCGCAGCGGGTGGGGTGATCTCGAACTCATGCGCGTCCGCTCCGACCTGGAGCAGGACGGCCAGCTCAATCGCGTCCCCGCCCACCGCTCGTGCGGCCTCGCCAACCTGGGTGGTGGTCGCCACTACTCGCAGTCGGCCGCCACTCGGTAACGGAGTCGCCGTTGAACAGGCTGCCAGCAGCAGCCCGAGAGCCACGGCCCAGATGAGATAGTGTCTCATATGTGAGACACAGTATCACGTGGAGATGACCGGAGCAAGGCTCAGGCCGGGGCGGCCTTTCCTTCTGCCCGACAGGTGGCACAGCGGCCATAGAAGTCGAGCCTTGCGTCGTCGACCTCGAACCCCAGGTCGTGGGCAAGGCGCCGCGCAATGGGCGCGATGTAGGCCTCGTCGATCTCCTCGACTCGCCCGCAGGTGGTGCACGCCACGTGATGGTGGTGGGCGGGCAGGCAGGCAACGTAGGCGTAGACGTGCCCATCCAACTCCAGCCGACGCGCCACGCCCGCCTCCACGAGCGTCTCGAGGGTGCGGAACACGGTCGCCCGTCCGATGTTCGGCTCCTGGCGCCGCAGCCTGCCATAGAGCTGCTCGGCGGTCAGCTGTCGCCCGTCGGCGGCCAGCGCATTTGCCACCAGCAGGCGCTGGCGCGTCACGCGTTCACCTGCTGCTGCAAGCCGAGCTCCGGCGGCAAGCGTTGCTCGATCCATCGCGGGAACGCTAGCACAGCCGAGACTACGTATCATGTCCGGCGTGAGCTACGCGCAACCCGGATTGGTCCTGCGCGGCGTCGGCGCCGGCTACGGCGACGGCCTGGTCCTGCAGGGCGTGGACCTCGCCATCCCGCCCGGCACCCTGGTCGGCGTCATCGGGCCGAACGGATCGGGCAAGAGCACGCTGCTGAAGGCGATCCTGGGCCTCGCCCCGGTGAGCACCGGCACGGTGCTGCTGGATGGCCGCCCTGTCTCGGAGCAGCGCGACCGGCTCGCCTACGTCCCCCAGCGCGAGGCGGTCGACTGGAGCTTTCCGGTCAGCGCTGAGCAGGTGGTGATGATGGGTCGCTACCCGCGCATCGGCTGGCTGCGCATGCCTGGCGCACAGGACCGCGCCTCGGTTCGCGACGCCCTCGCACGGGTGGCGCTGGCCGACCTCGGCGGGTCCCAGATCGGCGCGCTGTCGGGTGGTCAGCAGCAGCGCGTCTTCCTGGCCCGCGCGCTGGTGCAGGAGGCATCGATCCTGCTCCTGGATGAACCGATGACCGGGGTCGACCAGACGACCGAGCAGCTCATCGTCGACCTGCTGGGCGAGCTGCGCGACGCCGGCACGACGATCCTGCATGCCACCCACGACCTGGAATCGGCGGCCGAGGTCTCGGATGAGCTCTGCTTCGTCAACCGCCGGGTGGTCGCCTTTGGACCGCCGACGGAGACCTTCACTCCGCCGATCCTGCACGCCACCTTCGGCGGCGAGCTGCTGATCGTCCACGAGGGAGAGCACACACACGTGCATGGCGGCGGCCACCACCACGGCCCGGCCGATCAGCCGCCGGCGGGATAGCGACCGATGGGCTGGCTGACCGACCCGCTCGGCTACAACTTCGTGCTGCGCGCATTGGCCGAGGTGGTGGTGATGGGGGCGACCTGCGGAGCGATCGGGGCGTACGTCATCGTTCGCCGCCTCGCATTCATCGGCGACGCGATCAGCCACGCCGTCTTTCCCGGCATCGTGCTCGCCTACCTGGCCGGGCTCAGCATCTTCGGCGGCGCACTGGTGGCGGGGCTGATCACTGCGCTCGGCATCGCGCTGGTGGCACGTGGCGGGCGGATCCGCGAGGACGCCGCCATCGGCATCTTCTTCGCCGCCGCCTTTGCGCTGGGCATCGTCCTGATCAGCACCCGGCACACCTTCCAGGGCGACCTGACCGGGTTCCTGATCGGCAACCTGCAGGGCGTCTCGGTGGGTGACATCGCGGTCAGCGCGGCGGTGGGGCTGGCGATCATCGCGGTGCTGGTCGCGCTCCACAAGGAGCTGGTCCTCGTCTCGTTCGACCGCACCCTGGCCGCGGCCCTCGGCTACCCCGTTTTCGCGCTCGACGCGCTGCTGCTCGTGCTCCTGACCGTGACCATCGTGGTCAGCATCCAGGCGGTCGGCATCATCCTGGTGCTGGCCATGCTGGTGACTCCGGCCGCCACGGCGCGCCTGCTGGTCGACCGATTCGTGCCGATGCTGGCGCTCGGCTCACTCCTGGGCGCCGCGGTGGGCGTGGTTGGCTACGACCTCTCCTTTTACCTGGGAACGGCCTCCGGTGGCACGATCGTGCTGCTGGCCACCGCGGTCTTCGTGGCCGCCTTTGTGGCAAGCCCCACGCACGGGCTGCTCGGGCACAGGCTGCGCCGCCATCCGCAGCATGCGGGCGTTGCCCCGGCGGTCGATGCGCCATCCGGCCACGAGCACGCCACTCCTGAACGGACCGATTGGTAGGCCCGCATGTGTCTGATGGGCGGATCACCGGCGCCACTCCGGCGCGGGGCCCGTGGGAACCTGCCGACCGCCCATCGCGTCCTGACGAAGTGCGACATCGGCGGTATCGGCTGGCTGGCGTGATGGTAAGCGGTGCAATCTTCTTGGGGGGATGTGCCCAGATCAGCCCAAGCGGCGGCCCGCCGGCAGCCTATGGCATCGAGGCGTTCTCTCAGGCGCTGACCATGGCCGGGGCGACCGTCCTTAAAGGCGACGGTTTCGTTGCCGATCCCCTGGCGGGTCAAGGTGTGAACCTCTGTGTCGATGGCCAGCAGGTTGCGGTCTACTCGTTCGCGACGAGCGCCGATCGCCTGCAGGGGCAGGCCCGCATCGACCCGACCGACCCGTGGCACATTGGCAACTCGCAAGTCGAGTGGTTCGGCAATCCGCGATTCTGGGCCCGCGACCTGATCATCGTTCGGTACAACGGCCCTGACCCGGACGTCGTGACACGGATCAAGGCGACACTCGGCGCTCCGTTCGTTGTCGGAGCCCAGAACTCCGTGGGGTTTCAGGGCCAGGTGTTCAGCTGCTAGGTGGCGGTTGCAGTCGAAGGCGGCGCAGCAGCTGGGCGTTGGCGGCCACGATCATCGTGGACGCGCTCATCGCCACGGCTCCGACCGCCATCGGCAGGTCGACGCCCCACGGCACCAGGACCCCGGCGGCGACCGGAATGGCGACGAGGTTGTAGCCGGTCGCCCAGATGAGGTTCTGGACCATCTTCCGGTAGGTGGCACGGGAGAGCTCGATGGCGCCGACGACGTCGCGCGGATCGCTTCGGACGAGGACGATGCCGGCCGACTCGACGGCCACATCTGTCCCCGCTCCGATGGCGATCCCAACATCGGCCGTGGCCAGGGCCGGAGCGTCGTTGACGCCGTCTCCGACCATGGCGACCCTCCGGCCGCCCTGCTGGAATCGCTTGACAGCGTCTGCCTTGTCGCTCGGGAGAACCTGGGCGGCCACCTCGTCGATCCCGAGGCGTCGTGCCACCGAGTCCGCGACCGCCTGGCTGTCGCCGGTGATCATCGCCACCCGTAGCCCCATCCGATGGAGATCCTCGATGGCCTCAGCCGACTCCGGCCGGATCTCGTCCTCCACTGCCAGGGCACCGACCACGTGTCCGTCTGCCACGACGTGCAGGACGGTCCGGCCCTCCTGCGACCATCGGTCCGTTTCAGGACTGGGCTGGAGCCCAAGGTCGGCGAGCAGGCGCGGTCCGCCAACGGCAACAAGACTGCCATCGACCCGTGCCCGGGCACCGCGGCCGGCCAGCGATTCGAAGTCCGAAGCCACCACTGTCTCGATGCCTCGCTGCCGCGCGCCCTCGACGATCGCCCTGGCGAGCGGGTGTTCGGAATCGGCCTCCACCGAGGCGGCGAGGCGCAGGAGCGCGGCGACGTCCATGCCATGCGCCGCCACGTCAGCGAGCACCGGCTGGCCCTTCGTCAGGGTGCCGGTCTTGTCGAAGATGACAACCTGCAGCTCGCGGGCCCGCTCGAGGGCGATCCGGTTCTTGACCAAGAGGCCGTTGCGAGCGCCGAGCGATGTGCTGATGGCGATGACGAGCGGAATCGCCAGGCCGAGCGCATGCGGACAGGCGATCACCAGCACGGTCGCGGTCCGGACCAGGGCGCCCTCCCGGTCTCCCTGGAGCCACCAGAACACCAGCGTGGCGCCGCCCGCAAGCAGCGCAACGTAGAAGAGGATGGCCGCCGCCCGGTCGGCCAGCGCCTGGGCCCGCGACGCGGAGGCCTGGGCGGCCTCGACCAGCCGCATGATCCCGGACAGGGCGGTAGCCTCGCCAACGGCTGAGACGCGGACCCGCAGGCTGCCGCCCGCCGCGACGGTTCCGGCGATCACCTTGTCGCCCGGTTCTTTGGGCATGGACTTCGATTCCCCGCTGATCATCGATTCGTCCACGTCGGCCGCGCCCTCGACGACGACGCCGTCAGCGGGAACCCGAGCTCCTGGCCGAACGAGGACCACATCCTCCACGCGGAGCTCCCCGAGCGGGACCGTCTCGATACCACTTTCGGTGACGCGCTCGGCAGCGTCCGGAAGCAACTCGGCGAGCGCCGTGAGGGCGCCGCGCGCCTGCGCGATCGACCGCATCTCCAGCCAATGGCCGAGGATCATGATCGTGATGAGGGTGGCGAGCTCCCACCAGATCTCGACCTCGAAGACCCCAAACGTCCCCGCCCAGCTGGTCGCGAACGCCACGATGATGGCGAGCGAGATGAGGGTCATCATGCCGGGCTGGCGATCGGCGAGCTCGCGCCCTGCGCCGCGGATGAAGACGATTCCGCCGTACAGGAACACGATCGTGCCGAGAATTGCCGGCAGGAGATCGGAGCCGGGGAAGGTGGGGGCGCGGTAGCCGAACCAGAGCTGGGGATCTCGGCTCCACACAATGACCGGCACGGTCAGCGCAAGCGTAAGCCAGAACCGGTCGCGGAACATGTCAACGGAGTGGCCGGCGTGGCGATCATGGGCCGGGCCCGCACGGGCATTCGCGGCGCCGCCGTGCATGTGATCCATTCCGCTAGCCCCTCCCGCAACCACGCCTGCCGCTCGCCGAACCGGCGGCCCCTTCCCGAGGGGAGTGCGCGGGCCTGCGGCCGAATCCGCAGCCTGCCCTCGTGCGCATGTTGGCGAGTGTGCGAAGAACGGAAGCGTAGCCCACAAGCACGTCCGGGCGAACTTGTTGAGCGGACGGACCAGCTTTTCGACCGGCTGGGGTCAATGCTTAGTGGTGGCCGGCATGACCAGACGGCGACGGGGTTGCGGCCGGCACCTCGACAGCCGTCCGCTCGGCGGTAAGGGCCGGTCCCACCACCAACGCGCTGACAAGGTAGATGCCAGAGAAGATGGCACCCGCGACCGCCGGCGCGGCCCAGGTACCGAAGCGACGGCGCAGCCGCAACAGCATCGGGACCGAGAGCGCGAACCCCGCGACGCCGAAGAGCAGCGTGCCGCCGCCGCCCGCGAGCAGGGCGGTGCCCGCCAGCGGGCCCACGTGGTGGAGCACGTGGGGCGCGATCCCCGAGATGGCACCGATCGCGCCGCTCGCCGCGGTCGCCATGGTCCGCACGGCACGAACGCCGATGTTGACGGTTTCGGCCGGGACCTCGTGTGCCGCCAGAACGTCAGGCGTGGACTTCATGGTCGGGGCGCCCTTTCCGGGTCATTCCAAGACCTCGATGACCGCCCGCATCCCCGCGGCGTAGTGTCCGGGGTAGTGACAGCCGATCACGTACGCGTACGCCGCATCGAACTTGGCCACAAGCTCGCCGTTCCCGAACGGAGGGACGTGGACGCCGTAGCCCATGTGAGTCGTCGTGGACTGTTCGTGGGACGACAGCCCCGCGTGCACCGTCTCGTGCATGCGCTGCTCCTCCTCGGTCCCGATGTATGCCTCGTGGGCGTCGCCCGAGATGTTGCGCACGACGAACCGGACGGTCTCGCCGCGGCGCACTTCGATTCGGGCCGGATCGAAGGTCATTTGGTCGGTCATCGTCAGGTCAACCGTCCGTGGCGTTGTGCTCGTGCCGGCCTTGGGCGCGGCTGGTGAGCAGGCGCCGAGGAGGAGGGCGGCGGCGGCCAGCAGCAGAGCTACCCGCATGATCGGCCTGCTCACCGCTTGTGCCCCCTCGCCTGACTGCCCTCCGGTTGCCTAGGCCAGCCACTCGCTCGCCGGCGAGGCGGCGTGCTCGTCGCAGCACTGGGCCGGGTGATCAGCAAGAAACCGGTCGGGATCCTCTACGAAGGTTGCGAGGCAGCTTTCGCACTTGAACCGGAGGGTGGTCTGGCCGCGGCGGACCATGAGGCCCTCCCCGGCCGGGATATCACCGCCGCAGACGAGGCAGCGCGCCGCCGGCTCAAGCCGGGCATTGCGGATAACCATCGGCGACAAGGTATTCATCATGCAGCCTCCACGACAATCTGACCCCGGAGCATGCCCATCTGGCAGGTGAACTCGTGCCTGCCGGGCTCTCCGGGCATGAACTCCATCGGCACGACCTGGCCGATCGGCAGCGCGGCGGACTTGCCGAAATCCGGCAGCACGACATGCTCCGAGCAGGCGGCTGTCTCCTCGCGGCGGAACAGCAGCCGCACCGGCCGGCCGGCCACCACGCGGATCGTGTCAGGGGTGTAGCCGCCCTTCACCAGGACCATGACTTCCTGGTAGCCATCCGAGACGGGCGACGCCTTCACTCCGGGGCTCCGCTTGAGCCAGAAGAACCAGGCGATGAAGCCGATGACCGCCAGGCCGCCGACGGTAACGAGGATCTGATCGGACGTCATGCCGATACCTCCACGAGCTTGAAGCGCTTGAGCCGATTGGCATTGGAAATGACCGTCACCGAACTGAAGCTCATGGCCAGCGCGGCGAGGATCGGCGACAGGAGCAGCCCGACGATCGGATACAGAACTCCCAGCGCCACCGGCAGCCCGAGGCTGTTGTAGGCGAGGGCCCCGAACAGGTTCTGGTAGACGTTGCGCATCGTGGCCCGGCTGAGGGCGATGGCCGACACCACGCCGCGCAGGCTGCCGGAGATGAGGGTGATGTCGGAGGCCTCGATGGCGACGTCGGTGCCGGTGCCGATGGCGAAGCCGACGTCGGCCTGGGCGAGCGCCGGGGCATCGTTGATCCCGTCGCCGACCATCGCCACCGCATGGCCCTCGAGCTGGAGCTTGCGAACCTCGTGGGCCTTGTCCTGCGGCAGGACCTCGGCCAGTACGCGGTCCACGCCCACGCCGCGGGCGATGGCGTCGGCCGTGCGCCGGTTATCCCCGGTGATCATCACCACGCTGAGCCCCAGCTTGCGCAGCGCCGCGATCGCCGCAGAGGAATCGGGCTTCACCGGATCGGCGATGGCGATGATCCCGATTGCCCTCCCATCGACAGCCACGAACACCGGCGTCTTGCCCTCGTCGGCAAGGCGGGCCGCATCGGGCTCCAGCGCTTGAACCCCGATCCCGGCCGCCTCCAGGAAGGCGCGCTTGCCAACCAGGACGCTGAAATCGCCGAGTCGGGCGCGGATGCCGTGGCCCGCGACGGCCTCGAAGCTTGTCGGCGCGATCTGCAGCAGGCCGCGCTCGGCCGCGCCGGAGACGATGGCCGAGGCCAGGGGATGCTCGGAGTCGCGTTCCGCGCTGGCTGCCAATGCCAGGATGGTGTCCGAGTCGAAGCCCGCGGCCGGCACCACATCGGTCACCGCCGGCTTGCCCACGGTGATGGTGCCGGTCTTGTCAAGCACGACCGTGTCCAGCCGCTTTGC
>JBGQCU010000070.1:0-9937 GCA_041495495.1 Candidatus Limnocylindria bacterium
CCTGCTGTCGAGCAGCTTGCGCTGCCCCGCCTGCCCGATCTCGGGGATCAGCACCTGGCGGCTGTAGCGGCGCTGCTGCGCCGGGGTGAGGAGCTCCTCGGGTGCCTCCCAGGCCCCGCCCAGCCGGCGCCAGTCGAGGAGCGAGGCGCGCATGCTGGCCACCCTGGTGTAGCCGTTCTGCAGCAGCCAGGCCGATGCCCGCAGCGATCGGGCACCGACGGCGCAGTGCACCAGGAGCGGGGCGTCGCGGTCGGGGGCGACCTGGGCGATCCGTGTCGGCAGGTCGGCGAGCGGCAGCAGCGTGGCGCTCGGGATGTGACCCGCATTCCATTCGACCTGCTCGCGCACGTCGAGGATCCGCCAGCCCGAGGCTGCCAGCTCGAGCGCCTCGGCGGCGCTCACTTCACGAAATGGGGTCGCCGATCGCAAGGTCAGCCGGCCGCCTCCGCCTCGGCGGGCCAGGCCACCTCGCCGCCGCGCACCGCGCCCTGCAGCACCTTGTACGACAGCAGCGCGCACTTCAGCCGCGCCGGCCCGATCGGCACGCCCAGCTCGTCGAGCAGGTCCTTCGGGTTCATGGCGCGGACCTGGTCAAGGCTCTGGCCGCGCAGCCCATCGGTCAGGATCGAGGCCGATGCCTGGCTGATGGCGCAGCCGCGCCCGTCGAAGGCGACGTCGGCGATCCCCGCCCCGGCCGGGTCCAGGCGCAGAGTCATGCTCATCTCGTCGCCGCAGGTGGGGTTCGAATCGGCGAAGTGCAGGTCGTGCGGGTCGAGATACCCCTTGTTGTGGGGGTTCCGGTAGTGCTCCAGGATGAAGTCGCGGTACAGGTTGTCCATCGGCCAGGTGGCCTAGCCCGCGAAGAGCTGCTGCGTGGCTCGCACGGCGGAGGCGAGCGCCTCGACGTCGTCGAGGTCGTTGTAGACGTAGAAGCTGGCGCGGGTGGTGGCCGGGATGTCGTAGCGCAGCATCACCGGCTGCGCGCAGTGGTGGCCGGCCCGCACCGCCACCCCCTCGCTGTCGAAGACGGTGGCCACGTCGTGGGGATGGATCCCGTCGAGCACGAAGCTGATCACGGCGCCGTGGATGGCGGGGTCATCGGGACCAAGGCGGCGCACGCCGGGAATCTCGCCCAGGGCTGCCCAGGCATGCTCGAACAGGTAGCGCTCGTGCTCGCGCACGGCGCCCATGCCGAGGGCGGTCAGGTAGTCGATCGCCGCTCCCAGCCCGATCGCCTCCACGATCGCCGGCGTCCCCGCCTCGAACTTGTAGGGGACCTCGTTCCACTCGGCCCCTTCCATGGTGACCTTGATGATCATGCTGCCGCCGGTCATGAAGGGCGGCATCGCGTCGAGCAGCTCGCGACGGCCCCACAGCGCGCCGATCCCCGACGGCCCGAGCATCTTGTGGCCCGACAGCGCCAGGAAGTCGCAGCCGATGGCGGCCACGTCGATCGGCATGTGGGGCGCCGCCTGCGCGGCATCGACCAGCACCAGCGCCCCGGCCTCGTGGCCCATGCGCACGATCTCGGACAGCGGGTTGATGGTGCCGAGTGCGTTGCTGACCGCCGCCACGGCGAGCAGCTTCGGGCCGGCGGCCAGCTTGGCGCGCAGGTCGTCGAGCTCGAGGCGGCCGTCATCGGTGATGGCGACATAGTCGAGCGTGGCGCCGACCTCCCGGGTCAGCTGCTGCCACGGCACGATGTTGGCGTGGTGCTCCATCTGGGTCGTCACCACCCGGTCGCCGGCGCGCAGGTTGGCGCGGCCCCAGCTGTAGGCGACCAGGTTGATCGCCTCGGTCGCATTGCGCACGAAGACGATCTCGCGCTTGCTCGGCGCCCCGATGAACGTGGCCACCTTGCCACGCGCCTGTTCGAAGCGCGCGGTGGCGTCCTCCGACAGCTCGTAGATGCCGCGGTGCACGTTGGCGTAGTGGTGGGAGTAGGCATCGGCGATCGCGTCGATCACGCTCCGCGGCTTGGGGGAGCTGGCGGCGGCGTCCAGGAAGACGAGCCGCTTGCCGCTGCGGGTGAGGGTGTCGAAGACCGGGAAATCGGCTCGCAGCGCCGCCCCGGAGAACCCTCCGGGGGTCAGCGTGCCCAGGGCCGGCTCAACCGCCATCGGCCTAGTTTAGACGTGCTCCGCCACCGGCTCGGCGACCTCGTCACCGACGCCGGTTGGCAGGCCGACCTGCTCACGCACCCAGTCGTAGCCGTTCGCCTCCAGCTTGTGGCTCAGCTCCTCGCCGCCGGACATCACGATCCGACCGTCGAGCAGGACGTGGACAAACTGCGGCTTGACGTAGTTCAGCATGCGCTGGTAGTGGGTGATCATCAGCACCCCCATCTCCGCTGAGAGGGTGGCGTTGATCCCCTCGGCCACGGTGCGCAGGGCGTCGATGTCGAGGCCCGAATCGGTCTCGTCCAGGATCGCCATGGACGGGTTGAGGATTGCCATCTGGAGCATCTCCAGGCGCTTCTTCTCCCCGCCGGAGAAGCCGTCGTTGACATAGCGCGCGGCGACCGCCGGATCCATCTGGAGGAGCGTCATCTTCTCCTCCATCAGCTTGCGGAACTTCGCCAGCGGGATGCCGGTGTACTTCGGCATCCCACCATCGGAGGCATCGGCGGCCGGCTGCTTGGGATGATGGACCGCGTTGTAGATGTTGCGCAGGAAGCTGGCCACCGTCACGCCGGGGATGGCGCTCGGGTACTGGAAGGCCAGGAAGAGGCCCGCCTGGGCGCGCTTGTCGGGGGTCAGCTTCAGCAGGTTCTGCCCGCGCCAGGTGACGGTGCCGGCGGTGGCGCGGTAGTCAGGATGTCCCATCAGGGTGAAGGCAAGGCTCGTCTTGCCCGAGCCGTTGGGACCCATCAGGGCGTGCACCTCGCCGACATTCACGGTCAGCGAGAGTCCCTTCAGGATCTTCTTCTGCCCGATGCTGACCTCGAGGTCGCGGATCTCCAGCTGGTCGCTCATGCTCGTGTGCAGCGGCTCCCTTCTTTAGTTCGGCGATGCGGCCGATGGGGCCGGCGTGGACTTGGCGTGGGCGGCGGCGACGCGTCGCCGCACGGCGGGTGGATAGGGAGGGCCTCCGGTCCCGGCGGCCACCTCGGCCAGGGTCGTGGCGCCGAGCACTCCGCTGAGCGAGTCGTGGAGCCGTTCGAAGACTTCGTGCACGCTGCAGTCCTGGGGTCGGACACAGACCTCCAGGTCGTTGGGTCCGGCGCACGGCATCTCCAGGATCAACCCATCCAACGCTCGAACGGCGTCGAGCAGGCGGATCTGCTCTGCCGGTCGGGCAAGGCGGTAGCCGCCGGAGTGGCCGCGGGTGGCGGTCACCAGGCCCGCCCGGCGGAGCGCCCCGACCAGCTGCTCAATGTAGGCGTGGGGGAGCTTGTCGGCCTTGGCGATGCCGGCCAGCGAGGTGGGCCGCTCTGCGTCGGCATGGGCGAGGGCCACCAGCACCCGGATCCCGTACTCGGCGCGCGTGGAGAGCTTCATGACAGGTCGACCACGATCTCGTCGCCGTCGAGATGGACCGGGTAGGCCTTCACCGGGACGACCGGAGGCAGGGCGAGCACCCGCCCCGTGAACAGGTCGAAGCGTCCGCCGTGGCGCGGGCACTCGACGGCATCGCCGTCCAGCTCCCCGTCGCCCAGGTCGCCGCCATCATGCGTGCACACATCCTCGATCGCGCCCCAGCGCCCGTCCAGCGTCTGGCCGACGCACAGCGACCGCCCCGCCACCACCACTGTCACGACAGTCCCCGGCGCGACCTGGCTGGCGCGCACGCCGGCCGCGAATCCGGTGGTCATGCCGCCATCTCGTCGGTCTGGCCGATGCGCGGGGCGAGGGCATCCAGGATGCGTGCCTTGATCGGCTCGGAGTCGATCTGGGCCACCACCCGCTCGAAGAAGCCGCGCACGATCATGCGCTCGGCCGCCTCCGCCGACAGGCCGCGGCTCTGGGCGTAGAAGCGCTGGATCGGGTCAATGTGGCCGGCGGTCGCGCCGTGCCCGCAGCGCAGGATGTCGTTCGTCTCGATCTCCAGCACCGGGATCGGCTCGGCGCCGGCCTTGGGCGAGAGGAGCAGGTTGCGGCACTCCTGGTAGGAGCTGGTCTGCTTCGCCTCGGGGCGCACCCGGGTCACGCCGTAGAAGGAGGCGTGCGAGGCGTCGTACAGCGCCGAGAGGTACAGCAGGTCGGAGGTGGTGTGGCTGCCGAGCAGGTCCTGGCAGCTGTTGAAGTCGATGCGCTGGGCGTTCCCCGCCGCCAGCAGGCCAAGGAGCCGGCTGGTGCCGCCCTTGCCGGTCATGCGCAGGTCCATCCCCACCTTGCTGATGCCTGACCCGATCTCTGCGTTCAGGGTGGTCACGTTGGCATCCTGCCCCACCTCGACGCGCTGCGCCCCGATGCGCCAGACGCCGTCGCCCAGCCGCTGGAGGTTCGCGTAGCGCAGCCGCGCGCCGTAGCCAACCTGCACGTCAGCGGTCCCGCCGAACCAGACCGCGTGGCCATCCGGCGAGGAGATCTCTTCGAGGAGCGTCGCGGACGCGTCCTGCTCGAGCACGACCAGGCTGTGCGGGAGGTACGTATACGCACCTGCCGGAAGGGAGGTGCGCGCCACCAGCGGACCGTCGACGGCCACGCCGGCGGGCACGTACAGGAAGGAGCCGCCGGTCCAGCCGGCCAGCGAGCGGCCCCAGAACGGCATCTGGGCCGCGATGGTGTCGTTGCGACCAAGGTGGGCCCTGACCAGCTCGCCGTGCTCACGCACCGCGGTCGCCAGGTCGCTGAAGATCACGCCGCGGGCCGCCAGCGCAGGGTCGAGATCGTAGGTCGCCATCGGCGGGTCGAGCAGGAGGCCGCCATCACGCGGCAGGTCATCGAGCGAGGTGCGCTTCCACTCCTCCTGGGCGGGGGTCGGCCACGGGTTGGCCTCGACCCGGCGCCACCAATCCGCGCGCAGCGCCACCAGCCAGGCGGGCTCGCCGCGCGAGACGTGGTCGAGCGTGGCGGCGTCGAGCGCCGCGGCCGCCTGCACGGGCATCGGCCTAGCCGACCGCGCCTTCCATCTGGAGCTGGATCAGCCGATTCATCTCGACCGCGTACTCCATCGGCAGCTCCTTGACGATCGGCTCGATGAAGCCGTTGACGATCATGGCGCTCGCCTCGGCCTCGTTCATGCCGCGGCTCATCAGGTAGAAGAGCTGCTCGGAGCCGACCTTGGAGACGGTCGCCTCGTGCCCGATGGTGACGTCGTCCTCGTCGATCTCCATGTACGGGTAGGTGTCGGAGCGGGCCTCGTCGGAGAGGATCAGCGCGTCGCAGCGCACGGTCGACTTGCTGCCGTGGCAGCCGGGATAGACCTTGATCAGGCCGCGGTAGGAGGTGCGGCCGGTCCCCTGCGAGATGGATTTGGAGGTGATCAGGCTGGTCGTGTTGGGCGCCGCGTGGATCACCTTGCCGCCGGCGTCCTGGTGCTGGTCGCTGCCGGCGAAGGCGATGCTCAGCACCTCGCCGTGGGCCCGCTCGCCGAGCAGGTAGATGGAGGGGTACTTCATGGTCAGGCGCGAGCCCAGGTTGCCGTCGACCCACTCCATCACCGCGTCCTCGTAGGCCACCGCGCGCTTGGTCACCAGGTTGTAGACGTTGTGGCTCCAGTTCTGGATGGTCGTGTAGCGGACCCGGGCGCCCTTCTTGACGATGATCTCGACCACGGCCGAGTGCAGGCTGGCGGTGGTGTAGGCAGGCGCGGTGCAGCCCTCCACGTAGTGAACGCTGCTCCCCTCGTCGGCGATGATCAGGGTCCGCTCGAACTGGCCCATGTTCTCGGTGTTGATCCGGAAGTAGGCCTGCAGCGGCAGCTCCACGTGCACACCCTTCGGCACGTAGATGAAGCTGCCCCCGCTCCAGACCGCCGTATTCAGCGCGGCCAGCTTGTTGTCGTTGGCCGGGATGACGGTGCCGAAGTACTCCTTGAAGATCTCGGGGTACTTCGCCAGCCCCTCATCGGTCCCCAGGAAGATGACGCCCAGCTTCTCCAGGTCGGCCCGGATGTTGTGGTAGACGACCTCCGAGTCGTACTGCCCGCCGACCCCGGCGAGGTACTTCTTCTCCGCCTCGGGGATTCCCAGCCGGTCGTAGGTGCGGCGGATGTAGTCGGGCACGTCGTCCCAGGAGGAGACCGCCTTATCCGTGGCGGTCACGTAGTAGAAGATGTCCTGGAAGTCGATCTGGCTCATGTCGCCGCCCCAGGTCGGCATCGGGCGCGCCTCGAAGTGGCGGTACGCCTTCAGCCGCAGGTCGGTCATCCACTGCGGCTCGCCCTTGATGCGGCTGATCTCCTCCACCACCTCACGTGAGAGCCCCTTCTTCATGACGTGCAGGGACTTCATCTCGGGGTCGTGCCAGCCGTACTTGTAGCCGGTTGGGACCTTGGCGGCGGCAGGATTGGGGAGGGCCATGCGTCTCCTGGTCTGAATCCCGACTCAGACAGTCGGTGTTAGGCCGATGATGCCCCATCCGACCCGATCGGTCAACCGACCTAGAAGTCGATGTCGATGGTTCCATTCTCCGTGGCGTTGGTCGTCATGCAGGTGTTGTCCGCGGGGTCGTGGGCCCCCGTGGCGGGGGTCCACACCATGTGGTTTGCCACGGCCTCGGTGCCGACCGCTCCCGATGCCGTGCCGAGGGTGACGACGATCGTGTTGCCGACGGCGACCATGGTCGACGGCGTGCCGGATGCCCCGAAATCGCGGTTGAGGGTGACGTAGTTCACGCCGACCAGGTCGACCGTCCCGAACGGCAGCTGCGCGCTGTTGGCCGCGTTGCGAATCGTGACACGGTCACCCCCTGCGTTCTGCGCAATGCGGACCACCACGCTGGTGGAGCCACCGGTCCAACCGCTGAGGACGCTGTCGGGGTCGATCAGCTCGGAATAGGTGTAGGTGATCGTGTCGCCGATCTCAGGCTGTCCCGCGACGCCGGCATTCGTCGTCTGGACGTTGGTGCCGGTCGGGCGGGTGTTGTCGATGGTGACGCTGAAGCCTGACTGGATGACGCTGTTGCCGGCGACATCGGTGGCGGTGATGGTGTAGGCGTAGGAACCGGCCGCGAGCGTGCCGGTTGCCCCGTGCTGCGAGCTGCGGTAGTTGTACGACACGCCGCCGATCGAATATGAGCCGGCGGCCAGCGCAACGGCCGTCTGGCCGCTGTCGAAAGTGCCGGCGTTGGCGATGACCGAGCTGACGCCGGTCGTCGGCGTGCCACCATCGGTGACGTTGGCGTAGATGTAGTAGGTGCCACCCTGCGCGAGGTAGCCGGGGTAATAGGGCGATGTCTTGGAGACCACGCTGTTGGCCACGGTGGGTGCCACGCCGTCCCAGGACGCGGCGGTCGTGAACGTGCCGGGATTGGACTCCCTGTCGGTCATCAGCGCCAGGCTGGCGCGGACGCCGAATCCTGCTGCGAAGCCGGCCAACTCCACGGCCAGCAGGACGGCCAGCAGCCTATGCGAGCGCTCCACGCCGGGTCTCCTCCGCATGACGGCCCCCGCGCCGGATGCGTGCGTCGCGCGCGTCCTCGAGCTCCGTCTCCAGCTCTTCGACCAGCCAGACGGCAAGCAGCCCCGCCGCCAGGAAGGCGAGCAGGCTGGAGAGGCCAGCGGGCGTGGCCAGCATCGCGGCCAGGTAGCCGGCCCGCGGCACGACCATGGAGACGCGGCCGACCAGTGCACGCCCGGGCACGAGTGCCGGGTCCGGCGCAGCGTTCCCGTCCCCCTTGAGCTCGAAGAAGCGGCCATCCGCGAGGTCGACCACTCGTGTCACACGGTGGGTAAGGACCAGCCCATTGTCGGTCTTGATGGTCACCACATCTCCAGGGCGAATCGCTCGGACCGCAACCTGGGACTCGGACACCAGGGACCCGATCGGCACGGCGCTGCCCATGGACGCGCCTCGAATGATGAAGGTCATCCCCAGGTGCGAGAACACGGCCAGGCCGATCAATCCGGCCAGCGACAGCAGCCAGATGGCCATCAGGAGGCGGCGCAGGTTGGCCACCGTCCTGATCAGCATCCCGATACCTCCGTGTTGGTCGAGGGGAGGGAGGCGGACTGCGCCGATGCCCTCCCGCCCCGACCGATCCCGATGCTTACGGGTTGTTGGCTGTCTGTTCGGCGTCGAAGGTGAAGGTCGTCGTCGTGGTCGCGCTCTGGTAGGCGCTGCCGGTCCCCGATGGCAGCGTGACGCGGAAGCAGAGGGTCTCGCTCGCGGCGGCGTTCAGGGTCCGGTCGCCCGCCTGGGAACCGGCCACTGCGCTGCCGAAGGCGGCGGTGCTCGCGCCGAGGGCGGTAGCCGCCAGCACGGTCGTGCCGTCGAAGTCGTTGCACGGGGTGCCCGGCGTCGTCACGTCGATCGTCTTGACCGTCAGCGTCAGCACGTCTCGGAGGGCCTTGGCGTCGGCGTTCGTGCTGGCGGTGGACATCGCGTAGCGCAGCTGGGCGGTGCCGATATTGCTGACCAGGACGTCGTCGGTCACGGTGCTGCCCGGCATCATGGCGCTGGTGGTCAGCACCAGGGCATCGATGGCAGCCCCGTCCAGGTCGATGGAGCCGGTCGTGAACGTGCCGTCGACCGTCTCCTGGTCGGTGAAGAGGGCCAGGCTCAGCTGGCCGGCGCCCACGCTCAATACGGCCAGGGCGGCCATCAGCAGCATCAGCAGGCGTCGACGCCGGCGGCGCGCGCCCATTTCCTGGCCGTGGCCAGTCAGATACGGGTCCATTCGATCTCCGTCGGTTATCGTGTCCGCCCCCACAGTCGGGCTCGGATTCCCCCCGACGGTTGTCTGCCCGACCGCATTTGACTGCGGCCAGCGGGAGCCCGATACGACCCGAAAGGACTAGTGCCTGGGGGGTACCCAGGTCACGTCGCGGATCAGGCGGGTCCCTGCCCGATCTCCGAGCGCAGCTGGCGCGGAGTCAGCTGCTCGCCGAGCAGGCGCGCCAGGCCGTGGGTCTGGCCCTTGACCTCCAGCCACTCGGCGATGATCCGCGGCCCGGCGAGGTGGGCGAAGGCGCCGACGCGCCCATGCAGCGAGCCGATGCGTTGCATCTCCTCGTCGACCCGCCCTTCGTCCATCAGGGCCGACCCCGCGAGCCAGGCATGCACCTCGCGGTCAGGCAGGCTGTCACGCCACCGCATCAGCGCCGCGTTGGCGCTCGCCCGACGGAGCAGTGATCGCGCTCGCGCCACCATGATCTCGCGCTCGACCGTGGCGGGGGGAATCGGTACGCGAAGGTCGCGCACCAGCCGGCGCAGCACGCCACCCAGCTCCTGATCGCTCAGCACCACGCCGCGCCCCAGCTCGGCGAGACCCTCCGAGATGGCCTCCTCGGGCGTGAAGCGGCAGCACACCATCGCCTCCCCCAGGCCGCGCTCACGCACCAGCAGGGCCTCCTTGGTCGCGCGCTCGGCATGGTGCCCCGGATATGCCTCGTGGCCGGCGAGGTGCAGCAGCAGGCCGAATGTGACGGGCCGCTCGCGGTTGATCTCCACCCGCGTCTGCAGGCCGCCGAGGTACGTCGCGGCGAAGGCCCCGACCAGGCCCCCGGCCTCCGCGAACTGGATCGCTTCGCCCTCTGGCAGCCACACGTCCCGGGTCGTCCGCAGCCGCAGCGCGGATGCGATCCGCCTCACCGCTCGAAGAGCGACCTCCGGCGGCAGCGTCACACTTCGCTCGTGCGCCTCGAGCCGCCCCGCCAGCGTGCCACCGCCCGGAAGCACCTCGTCGAGAAGGTGGTGCGCCGAGGCGAATGTCGCCTCGGGCTCGGCCTCGGCAGCGATCCCATAGAGCTCCTCGACCAGGTCGACGTAGCCGATCTCCTCCCCGGCCAGCAGCCTCGCCGAGGCGGCCAGCGCGGCCAGCTGATCGGCGAG
>JBGQCU010000071.1:0-9692 GCA_041495495.1 Candidatus Limnocylindria bacterium
ATATCGGGTTCCCGGCGGCGAGAGAACGCGCGTGGGCGGCCGCGCTGACCCTGGTCGCCATCGTGCTGATCTTCAACGTGCTCGGGCGCTGGCTGGCGAGCCGGACCGCAAACAGGGTGAAGTAGCCGGGTCATGAGCGTGGAGGAGCCCGAGATGGCAACCGCCGTCGAGCAGATCGCGATCCGGGTCCGGCCGCAGGAGCACCCGACTCCCGATGGGGACGGAGTGCGGCAGACTGTGCCCAGCATGGATGCGGCCATTGATGTCCAGCACCTGAACGCCTACTACGGCGCCAAGCAGGCTGTGCGCGACGTCACCTTCATCGCGCGACCGCGCGCCGTGACGGCGATCATCGGCCCATCCGGCAGTGGCAAGTCGACCGTCCTGCGCTCGCTCAACCGGATGCTCGAGGTCGTCCCGTCGGCACGGATCGAGGGCCAGATCCTCTTCCACGGGATCGATATCTACGCGCGCGAGATCGATCCGGCCGCGGTGCGGCGCACGATCGGGATGGTCTTCCAGCAGCCGAACCCATTCCCGACCATGTCCATCTACGACAACGTGGTGGCGGCGGCCCGCTTCAACGGGTTGGTGAAGGGACGCGCCCAGTGCGACGAGCTGCTCGAGCGCTGCCTGCGCCAGGCAGCGCTGTGGGACGAGGTCAAGGACAGCCTCGGCAAGTCCGGCGCGTCGCTGTCGGGGGGACAGCAGCAGCGGCTCTGCATCGCCCGAGCGCTGGCCGTCAACCCCGAAGCGATCCTGATGGACGAGCCGTGCTCGGCGCTCGACCCGATCGCCACCCTCCAGATCGAGCAGCTGGCCCGCGACCTGGCGCAGTCGTATGCGATCGTGATCGTGACCCACAACATGCAGCAGGCGGCACGCGTGTCGGACGATACGATCTTCATGAGCGTCGATGAGCACCGCGCCGGGTTCGTGGTCGAATCGGGCCCGACCTCCCAGATCTTCACCAACCCGCGGAACAAGATCACCGAGGACTACATCACCGGGCGATTCGGATGAGCCGAGGAGACGTCTGATGACCGAAGCCACTCCCGCGGAAAGCCACGGTCACTCCGTGCGGCGCGGATTCGACGAGGCGCTGCAGGCCGCCAAGGACGACACGCTGCGCCTGGGCTCCCTGGTCGAGAGCCAGCTGGAGCGGGCCGGCCGCGCGCTGCGCGAGCGGGACGTTGATCTGGCCGATTCCGTACGGTGGGACGATGCCCAGGTCAACGAGCTGCAGCGCTCGATCAACATGGAGATCAACACGGTCATCGCCACCCAAGGGCCGGTGGCCCGCGACGTCCGGGAGCTGCTGGCGCTGTACCACGCCGCCGCCGAGCTGGAGCGGATGGGCGACTACGCGGTCAGCATCGCCAAGCTGGCGCAGCAGCTCGCCGCGGAGCCGGAGATGCCGATCCTGCGCCAGATCCCGCAGATGGAGCAGCTGTGCCGTGAGCAGCTGCACGCCGCCATGCGCGCCCTGGTCGACGTCAGCGAGGAGGCCGCCCGCGCCGTGTGCGCCCGGGACGACGAGATCGACCATCTCTACAACAGCGTCTACGAGGACACCATGGCGCTCATGAGCGTCGCGCCCGACAAGGTGCGTCAGGCGACCCACATGCTCTTTGCCGCCCATCACCTCGAGCGCCTCGGAGACCGGGTCACGAACATCGGCGAGGATGTCGTCTTCCTGGCGACCGGCCGCATCGAGGATCTCAACCCATAGCCGCCGTGCGCCGCCGCATCCTGGTCGTGGAGGACGACCTGACCCTGCGGCAGGTGCTGACCTTCAGCCTCGGCCAGGAGGGCTACGAGGTCGCCGGCGCGAGCGACGGGGAGGCTGGCCTTGCGGCGGCGCTGAGCGGGCGCTTCGACCTCATCCTGCTTGACCTGATGCTGCCCTCCATGAGCGGCCTGGAGGTGCTCCGCACCCTGCGCCGAGATGGGGTGTCGACCCCCGTCATCATCCTCAGCGCCAAAGCCGGCGAGGTCGACCTGGTGGTCGGGCTCAAGATCGGCGCCGATGACTACGTCACCAAGCCGTTCAGCCGACCCGAGCTCCTGGCGCGCATCGAGGCGGTGCTGCGTCGACAGCGACGCGAGCCCCCCGAGTCCGAGCCGCGCGCCGAGCGGCTGGAGATCGGCCCGCTGGTCGTGGACCTCGAGCGGCGCCAGGTGACCATCGGGGGCCGGCCGGAGCACCTGACCACCAAGGAGTTCGACCTGCTCGCCTACCTGGCTGCCAACCCCGGCCGCATCTTCACGCGCGACCAGCTGCTGGCGCGGATCTGGGGCTACGACTATGCCGGTGACGGCCGGACCGTCGACGTCCATGTCAGCTGGCTGCGGGGCAAGCTGCGGCGTGGCGACGGACGCAACTGGTTCCGCACGGTGCGCGGCGTCGGGTACGCCTTCTCGCCGCCGGCAGGCTGAGCGATGGCCGACCGGGACCTGGCCGAGTCCGTTTTTGAAACGCTCCTGGGTCGGGCCAGCGGGGACCCGATCCTGTTGCTGGTCGATGAGCGGTTGCGCGTCCTGCGCGCCGGTCCCCAGGCTGCGGCGCTGGCGGATCGCGACCCCGCCGACCTACCCGGCCTGAGCCTGATCGCGACCTTCGGATCGGCCGCCCTGGATGCCGTGGCGCGGGCCGCATCGGCCAGTCGCGAGGCGACCACGGGGGAGGCCCAGCTCGGTCACCTGGGCCAGCGCACCTTCTCGGTCGACGCGGTGCCGGTCGGCGACGAGGCCCTGGTGCTGGCGCTTCACGACATCACCGCGCTGCGGCGCATCGAGCGCGTGCGCCGTGACTTCGTCGCCAACATCAGCCACGAGCTGCGCACCCCGCTGACCTCGATCAAGCTCCTCGCCGAGACGCTTTCGGTGGCCGCCCCGGACGACCCCGAGACGTTTCGGGACTTCGTCAGCAAGATCGCCGGCGAGGCGGATCACCTCACCCAGCTCGTCGACGAGCTGCTCGACCTGACCATGATCGAGTCGGGCGAGGTGCGGTTGGCGATCGAGTCGGTCGATCCGGCCGAGGTGGTGGCCGCGGTGGCAGAGCGCATCGGTCCGGTTGCCGAGCGCAGGCGAATCAGGATCTCGGTGTTGGCAGGCGGCTCCGATCCCGAGGCACGCGCCGAGGCTGATCCCGGGCGACTCGGCCAGGCGCTGCTCAACCTGGCGCACAACGCCGTCAAGTACAGCCACCCCGGCGGCGAGGTGCGGATCGGCTGGAAGCCGGTCGCAGACAGGGTCCGCTTCGAGGTGGCGGACGACGGGATCGGCATCCCGGCCGCCCACCAGGCACGCATCTTCGAGCGCTTCTACAAGGTCGACCGCTCTCGCCAGCGCGGCGATGCCGATGAGGGCCTGGTCACCGGCAGCGCGGGCCTTGGGCTGGCGATCGTGCGGCACATCGCCGAGGCGCACGGCGGCTCGGCCGGCGTCAGCAGCGTGGAAGGGGTCGGGTCGACCTTCTGGATCGAGCTGCCGCGCGCCGCCTGATCGTGGGCGACCTGATATGGTTGTCCGGTCAACCATGAGCAGCCCGATCCCCAGCCCGCGTGACCCGCGCCTCGAGACGTGGCGCACTTTCCTGGTCGCGCATGCCCAGGTGCGCCGTCAGCTCGAGCGCGAGCTTCAGGCCGAGCAGTCGCTGGGGCTGGGTGAGTACGAGGTGCTCCTGCTGCTGACCCGCGCCGACGAGCGGCGGCTGCGCATGAGCGAGCTGGCGGATCGGTTGGGCCTGTCGCGCAGCGGCGTGACGCGCCTCGTCGATCGGCTGCTGGGCGAGGGGCTGGTGGAGCGCGCCTCGTGCGATACCGACCGGCGCGGCTCGTGGGCAATGCTGACCGATGCCGGCCACGAGCGGCTGCGACGCGCCTCGCCGACACACCTGCGCGGCGTGGGCAAGCACTTCCTGGACCTGATCCCCGACTCCGAGCTCGAGGCCCTGCGCCGCACCCTCGACCGCGTCCTGGACCCCGCCTAGCCGCTCGGCGCCGCGCTCTCCCCGGGAAGCTGCCCCGCTGCCTCGGCGCGCAGGCTGGTCACCATCGGCACGCGGCCATCGTCCGGCGCCAGTTGGAGGAACCGATCGAAGTGCCGCACCGCTGCGGCGTCGTCTCCCTGCCGGAAGGCCAGCAGGCCCATGAAGAAGGGGATGTCCGGGTCGTCGGCGCCCACGATGCTGGCGTATGAGTCGGTCGCGGACTGGGCGTCGGACCAGTCGGCGGCCGAGATGTAGGCGGTGATCAGGCGCCGATAGGCTGATCCGTTCCGCGGGTCGACGGCCAGGAGCAGCTGGAGAGCGACGGCCGCCCGTTTCAGGTCGTTGGCGCTGCTCCCGGCCAGGTATGCGTCGGCCAGGTCCGACAGGACCTGCGGGTCCTGCGGATCGGCGGCGAGCGCGGTCAGCAGCCGCTGGATCTGGGCCTGGCGGGCCGCCTCGCGGGCGAGGGCGTCGGCGAGCGGCTGGTTGACGACCGTGCGCTCGGCGAGGCCCGCCGGGGCGGGCAGGGCAAAGCCCACCAGCAGCGCGGCCGCCAGCCCCGCGGCGAGCCAGGCAGCGGCCCGCCGACGGTGCCCCGCAGCCGCGACCGGTGGAGCCGGCGCAGCCACACTCTCCGTCGCCTCGCTCAGCGTCTGCGCGGCGCGCTCCTCCGCCTCGGCGCGCTCACGCTGGTAGGAGGCGTCGTCCAGCGAGCCGGCGCGGCGATCCGCCTCCACGTCGAGCAGCCCCTCGAGCGCAACTCGATGCCGGAGTGCGCGCGCCTCGGCCTCTGTCCCGGTGTCGAAGCGGACCGTTGCCGACGAACGCGGGCGGAGCAGCGGCCAACCGATGGCCACGGCCGTCACCAGCCCGATCGCCGCCAGGAGCGCCCACTGCGCCGGGTCAGCCATCGAGCTGCTCCACCTCGTCGCGGATACGGCTGCGCACGCCGTCGCTCGGCGGGGGCTCGACCGACACAGCGATGGATCGGCCGCGCCGCAGCCACCATGCCAACAGGCCGATCCCGACCAGGAGCGCGGCCGCCGGCAGCCACCACACCAGTGGCGAGCCGGGCGTCAGCAGGATCCACTCCCCGTAGCTCTCGACGAAGTGACGCCGCACCTGCTCGGGCGTCTGACCCGCGGCCAGCAGGTCGACGATCTGGCGCCGGATGGCGGCCGCCGCGGCGGTCTGCGACTCCGCCACCGACAGCGACTGGCAGTCGGGGCAGCGCAGCTCGCCCGCAATCTGCTGCGCCTGCTCGGCCTGCGTGAGCGCGGGAGCGGGGCGGAGCGCAGTGATCAGGACCAGCGCTCCGAGGGCGAGCAGCGCGGCCATGGCGATCGGCAGGGCGAGCCGTCTCACGGCGCGAGTCCCAGCGCCGTCAGCTGCGCGGCCATCTCGTCGGCGGTCAGCGGCCCGACATGGCGGGCGCGCACGATGCCGCTGGCGTCGACGAAGAAGGTCTCCGGCGGGCCGGTCACGCCGAGGTCGACGGCGATCCGGCCCGACGGATCGAGCAGGTTCGGCCAGCCGCCGTCGCCGTATCGGGCCAGGAAGTCGCGCGCCCCTTCAGGGGTGTCCTGGTACACGATCCCGACCAGCTGGACCTCACTGCCATGCCGCGTGGCGGTGTCGAGCAGCACGGGGTGCTCGTCGATGCACGGATTGCACCAGCTGGCCCACACGTTCACGATCGCCGGCCGCCCGGCCAGCTGGGCCGCCGAGAAGCTGGTCCCCTGCAGCGTGGTCGCCGCGAAGGAGGGCAGCGGATGCCCGACCAGCGGCGACGGGATCACGCTCGGATCGCGCCCGAGCCCGGTGAACAGAAGCCAGCCGAGCGGCACCAGCACGAGCGGCAGGGCCAGCCAGCGCACCTGCGTCCAGCGCAGAAGCGGCATCGCCATCGGTCAGGCTCCCGCCGCCAGGGCAGCCTCGAACGCCGTACGGCGGCGATCGGGCCAGATGGCGAACAGGGCGCCGAGCGCCACGATCCCGCCGCCGGCCCAGATCCACATCACCAGCGGGTTGACGAGGACGTGCAGGGTGACGGTCTTCGCCGTCGCGTCGTAGGCGAGCAGGGTGACGTACAGGTCCTCGCCGAGCGCCGTGCGCACCGCCGGCGTGGCGATGGCGCTGGTCGAGTTGGGGTAGTCACGCAGCGCGGTGGTCAGCGCCCCGGACTGCGGGCCGGCGAGGGTCAGCTCGGCCCGGGTCTCGACCACCCGTGGATCGGCCGCCAGGCGCTCGGTGACGAGCCGGTCGTAGGTCAGGGTATAAGCGCCCAGCGTCAGCGTCTCCCCCCTGTGCAGGGTGGCGATCTTGTCGGCCCCGAGCGTGGCCGAGACGGCGATCGCGACCGCCATGACGCAGATCCCCGCGTGGGCCAGGTAGCCTCCGTATCGGCGCCGATTGCGTGTCGCCAGCCTGACCAGGGCCAGGGGCAGGCCCTCCCCGCGGCCCCGCGAGCGGGCCCGAGCCCCGCGCACCACCTCGTCGCCCATCACCACCAGCACGAAGGTCGCCAGGCCCAGGATGGCGAGCGGCGCGGCGGCCGGCACGCCGAGCGCCCAGGCCGCCACCACCACGCCCACCGCGGCCAGGATCGGGATGGCGAAGCGCTCCCGCACGGTCGCCCAGCTGGCGCCGCCCCATGGCAGCGCCGGCCCGACGCCGGTCAGGAACAGGAGCGCCACGAAGATCGGGGCGTTGACCAGGTTGAACCAGGGCGCCCCGACCGTGGCGCGCGACCCGCCGGTGACCTCCACCATGACCGGATACAGGGTTCCGAACAGCACCGCGAAGGTGATCACCAGGAAGAGCACGTTGTTGAACAGGAAGGCCGACTCGCGGCTGACCACCGCACCCGGCGGTCGACGGTCGCCCAGCTCCGGCAGGCGCCAGATGAGCAGGCCCAGCGCCACCCCCAGCGTGAGCAGGATGGCCGAGGCGAACCAGATGCCGATGCCCGAGGTGGTGAAGGCGTGCACGCTGACGACCACCCCCGACCGGGTCAGGAAGGTGCCGACCAGGGTCAGCACGAAGGTGGCGATCACCAGCGCGTGGGTCCAGGTGCGCAGCGTTCCGCGCCGCTCGGCGACCATCGACGAGTGGATGAATGCGGTGGCCGTCAGCCACGGCAGGAGGGCCGCGTTCTCGACCGGGTCCCAGGCCCAGTAGCCGCCCCAGCCGAGCACCGCGTAGCTCCACCAGGCGCCGGCCACGATGCCCATCGTCAGGAAGATCCACGGCACCAGCGTCCAGCGGCGCACGACCGCCAGCCACTCCTCGTCGGTGCGGCGCGTGATGAGCGCCGCCATGCCGAAGGCGAAGGGAATCGCCATGCCCGTGTAGCCGAGGTACAGGAGCGGCGGGTGCAGCCCCATGAACGGATGGTTCTGGAGCAGCGCGTTCGGTCCATTTCCCTCGAGGCCGATCGGGGTCACCCGCACGAAGGGGTCGCTCGGCCAGGCCATCACCGCGAAGAAGAAGGCGGTCCCCAGCGCCAGCGTGGCCCCGACCCACGGCATGAGCGCCGGCAGCCTGGCCCGATAGCGGTACAGCACCAGGCTGGCCCAGCCGGTGGCCAGCAGGGTCCAGAACAGGATCGACCCCTCGAGCGCCGCCCACAGCGAGATGACCGAGTAGAAGGGCGGGGTGGTGGTGGCGTTGTTGCGTGCCACGTACAGCACGCTGAAGTCGTGCCCGAGCAGCGACGCGATCATGGCCAGGCAGGCGAAGGCCACCAGCGCAAAGGCGGCGTACATGGCGCGGCGGGCGCTCGCCAGCAGCGCGCTGTCGCCGCTGCGCCCCCCGACGATGAAGGCGCCGGCGGCGTACACGGTTGCCGCCAGGCCGATCACCACGGCGAGGTGCCCGAGGGTCGGGATCATGTGCCCGGTACGAAGGCCTGGGTCGGCAGCCCGCCCTCGGTGGGGGCCACGTAGTTCTCGTCGTGCTTGACGATCACCTGCGACGCCTGGAAGACCCCGTCAGCGCCCAGCGCGCCCTCGACCACCGCGCCGGCGCCCTCGCGGAACGAGCGCGTGGGAGCCGCGGAGCTGTGAACGCGGATCTCCGTCGTGCCGTCGGTCAGGACGAAAGTCAGGTCCGGCGCCTCACCGGCGACGCTCCCCGTCTTGACCAGGCCGCCGAGCCGCTCGGTCCTGCCCACCTCGGCCGGGCCGCGGCCCAGCAGCTCGGTGGGGGTCAGGTAGTAGACCAGCGCGTTGCCGACGCTGCTGAACGCGAGGTACGCGATCACCGCCACCACCACGGCCACGCCCAGCAGCACCCCCCAGCGCCGCCCACGCGGCGGCAGGGGCGGCAGGACCGGGCGCGCCAGGGTCATCTCGCGACGTCGATGGGCGGAGCGTCGGCCTCGCCACGGATCCGCAGCGAGGCGTCACGGGCGGCGCGCAGCCGACGCACGAGGAGCACGGCGTACAGCCCCAGCCCGCCGAGAATCACACCGTAGCCGGCGAAGACGAAGGCCGCGTCGCTCATCGGGCGGGCTCCTCGGCTGCGGCGGGGGCGACGGCCGAGCCGGCGGAGGCTGCGCGGCGCGCGGCGTTGACCCGGCCGAGCCGCGTGTCCTCCTCGATCTGCCACTCCAGCCGCGCGAGCTGGTAGCGGCGGATCATGAGGTAGACCCAGACCAGCGTGAAGGCGCCGAGCATGGCCAGCAGCGCCAGCACGAAGAGGGGCGGGGCCGAGGGATCAAGCAACTTGGCCGGATCGATGAACGTCGGGCCCTGGTGCAGGCCGCGCCACCAGATCACGCTGAAGTGGACGATCGGGATGTCGACCGCCGCGATCAGCCCGACCACGGCGGCGCGCGCGGCGCGGCGAGCCGGGTCATCGGTCAGTCGTCGGAGGAGGAGGTAGCCGACGTACAGCGCCAGCAGCAGCGCGGTGGTGGTCAGACGCGGGTCCTCCCACTGCCAGAAGACGCCCCACACCGGTCTCCCCCACATCATCCCGCCCCAGATGGCGAAGGCGGTGAACATGACGCCGATCTCGGCCCCGGCCAGGGCCACCGCGTCCAGTCGCAGGTCGCGGCGCCACAGGTACCCAAGCCCTGCCAGCGCGGTGACTCCGAACGAGGCATACGCCAGCCAGGCCGATGCGACGTGCACGTACATGACCCGCTGCGCGTCGCCCTGGTGCAGGTCGGCGGGCACCAGCAGGAGGCCATCGATCGTCGCCCCGATCACGGCGATGAGCGCCACGACGCCCAGGATGCGGGTCTTCATCACTCCTCCAGCAGGAAGCCGTAGGTGCCGGCCCCGACCACCAGCATGATGATGTCGAAGCCGGCCAGCAGCTGCAGCCAGGCCCACTGCTCGCCGAGCGGATCACCGCTCAGCGCAGCGACCGTCACCTTCACGGCGGCCAGCAGGAGCGGCGCCACGATCGGCAGCATCAGGAGCGGCAGCATCACCTCACGGGCGCGCATGCGCACGGTCAGCCCGGCATAGGCGGTGCCGACCGCCGCGAAGCCGATGGCACCCAGCACCACGGCCAGCAGCAGCGGCAACCAGCCTGCACCGATCGGAATGGCATACAGGATGGCGACGACCGGGACGAGCACGGCGCCGAGCACGAGCATCGCCGCCGCCCCGGCCAGCGCCTTGCCGGCGTAGATCGCGCGGCGGTCGACCGGGTACAGGGCCAGCTGCTCGAGCGCCCCGTC
>JBGQCU010000072.1:0-9540 GCA_041495495.1 Candidatus Limnocylindria bacterium
CGTGGAGAACTCATCTCCGCTGAATGGCTTGACCAGGAACTCGCGGGCTCCGGCGGAGATCGATCGCTTCAGCTGGTCCGCCTCGCCATGGACGCTCATCATGATGATCGGGCTGGTCGGCAGCCGCTGAGAGATGATCTCGGCGGCCGCCACCCCATCCATCCCGGGCATGTTGATGTCCATCACGATCACGTCCGGGCGCAGGTCCATGGCGACCTTGATCGCCTCCTCGCCTGACCCGGCGGTCCCGGCCACCTCGAGGTCCCTCTCCAGGCCGAGGAGCCTCGAGAGGTGATCTCGCGTTTCCGGGATGTCGTCGACGATGAGGACCTTGATCACGATCGCGTGTCCTTACCTTGCTTCGGCTGCGACTGGGCGACCGGCTACTGAGCCGGCACCGCGATCTGGACGATCTGCGGAATCGGGATGCCGAAGGTATCGATCAGGATCTTGAGCGTGATGCCCGTGGTGGTCTCGACCACGTCGTCCTTGGCGCCGCGCAGGATCGCCGTCAGCTTGCCGATGACAGTGTTGTCCGTCTGGGCGAACTTGATCAGCTCGGCGTCGGCATCGGTGCCGGCGAAGACAACCACGACCGACTCAATCGGAGTCGTGGTTGCACCGTTCGAGCCCGGCGCCGGCGTCGCGTTTGGGTTGGCGATCGGCTGGATCTTGGTCGCGCTCACGTAAAGCACGCGCTTGTTCTGGAGGAGCGTCTTGACGGTCGGCGCTGCCTCGAGGCCGACAATCGGCTCGAAACGAGGGTTGGCTGACCCGGCCGAGTCAGCCGTCGGCTGCAGGACCGTGATCTCGGACCGATAGACGATGTCGATATGGTCGCCCGGCTGGATCAGGAAATCGAGGCCGGTGACGGGATCGACCTGGAAGGCAATCGCCTTCTCGCCCGGCTGAAGCTGGCACGAGATGCAGTAGTTGCCGGTGGCCCCGGCCCCGACCGCCTCCTGGCTCACCTGCGCCCCCTTGGCAATCGGATAGAGGGCGGGTGCGCCGGTTAGCTGAGACGGGTCGCCGAAGCGCGTCCCGGAGACCTCGTCGGGATTGACCGGCTTCACCTCGACCAGGTTGGGCGTGACCGCGTCGCCGATGGCGATGTCCGCCTTGGCGACCAGGACGTTCACGGTCTGCTTCTCGGCAGGCGTGGTTGTCCCGTTCTTGCTGAGCAGCACGACGATGCCGACGAACGCCAGTACGGCGAGCAGCACCCCGACGAGGATGACCAGGCGATTTGATCGCTTCACTGATGTTTCCCTTCGAGCAAGGATGATGGCAAGACGACCGTTGCGGTCCGTCGCAGCATTGTGACTGCGGTCAACAGTCTACGAGCACGCGACGAGCGGCATCGACCGGACTTATGGGCTATTCCGCCGTTGGTACCTCCGAGACGGTCGTGGGCTGACGTGAAGAGCCCCCGGGGTGATCCCGGGGGCTCTTCGTACGCCGGTGATGAACGAACTCAGGTCTTCTGGAGGTTCTCTCCGACGTTCTGGAAGATCTGGCTCACGATCGGGCCGAGGAAGATGAGGGCAACGATCACGATGATCGCAATGAGGGCCAGAAGCAGACCGTACTCGACGAGCGTCTGACCTTCCTCATCCTCGCGGTGGAATCGGGCAAGAAGAGTGCTGATGAACTGAAGCATACCTTCGCGATACCTCCTTTCCTTAGGGATGGGCGACGCCAGCCTAGGATCACCAATGAGGTCTGAATATGACCCGATGGTCCCACTCGGCTGACTTCGGCAGCGTACCTTGGCGCGCGCCTCGGGCTCTGTCAAGGGTCATCGGCCCTGAAGCGGGATGCTCCCCGAGCCCAGCCAGATCCCTCTGCGGCGGACGCACAAGAGCCGCGCTGCTGCAGCGCGGCTCTTGTACCGGAGGAGGAGATGAACATCGTCGCGGATACCCGTCGACGACTGCCCGCAGGCTAGCCGTCGCCGGGACGAAGGCCCATGGCGCAGGAGTACGGGGGCGGGAGGGACTTCCGGCGCTCAGTCCTCGGGGATCTTGATCCAGCCCTGGCGCATGGCGTAGACCACGGCCTGGGTCCGATCATTGACCGACAGCTTGCGCAGGATGCTGGACATGTGGTTCTTGACGGTCTGCTCGCTGATGCCGAGCGCATAGGCGACCTGCTTGTTGGTCATCCCCTGCGCGATGTTGTCCAGGATCTCGACCTCGCGCGGCGAGAGCGGGGCGAAGATCGGCTGGGCATCGGCGCCGTACACCGCCAGCTCGCGGAATTCCTTGAGCACGCGGCTGGCGACCGCCGGCTTGCTGAAGACCTTGTCGTTGATCAGGTACTCGCCGGACCGAACCCGACGGATGATGGCAATCAGGTCGGTCGGGTCGATGTCCTTGAGAACGTAGGCCGCAGCGCCCGCCTTGATCGCCTCGAAGAGCTGGTCCTCGTCGTCGTTGGGGGCGAGGACGATGATGGCCGTGTGCGGCAGCTCGCGCTTCACCCGCTGGGTGGTCTCGATCCCATTGGGAGCCGGCAGGGTCAGATCCATCAGCACAACGTCAGGCGTCAGCTCACCGATGGTGGCGATCGCCTCGCGGCCGCTGCCGGCCTCGCCCACCACCTCCATGTCCCCTTCGAGCTCAAGGATGTTGCGCACACCGCGACGGAAGAGCGTGTGCCCGTCCACGATCACGATGCGGGTCTTCACCCCGGCGTTTCGCCGGTCCGCCCCCTGGCGGCGTTCTGCGGCTGTTTCCACAATAGTCTCCTTGGCGGCCATGGTAACCACTAGCGAACCTCCGGAATGCGAAGAAGGATGCGAGTCCCCTCCCCCTGGCGGGACTCGATCTGAAGCGACGACCCCATCAGCTCGGCGCGCTCGCGCATGAACTGCAGGCCGAAATTGCGGGTGGCCGAGGCGAGCCGCATGACGTCGAAGCCGCGACCGTTGTCGACGATCACGAGGTGATCCGACTCGAGGCCGATGCGGACCGCCGTTGCCGCGGCGTGCTTGCGCACGTTCTGCAGAGCCTCCTGCACGACCCGCAGGATCGGCGCCTTGGCCTCTGGCGGAACGCGGGCATCGATGCCAACCACCGATACGTCTACCGCGATGCCGTGCTTGGCCGTGAATTCGGCGCCAGCGTCGCTGATTGCCTGGGCCAGCCCAACCTCCACCGCTAGCGGGCGCAGGGCGGCGATGAACGAGCGGACCTCATCGAGCCCCTCGCGCAGCATGGTGCGAAGGAACGCGAGCTCGGCGCGGGCTGTCTCCGGGGAGTCATCGATCACGCGATCGAGGTACTCCACCTGGAAGATGGCGTTGGTGAGCACCTGCGCGGGTCCGTCATGGACCTCCTCTGCGAGGCGCTGGCGCTCCCCCTCCTGGGCCTGGATGATCTTCAGCGAGATCGACGCAGGAGAGAGATCCGCATCGGTCAGGGTTGGTTCGGAGGCATGCTCGTCGTCGCTGGTCAGGTAGGTGAGCATCAGCTCCAGCTGGCGCGCGGCGACGTCGATCCGCTTCAGGCTCCCCTGCAGGCCGGCCAGCTCCCTGGCCAGGGCATCCTGCGTGGCACGCAGCACCTCGGGTGAGGGAGCCGTGCCACGGGCCGCCGCCAGTCGGTGATCGACGCGGGCGCGCAGCTGCACCCACTCCTCGAGACGGTTGCGGTATTGCTCGCGGTAGCGCTCCGCCACCTCACGTAGGCGGCGAGCGTCCCGCCGGACGCTCTCGGCCGCCTGTGTGCGCAGTTGATCGAAGCTGTTGGGCACCAGGGTGGGTGCGGTCCTGGGCAAGCGGCTGGTCCTCGTTGGTACGGGGTCCGGTCCGGTACCTGACCCGTTGGCCATCCTCCCCGCCCAAGGTGCACAGGGTCAACAGTACTTCGGGCGCCGGAAGTACTACTCCACCGCAGCCGGGTGATCACGCACCACGTGGAAGACGCGGACACCGGGCGCCGAGAAGTCCGGCCTGGCCGGCAGGAAGTCCGGGTGGTCACCGGCAGCATCGGTCGCCCCAGCCCCATCCCACAGGCCGAGAGGATCGCGGGTTTCCCCGGGCCGGAGCGTCACGACCACCCATTCGACGTGGTAGGCGTCAACCACCTGGCCGATGATCGGGTAGAGGTCGAACGGCGGTGCGATGCCGGGGTTTCCGCTGAGCACGTGGAGGGCGGCAGGGTCGTAGGCCATCACCACCGCCGACTGCTCGCCGCGCCCGACGAGGTACTCGCCGGCCTGTCGGAGCCGGGCGTGGGCATCCGACCATTGGCCGAGGAGCACAGCCGAGCCGATCAGCGAGAGGGCCATCGCGCCGGCCAGGCCGGCCACCGCCAGGGAGCGATGGGTGGCCGGGCGGCGGAGGAAGCGCCAGGCGCGCCCGGCGGTGGTCGCGGCAGGGGCAAGGCTGGCGACGGATAGCGCAGCGGCGAAGGGGAGCCAGGCGAGCGACGAATGGTAGAAGGCACCCATCGGCGCGTGGAAGGTGAAGACCGCCCCCATCGCCACGAACATGACCGCGAAGTAGGCGAGGAATGGCTGCAGCTCCGGCCGTCGGCGCTCGTGCCACAGGCCGTAGGCGAACGGCAGGATGAAGATCCCGCCCAGCAGGACGGCGGTGCGCCCCACCAGCTCGCCCCAGGCCGCCACCTTCGAGCCGATGATGTTCGCCCCACCCCAGGCCAGGTACTCAGCCGGCGCCGGGTCGCCGGCGATCGAGAACTGCTGGTTGTAGCTCGTGATCCACAGGGTGTGCCCGCCCGCCGACGGGAAGGCGCTGCCGAAGGTGGCCAGGTCGCGCGCCAGCCAGGGGGCGAGCACCAGCCCCGCGGCCGCGAGGCTGCCCAGGCCCCATGCGAGGCGCGCGGCCCACGACGGCCAGTCGCGCCGGACCGCCCAGACCATGGCAGGCGCCACTCCCAGCAGCAGGCCGTCGACCCGCGCCAGCGTGGCCAGGCCGACGAATGCGCCGGCCGCCACCAGCCACGGGCCGGGGCGCGGCGCGCGGACGGCCCGGGTCGAGCACCACAGGGCGCCGCCGCCCGCCGCCCCGAACACGGCGAAGGCGTCCACCAGCGGCGCCATCACCAGCAGCGGCCCGGCGGTGAGCACCAGCAACGCGGCGACCCAGGCGTTGAAGCGCGAGCCCCACAGGTCGATCGCGACCAGGTACGTGAACGGCACCAGCACTGCACCGATCAGGATCATCGGCAGCTCGGCGGCGCGCCACGATCCCAGCAGGTCGCCGAAGATGGCGATCGAGCCGGCCGCCACGATCGAGGTGAGCGGCATCCAGTGCCCGTTGCTGGGGACCGGCAGGACCGCGTGCGCCGGCAGTCGGCCGCCCACCTCCAGGAAGCTCCACAGCACCGGCACGCTGAAGCCGTGGCCCGCGGCGAGCTGCTGCCCCACGAGCTGGTAGTAGGCCGGGTCCGTGTACGGCGGGTAGTCGACCAGCAGGGCGGCAGCCACGCGAGTGACGAGCGCCAGCGCGAACAGGATGACCAGGTCGCGCCGCATCAGCGCCGGACCCAGATGGCGGCGGTCGAGTCGATGTAGACGCGCTCCCAGTTGACCGATGCGTCGAACCAGCGGCCGAGCGGCGTCGTCGGCGGGAAGACGGCGTAGTCGATTCGATATCGATCCAGGGCGACCTGCGGATCGCCCTGCACCCCAATGATCGAGACGTACATCTGGAGCAGCTCGTCGCCGTAGACATCGGCCCGCCCGTCCATGAAGACCGGCTGGCTGGGCCGATGCTGCCCGATGTAGCCGCCCCACTCATATCGGTTGAAGATGCGGGCCCCCGCCTCGTGCTGGTCCAGCCAGGCGACGGCATCGGCGGGAAGCACGCGCGCGATCTCGGTCGTCTGCTGGGCGGGGTAGGTCCGCGCCAGGGCCACGCCGACGCCGGCGACCAGCAGCAGGACGACGACCGCTGCGTGCAAGGCGCCGCGTCGGCCGACGGCGGGCCGCGAGAGGCGGGCAAGCGTGGGGGCCACGCGTCGCCCGAGCTGCGTCTGGGCCAGGGCCGGGGCAAGCACCGCCGCGGTGATCGCCCCGCCGATCGGCCCGACGAGCAGCAGGAAGCGGATGGCCCGAAAGGCGAGCAGCGTCAGGCCGAGCAGGATGAGAGCGTCGGCGGTGCGCAGCCGGCGGCGTCCGAAGAGCAGGGTCGGCAGGACCGCAACCACCGCGAAGCCCGCCAGCAGCTGTCCGAAGAGGGTGTCGAGCGAGGCGGGGAACCACTCCATCACGTAGCGGCTGAGGGCGGTGATGCCGACCGTGTCGAACGGGTAGGCGTACAGCCCGATGCCGTTCGGGTTCAGCACCAGCGCTCCCGCCGCGGCGATCAGCGCCAGGCCCAGGTCGCGCAGCTGCACCCAGGAGAGCGGCATCGGCTCGAGCCGTCGGCGGAGCAGCCGGTCCAGCGCCTCTCCGGCCATGACGGCCCCACCGATGCCGAAGAGGAGCGGCCAGCCCGCGTGCAGGTTGGCCCATGCCGCGGCGACGAGTGGCAGGCCGACCAGCCAGCGGCGACGGGGATCCACCAGGTAGCGCCAGCTGACCCACAGGACGAGCGTCGCCATCAGCAGGTCGAGCACCTGCACCCGGACCCCCATCACCGGCCCGGCAAGCGCTAGCCCGACCGAGAGCCAGACCAGCCGGCTGGCCCAGCCGATGCCGGGCACGCGGAGAGCGATCGCCCGCCACAGGATCCAGAAGGCCAGCACCGACACAGCCCCGAACAGCAGCGACAGCCCCGTCTGGCCCCAGGGACCCAGCGCGTTGCCCGCCGCCAGCAGTACATTCGCCAGCCAGTCCTGGCTGATCCACGCCCGTCCGGCGCCGACGATGCTCCAGGTGTCGAGGTGCGGCACGCTGCCGGTGCGCAGCACATCCTGCCCGGCGCGGATATGCCACCACACATCGCCATCGATGAGCGGCCAGCTGGCGCGCGGCAGGACGGCGGCGGCGAAGAAGCCGACGATGGCCGCCGTCGCAGCCGGGACGCCGCGGCGCTGCGTGAGCTCGGGAGCGCTCATGGCGGCGAGTCTACGGCCGGATAGGTGCGCGCCGTCACCACCCCGAAGTACCACGGCGCGTGCTCCCGCGCGTGCTACCGTCGCCTGCCATGAGGCGACCGATGGTGTGGGCCGGGGCATACGCGCTGCTGGCGACCGTCGCGGCCGGCGCGCTCGCCATCGGCATCCTGGGCGGCGAATACCGGGCCGTCGAGCGCTCCGACTACGTCACCTACCAGTCCGCCGGCCTGATCGTGCTGCACTCGGACGGCGCGTGCCTCTACACGGTCGAGTGCCAGGCGGCGGCGCAGCGCGAGCTGATCGGCGAGGAGCCGTCGTTCGCGCGGGGCGCCCTGCCCTTCAACTCGCCACCATGGCTGGCCGCGCTGGCGGCGCCCCTGGCCCTGCTGCCACTGCACCTGGCGTTCGGGATCTTCACCGTCCTCTCGGTCGCGCTCCTTGCGCTTGCCGCGTGGCGCCTGGCCTGGGGTGCGGCAGGCACGAGAGTCGTGGCAACGCTCCTGCTGCTGACCAGCTGGCCGGTGGTCATGGGCGCCGTCCGCGGCCAGTCGAGCCTGGCGGTCGTGGGCTTGCTCGGCCTCTCTGTGGGTGCCACGGTCAAGGGCCTGCACGGACGCTCGGGCCTGCTGACCGGGCTCAGCGCCTTCAAGCCGACGCTTGGGCCGCTGTGGCTGGCGAGGCTGGCGCTCGAGCGGCGGTGGGCGCCGCTGCTGACGGCCGGGGTAACCATCCTGGTGCTGATCGCGGTGGCGGGCCTGGTCGTCTCGCCGCAGGCGCTGGCCGACTATCCGGCGTATCTGCTCGGTACGGCCGGCGACCCAAATGCGCTGGGGATCCACATCGAGCAGATGGTCAACTGGCGCGGGGTCGCCCTGCGGCTGGGGATTCCCGGCTCGCCGCTGGCCGCGGTGGGGGTTGCGCTCACCATCCTGCTGGTGCTCGCCGCCTGGTGGTGGGCTCGCGGGTCCGAGCGCGCGACGCCGTTGGCCGCCGCCGCCGCATTCGTGGCGACGCCGCTGGTGATCCCGCATGCCAACCAGCACGAGGCGATCCTGGCCGCCCTGGGGGTGCTGATCCTGGTCGCGGCTCTCCCCGAGCTGCGTGGCCGGCTGGCACTCGCGGCGATCGGCTCGCAGTCCGTGCTGTGGATCGGCCCCGCGCTCGATTCCCAGGCGTCAGCCTGGCTGATCTTCGGGTTCCTGCTGGCGTGGCTGGGCGTCATCGCGGCACTCTCATGGCGTGAGCGTCGGCGAGTACTTCCGTCAGGTTCCGGTGCCTGAACGCACCGACTAGACTCCGGCCGATGTCCGCCCGTCCGAGCGCCCCTGCCTCCGGCGAGCCCGCGGCGATCCTGCGCCGGCTCCCCTCGCCGGTTGCCATCCTGGCGATCGCCCTTGGCGGCGTCATGTTCGCCATCACGGTCGCCAAAGGGGTGCAGGACCCCGACTACTTCTGGCACGTGACCGCCGGCCAGCTGATCGCCGAGACGGGAAGGGTCCCCTCGATCGACCCGTTCAGCTTCACCTGGTTCGGACAGCCGTGGACGCCGCACGAGTGGTTGAGCGAGCTGCTCATCTATTGGCTGGTCTCCGCGATCGGCCGCATCGGGGCGCTGCTCGTGTTCGGCCTCTTCCCGGTCGTCATCTTCGGCGCGCTGGCAACGGCGCTCGCCCGCCGGGGAGCGCGTGCGCTGGCCATCGGGCTGCCCTTCGCACTCGGCGCGTTCGTCCTGATCGCTTACGTCACGCTGCGTCCGCAGGCCGTCAGCTGGCTGCTGATTGCGGTCCTGGCCTGGTTCCTGTTGGCAGCACGCCCCGAGCACCCGCGCCGGATGCTGCTGCTCGTCCCGTTCTTCGTGCTGTGGGCCAACCTGCACGGGGTGTACGTCATCGGCCTGGGCGTGCTCGGCCTCTATGCGCTATTCACGCTGGCGGGTCGCACGCCGATGTCCGCGGCCCGCGGCTGGGTGCTCGCGACGCTGGCGGGAGTCGTCGGGGCCGCGATGCTCACCCCGGCCGGCCCGATCGGGATCCTCTATCCGCTGCGCTACGTCGAGGCCGGTGACTGGGGGCTGGCCAACATCGCCGAGTGGCAGTCGCCGAACTTCCACGAGCCGGCGCACCTGGGCTTCCTGCTCTTGATCGTGGCGGTTGGCCTGAACGGTGGGCGCGCCACGCCGGGCTGGCTGGTGGCGCTCTCCTGGATCGGGATCGCGCTCGGGTTGCTTGCCCTGCGCAATGCGCCGATCGCGGTGGTGCTGTGCATGCCGACGCTGGTCATGGGGCTCGAAGCGCGGCTGCGCGATCGCGACGCCCGCAGACCGCGCAAGCCGATGGCTCCCACCCGGGCGCGCGGGCGCCGGTTCATGGAGCTGGCCACCGCGGTGGTGATCGTGGTGGCTTCGGCGGCGGTGCTCATCCCACGTGACCTGAACGCTGCCATCGACCAGAACCTGGCCAAGCGCTTCCCCGTGGCGGGCATCGACAAGCTGCTCGAGCTCGCGCCGGATGCA
>JBGQCU010000073.1:0-9394 GCA_041495495.1 Candidatus Limnocylindria bacterium
ATGGCGACGACTACCTGCTCAGCGGCAGCAAGCGCTTCATCACCCACGGCTCGATCGCCAACCTGGTCACCATCTTCGCCCTGACCGATCCCGACGCCGGTGGCCGCAAGGGGATGAGCGCCTTCATCGTCGAGACGGACACGCCCGGCTTCTCGTCTCCGCGTCTCGAGCACAAGATGGGGATCCGCGGCTCGCCGACCGCAGAGCTTCACTTCGATGAGGTGCGCGTGCCCGCCGCCAACCGCCTTGGCTCGGACGGGGAGGGATTCGCGATCGCGATGGCCACGCTTGACCGATCGCGCCTGTCGATCGCGGCCCAGGCGGTCGGCATCGCCCAGGGTGCGCTCGACTTCGCTGTCGGCTACGCGGCGCAGCGTCAGCAGTTCGGGGAGCGGATCGCCGACATGCAGGGGATCCAGTTCATGCTGGCCGATATGGCCAGCGGGACGGAGGCGGCCCGCCAGCTGACCTACGCCGCGGCAGCGGCCGTCGACGCTGGGGCGCCGGACCTGGCCTACTGGACCAGCTGCGCCAAGCTGATCGCCGGCGATACGGCGATGCGGGTGACGACCGACGCGGTGCAGGTCCTGGGCGGATACGGCTATGTGAGCGAGTACCCTGTCGAGCGCATGATGCGCGACGCCAAGATCACCCAGCTGTACGAGGGGACGCAGCAGATCCAGCGCCTGATCGTAGCGCGCCAGGTCCTTCGACGGGCCGGCGCGGCCCGGCCGGCGCGGTAGCAGAGGGAGCGTCGTCGATCAGCGTGAAGCTCGTGGTCTGCCTCAAGCAGGTGCCCGCCACCACCGCCGAGAAGCGCTACACCGCCGACCTGCGGCTGGATCGGGCCGCCGCCGAGGCCGTCATCAACCCGCTCGACGAGTACGCCATCGAGCAGGCGCTGCGGCTCCAGGAGTCGGGAGCGGTCGACGCGGTCAGCTTCCTGTCGATGGGCCCCGAGCAGTCGGCCGAGGCCCTGCGCCGCGCCCTGGCCATGGGAGGCGACGACGCCACGCTGGTCACCGACCCTGCCCTGGCCGGCGCCGATGCGTGGGCCACTGCGCGCGTGCTGGCCGCCGCGCTCGATCGCCTCGCACCCGACGTGGCGCTGATGGGGATGGCATCGGATGACGCCCGCGGGTCGCTTGTCCCCGGGGCGGTGGCGGCCATCCGCGGCGTGCCGCTCCTCTCGTACGGGTCGGAACTGCGGATCGAAGGCTCCATGGCGCGCGTGCGCCGCCTGACGGCCAGCGGCTTCAACGTCGTGGAAGCGCCACTGCCGGTGGTGGCGAGCGTCACCGACCAGGTCGGCGAGCCGCGCTACGCATCGCTCAAGGGGATCATGGCCGCCAAGCGCAAGCCGATGGAGACATGGAGCCTGGCCGACCTGGGCCTCTCGGCGGCCGACCTGCGCGGCGCCGCCCTGACGCGTGTCATCGAGGCGCGCAAGCCGGAGGCCAAGCCGCCCACCGAGCGGGTCGAGAACATGAGCCCCGACGAGGCGGTCACCCGCATCGTCGATTGGCTCGCCGCTCGGAAGCTGGTCTCGTGAGCATCGACATCGCGTTACTGGCCGAGTTCAGCGACGGATCGCCGTCCCGCAGCGCCCTGGAGCTGGCCGCCGGCGCCGCGGAGCTGGCGCGCCAGAGCGGCGGCGCGGCGGTTGCGCTTGCCTACGGGCCTGGGGCCACCGGGGCCGCTTCGCTTGGCGCTGCCGGGGCTGCACGGGCGGTGGTGCTGGGCGACGGCGCCGCGCCGGCGGTCACGCATGCCATGGCGGCCTCCGCGGCGGTGCGCGAGCTGGCGCCGCTGGCGGTGCTGGCGCCGGCCACGCCAAACGGTCGCGACCTGGCGGCGGCGCTGGTCGGGCTGCTGGGCCTGCCGGCCTTCGGCCCGGTGCGCGCGGTTCGGATCGAGGGCGGCCGGGTGCGCACCGAGCAGGCGACCCTGCAGGGCACGGTCATCACCGTCAGCGAGCCCGCCGAGGGGGCACCCGAGCCGGCGATCGTGCTCCTGCTGCCGAGCACCTTCACCCCGATCGAGGGCGGCAGCGGCTCGGCGGCCGTGGCGCAGGCTCCCGACAGCCAGCCCGGGGCCTTCGGGACGGTGCGCATCGTCGAGTCCCATCCCGCCGAGGCGGCCGTCGCCAACCTGGAGGAGGCGACGATCATCGTCGCCGGCGGTCGCGGCGTGGGCAGCGCGGAGGGATTCGCGCCGCTGCGTGAGCTGGCCGCGGTGCTCGGTGGCGCAGTGGGCGCCAGTCGTGCGGCGGCCGACGCGGGCTGGGTCCCGTATCAGCTTCAGATCGGGCAGACCGGCAAGGTCGTCAAGCCGGCGCTGTACGTTGGCTGCGGCATCAGCGGCGCGATTCAGCATCGGGTCGGGATGCAGACAGCGGAGAATGTGCTCGCCATCAACAAGGATCCCGATGCACCGATCGGCGAGTTCGCCGACCTGTTCGTGGTGGGGGACCTGTTCATCATCGTCCCGAAGCTGACCGCCGAGATCCGGCGTCGAAAGGGGATCTAGCACCCATGCGACAACGCCCAGTGCCCGTCATCCAGCTCGGTGTGGTCCTGCTGGCGGCCGCCGGGCTGCCCGCCATCTTCGGGTCACCTCGTCGTCGCCCTCGGTCGTACGGCAAGGAGCTGCACGCCTACCGGCGGGACCTGGCGGAGCGGACCACCATGATCGACGGCCAGCTCGCCAAGCTGGTCGACCTGGTCGACGGGCTGCGCCGCCGTGACGCCGACGTCGACGGTGCGCTGGTCAAGCTGCAGGCCGCCGAGAACGAGCTGGACCTGGCGGCCGAGGGGCTGCGCGGGATCCTGGCCCCCGAGGAGCTGCACGCCCTGCACGCCGAGTACGAGGGCAACCTGGAGCGCGCGCTGCGCGGCATCGTCACCGCCGAACGCGGCTGCGGCATCACCAAGATGCGGCACCGCCCGCCCGACGACGAGGAGCCGCTCCTCTACTGGAAGCGCGGCCATCTCAACATCCTGCATGCACGTCTCCGCATGCGCGAGCTGGTCGACGGGCTGCTGGGCTGGGAGCCGGGGATGCCGGCCGAGGCGGATGTGGCGGCGCGCATGGGTCGGGTCGAGCGAGCCTGAGCGTTCCATCAGCGGCACATCTTGTGGTATGCTGCCCGACGGTACCACCACTGGTGTAGTCCGCACGGGGAACCTGCATGCACTGTCCACGCTGCAACGAGGCCGGCACGCGGGTCATCGACTCGCGTGACCTGGAGGCCGGCGGAACCATCCGACGTCGCCGGGAATGCGAGGCCTGCGCGTATCGGTTCACTACCTACGAGCGTCCCGAGGGGGCGCGGCTGACCGTCCTCAAGCGCGACGGGAGTCGCCAGGAATTCGACCGCGGCAAGCTCCAGGCGGGACTGATGCGGGCGCTGGAGAAGCGCCCGGTGACGCTGGCACGCGTCGAGCAGGCGGTGGATGACATCGAGAGCGGGCTCCGCGCCCGCGGCGAGCCGGAGGTCACCAGCAAGGAGATCGGGCGGCTGGCGACCGAGGCGCTGCGCGACATCGACCAGCTGGCCTACATCCGGTTCGCATCGGTCTACCACAGCTACGAGGACATCTCGACCCTCAAGCGCGAGGTCGACCGGCTGATGAAGCAGCGGACGCCCGCGGAGCGCTAGTGGTCCTCTCCGACCGCGACATCCGGGCCGAGATCGCCGCCGGACGGATCGTCATCGACCCGTTCATCCCCGAGGCCGTGCAGCCGTCGAGCGTGGACCTGCACCTCGACCGCCGCTTTCGCGTCTTTCGCAACAGCCGCTACCCGTACATCGACGTGCGGGCCGACCAGCCGGAGCTGACCGAGCTGGTCGAGATCGGCGGCGACGACCCGTTCATCCTGCACCCCGGCGAATTCGTGCTCGGCTCGACCTTCGAGCGGGTGGCGCTGCCCGATGACCTGGTCGCCCGGCTGGACGGCAAGTCGAGCTTGGGCCGGCTGGGGCTGCTGATCCACTCCACCGCCGGCTTCGTGGACCCCGGCTGGGAAGGCAACCTGACCCTGGAGCTGTCCAACGTGGCCAACCTGCCGATCACCCTCTACGACGGCATGAAGATCGGCCAGATCAGCTTCCACCGGCTGTCGAGCCCGGTCGAGGTCGGCTACGGCGACGCCCGCATCGGGAGCAAGTACCGGGGACAGCGGGACCCGACCGCCAGCCTGTACCATCGCGACTTCGAGCGGGGTCGCATCAAGCGCTGAGCCGTGACCGAGCCGCTCTTTGCCATCACCCCCGCCCGCCAGGCGCGCGCCTACGCCGGCGGCGTTCGCGTTCGGTTGGTGCGCGCCGGCTGGTTCCGCCCCGATGCCGGTGGCTTCTTCGGCGTGGTGCCCAAGCCGCTCTGGTCGCGCCTGGTCGAGGCCGATGAGCGTGGCCGCGTCCTGTGCCGCCTCAACCTGCTGCTGGTCGAAGCGGGCGGAAAGCGGGTCCTGGTCGAGACCGGCACCGGGGTGCGCATGAGCGACCGGGACCGCGACCACAAGGGGATCGAGGGCGGCGATCCGGCCGAGGCGCTGCGGGCGGTGGGAATCGATCCGGCCAGCATCGACTTCGTGGTGGTCAGCCACCTGCATTACGACCACGCCGGCGGCATGGTCGACGCGACCGGACGCCCCAACTTTCCACATGCCCGGTACGTCGTGCAGCGCGACGAAGCGGAGGCTGCGCACGGCGACGAGCTGCGGCTGACCGGCATCATGGAGCGCGAGCAGCTCGACCTGGTGCGCAGCGCCGGCCAGCTGGCGGAGGTGTCCGGCGAGGTGGAGCTGGTGGCCGGGGTCAGCGTGCTGCCGACCGGCGGCCACACCCGCGGCTCACAGGCGGTCGTGCTCGGCACTCGCAACGAGGCCCGCGGCCAGGCGCCGGGCGATCACGCCATCTTCTGGGGCGACCTGATCCCGACCCGCTGGCAGATCCCGGTGCGCTGGACGAGCGCCTTCGACGACTACCCGATCGACGCGGTCGAGGTCCGCAACAAACTGCTCACGCGGGTGGTCGCCGAGGGATGGTGGTGCTACTTCACCCATGACCCGGGGGACCTGCCGATCCAGCTCGAGGCGACCCCGAAGGGATTCGCGGTCCGGAACGACTAGGGCCGTTCAGGCGGGCCCGAGCTCGGCGCTGAGCGCGCGAAGGCCATCCACGCTGATCGGCGCCTCCAGGCGGTCGACGCTGTCCAGGCTGACGACCGGGATGCGGAAGCCATAGCGCAGGATGAGGTCATCGTCGGTGTCGATGTCCACACGGTCGTATCGGTCCACCCCGATCATCTCGTCGAGCAGGACGCGCGCCTCTTCGCAAAGGTGGCAGCCGTCGCGCTCGTACAGGATCAGTCGGAATGGTCTGGCCATGGCCCGATGATAGGATGCTCCACGGCGCCGCCCCCGTAGCTCAGCGGACAGAGCGAGGCCGTCCTAAGGCCGAGGTCGGGGGTTCGATTCCCTCCGGGGGCGCCATCCAACCCTAGTGCGCTGCGGAGCCAGCTCCGTTGAGCATCACGACGCCGACGATGATGAGGCCGATACCAGCCACCTTCACCGCGTCGAGCATCTCGCGGAACAGGAAGACGCCGATCAGCACGATCGCCGCGGTGCCGACGCCCGACCAGACCGCGTACACCACTCCGAGGGGGATGCTTCGCAAGCAGATCGATAGGGCATAGAAGCTCAATCCGTAGCCGAGCACGACCACCACCGAGGGGATCGGCTTGCTGAAGCCATCAGAGAGCTTGAGCGAGGTGGTGGCGATGATCTCGGAGCCGATCGCCAGGGCGAGCCATACGACGGGAAGCATCGGTCCACCTCGCTTGCTAGATGTAGAAGGTGAAGAGCCCCGCCATGCGGGCGAAGGCGTTGGTCAGGATCAGCACGCCCATGGCCATGATGAAGAGCCCGGAGGCGACCTGCACCCAGCGGCCATGGCTGCGGAGCAGGTTGAGGAGGGGCCGCATGCGCGGCAGTGCGACCGCGGCCGCCAGGAAGGGAACCGCCAGGCCGGCCGAGTAGGCCACCAGCAGCAGCGCCGCCACCCAGGCGTCGCTGCTCGAGGCGCCCATGGTCAGGATGGCACCCAGCACCGGACCGATGCATGGCGTCCAGCCGATCCCCACCAGCGCGCCGAGCGACAGCGCGCGGGCTGAGCGGGCGGCCGGAAGGATGTCGGTCCGCACCCCGATGCGCATGAACCGGTCGAGCACCGGCCCGAAGATGCCGGTGGTCAGCAGGCCGATGGCGATGACCAGCACGCCGGCCACCTGGCGCGCGCCGTCGATTCGGAACAGGAAGCTGCCGAACAGCCCCACCGAGGTGCCGAGCAGGATGAAGAGCAGGCTGAAACCGCCGACGAAGAGGAGCGCCTGGCTGAAGACCGGGCCGCGCCAGGTGAGGGTGGTTGCGCCCGTGTCGGCTGCGGTTGCCGTCTCCCCCAGGAAGGCGAGGTAGACCGGCACCAGCGCCAGCACGCACGGGGACACGAAGCTCAGCAGGCCCGCGGCGAAGGCCAGGGCGAGGCTGACGTCCATCAGCGCAGCAGAAGGGCGGCGGGGGTGACGACCGGCTCAAGGGTGATCGGCTGGGCGATGATCCATAGGCTCAGCACCGTGTAGCCGACCATCAGCAGCACGAGCGGCAGCCCAGCCAGGATGGGGCGGGTGGCCGAGTCGCGCAGTGCGCGGCGGTGCGCCAGCACCACCGCCGCGATGTGCCCCAGCACAATTGCGCCCACAGACAGGTACCAGACCGCGCTGATCGGGATCCAGTCGAGCGGTGGCGCGACCGTGGAGGTGGGATCCGCGATGAGGGTCGGAATCCAGACGACCCCCTGTACCAAGTAGGTCAGGTAGTGCGCGATCAGGTAGCCGCCCGCGATCGGGAGCAGGGTCGCGGCGTACGCGCCGACCATGGTGCCGAGCGGCGCTGGTTGGCGCCCCTCGTCATGCAGGCGACGGGTCAGCCACGCCGCCGCGCTGAAGGCGACGAGGAAGGCCAGCCAGAGGCCGATCAGGCCGAGCACCTGGACCACCAGCACCGTGTTCAGGGGGCCGATCACCGGGAGGAGCGCCGTGAAGAGGTTCGTCATCACCCAGATCCACGGCGGCGTCTCGGAGAGGCCGTCGAAGGTGACCGCGGCCAGCGCAAGCACGATGAAGGCCGCGTCGGACCAGCCGGCGGAACCCACCTCGGTCAGCCCCGTGAACCACGGGCGCAGCTCCGCCCGACGCTCGCCCGGGTCGGCAGCAACGGCGCACTCGGGGCAGTCGACGCAGTGAGCGGGGTCGCAGCCCTCCGAGCAGCCCTCGCAGACGCTCGGATCGACGACCCGCCGGCCGATCGGCCCGACCCGCCCGAGCCAGCCGAGGTAGACCTCGAACAGCTCAGCGTTGCGCAGCCACGCGATGCGGCCGAAGAGGACCATCCCGAGCAGGGTGAAGAGCGTGTAGCCGCCCAGGAGCGTGGCGATGGTGCTGGGGGTGGTGCGGTCGGGCAGGATCAGCTCGCCGAAGACGGCCCCGAAGACGAGGACCGTCGCGGGCCAGCGTCCCAGGGCGTTCGGGTAGCGAAGGCCGGCATCGAGCCGGCTGAGGCCGGCCAGGCGGGCCAGCCGCTCAAGGCCGTTGAAGAGCGTCCGGAACGGGCTGAGCGAGGGCCACGGGTTGCCGAGCAGCACGGCCATGATCGGCAGGCCGACCCAGATCCCGATCCAGAAGAGGACCGCCGGGAAGGGCGAGATCGGGTCCACCACGAGGCCGATGGCGATGGTGCCGAACCACCAGGCCATGCCGAGCAACTGGAGCAGGACCGATGCGGAGCGGGCGAGCGCGGGACTCAGCACGCGGACCGGGTACGAGGGGACCGGTCCCGCCGGACGCACGACCACGACCGCCACCACGAACGAGGCGGCAACGGCGCCCCCGGCCGCGATCAGGTACAGGCCCAGCGGGACGGGCAGCGTGAAGACGCCTCCCAGCGCGTGGGCCGCCACCACCTGCGGAACGAGCGCGAGGAGCGCGCCGGCGCCTACCAGTGCGGCGAGGGTGCGCCTATGGCTCATGCACAGTCAGGATGCCCACCTGGACCTCGAATCCGTCTGGGTTGTGGACCTCGAGGATGAATTGGCCGGCATGAACGGCCGTGAAGGCCAGGTGGGCCGTGGCGCCGGCCTTGATCTCGATCTCGGCGCCCTGATCGTCGTACCCGTGCAGATGCAGCTCGCCGCTGCGCTGCGTCGCGACATCGAGGGTCACCTTCTGGTTGCGGCAGACGTCGATCGTCTTTGGATCCATGCTGCCTGCCCCAGCGAGGCTCGCCTGCCGGTGCACGGCCGGGGCGCTGCAGTCACTCGGCAGGTCCGACTGCCGGACGCATCCGGACAGCAGCGCGCCCGCCAGCGCGCCCGCACAGAGGAGCGGGATGAAGAAGTGTCGATCTTCCACGGAGAGCAGTCCTCGGGCGGTGGGGCGCCGGCCGCTTTCGTGCGACGAGCTCATCCTAGCGGAGCCGCGCAGGGGTCAGTCCTCCCCGAAGAACGGATCGTCCCCGAACAGCTCCAGCCATCGCCGCCGCATCTGGCGCACGGTGGCCACCACCGCGGCCTCGGAGGTGCCGGGCGGCAGCAGGCTGACGATCGCCTTCCGGACCGGCTCGCTCCCCTCCATGGCCAGCAGGGCGAGGTAGTCGTGCACCCGCTGCGCTGGCGTCTTGCCGTGGGCACGGGTCCGCACCAGGACATCGGCCTCGTACTCGAGGGCCGCGGCGTAGTCGGCATCCGTGCGCTCTAGCTCGGCCATCAGGGCCGGGACATGGTCCAGGCGCGGATCGGAGTAGGCCCAGCGCACGAAGGAGTCGATCGGCTTCGGCTCTCGTTCGTGATGGCGCGTATGGAAGGCCTGCAGATAGGCCTGCCGCTCGGACTCAGAGCGGGTGAGCGCGATCTGCGCCACCTGGCGCATTTCGGGGGTCCATCCGCGCAGCGATTCCACGAACTGGCGGAGGGTCAGGCTGCCCGCCGGCTGCGGCCGAAAGCGGTGGTCGTGGGTCGGCTGCACGGGCCCGTATACTAGCCGCGCATGCGCCGCCTGACCTCGCGGGGCCGGCTGCCGCGCCTCGTGGCAGGCTTCGCAGCCATCCTCCTGGCCTTCACCTCGTCGCTGCCGGCGCATCCCGCCGCCGCAGCCGGGCCCGCGTTGCGCTACGTCGGCGGCCAGCCGGCGTCGCTCGATCCGGCCTTCATCGACAGCGCCGGCGACGTGCAGTTCCTGTTGCAGCTCTACGCGGGTCTGACCCGTCTCGACGAGCAGGGGCACCCCTACGCCTCCCTCGCCGAATCGTGGACGGTGAGCGACGACGGGCGCACCTA
>JBGQCU010000074.1:0-9370 GCA_041495495.1 Candidatus Limnocylindria bacterium
GGCGGGAGCCGAAGACGCGAAGGGTCCGGTAGTTCAGCGCCGACGAGGCGACCCGCACGCCGAGGCCGCGCATCGGGCGGCGGTCAGCTCATCGGGACGCGGCGGACGATGTGCGGCCCGACGCGTTCCAGGATCTCGTCAAGGCTCGAGCCGGTGATGGTCACGCCGTGGTTCTTCATGCCGATCACCGCGTGGCCCGGATCGGGCGCGGCGCGCACCAGCCCTGCCACCTCGCGCGCCAGCTCCTCGGTGCCGCAGGGGTAGACCGCCTCGGTCGACGAGGCGCCGGGGACCCAGCCATGGACGTGCAGGATGGCGCCGACCTCGGGATGCTCACGGTAGATGGTGAGGTGCTCGATGGCGTCCACCGACACGCGGCGCGGCTTCACCCCGGCTGGCACGCTGAGTCGGATCACGCCGCGCACCTGGTCGTAGCCGGTGACCAGCAGGATCTCGCGCCCGATCTCCTGCAGGTGGCTCTTGTCGACCCCGCTGGCACTCATCCAGAAGGTGTCGCCGGCATGGCGCGCGCTGGCGTTGCCGTAGCTCAGCCCACCGATCCCGAACAGCCGTCGCACATGGCGCAGGTCGGCCGGCGAGAGGAGCTCGTCGATCGGCCACGGCGCCGGGAGCAGGTCAAGCTCGGCCAGCCGCTGGCCGGCTCGATACAGGGCAGCGGTGTGCTCGTCGCCGCCCCACAGATCGAGGGGCAGGTCCGGGACGAACTCGTTGTCGATCACCAGCCGCGACTCGGCCAACGGCAGGATGCGCTCCACCACCTGCTCGAAGAACGCGGCGTCGTCGCGATCGTGGGAGATGCGGTGGAACCCCTGCTCCATGGTGATGAAGAAGGCTTCAGGCGTCTCGCCTCTCCGGGCGATCGGGATGAAGACATTCGAGAGCGACCGCACCAGGAGCGAGTAGCCGGCCTGCAGCATGTCGTCGGGCTGAGCCGGCACCTCCGCCACGCCGACCACGAAGATCTCCTTCGATCGCCGTCGGAAGCTGACCGGGTGCTCGGCGTCGACCGCGTTGATCACCACCCGCACGCCCGGGCCGATGCGCACGTCGCGCTGGCGCTCGCGCTGCACGGCGTGGCCCCGCGCCGCCAGCGCCGCCGACAGGCCGTCCAGGAACCAGCGCGTCAGCAGGCCGCGCGAGCCGTCGACGACGGCAATCCCGCCCGCCTCTACCGCGCGCCGCAGCTCCACGCTAGCCATCGCCATGCTCCGATTCGGTGCCGGCCTTCGTCGACGGCTCGACGATCAGCTCGAGGCCCTCCACGCCGACCACCCGGATCGGCGTCCCGGGATGAATCTCCCCGGTGCGGCTGCGAGCCGACCAGGCCTCGCCGCCAGCATAGGCGATCCCGGTCGGCGCGAGGAGTGTCTGGGCCGTGCCGCCAGCGCCGACCAGCGCCGCGATCGGCAGCGTGGAGGTCGCTCGGCGGCGCATCTGCAGCAGGCCGCGGAGCAGGATGAAAAAGTAGAGGAGCGACACGATGAGGGCTCCTACCACCAGCATCGGGCTGACCCCGACCTGCACCGCATCGGTCCCGTCGACGCGGGTATAGAGGGCGAAGGCGCCCAGCACGAAGCAGACCACGCCGCCGACGGCGAGGAAGCCGTAGCTGGTGAAGTGCAGCTCGAGCACGAACAGCCCGATGCCGAGCAGGATCAGCAGCAGGCCGCCGATGTTGAGCGGCAGGCTGTTGGAGCCGATGAAGGCCAGCACGATGGCGATCGCCCCCAGCGAGCCGCTGATCAGGTTCGGGTGGAAGAGCTCGGACAGGATCCCGTAAAAGCCGATCGTGAACAGGATGAAGGCGACGTTCGGGTCCGACAGGAGGTGCAGGAACTGCTGGCCGACGTTCATGTTGGCTTCCCGGATCGGCAGGCCCGCCAGGTGCGGCAGCGCGGCGTCATGGAAGCGGTATGGCCGTCCGTCGGCGCGCGCACCGGTGTCGATCGCCGCGAACAGCTCGGTCGTGTCTGCGGCGATCAGGTCGATCACCGGCGGCGTCATCGCCAGCGCATCGCTGGCTGACGCGCTCTTTGCATCCCGGACCGCGCTCTCGGCCCACGCCTCGTTGCGTCCGTGAGCCTTGGCGAGGGCGGTGATGCGCGCCACCGCGTCGTTCGTAATCTTGCGCCCGAGCGTCGCCGGCAGGTCCTCGCCGGACCCACCCACCACCGAGGCGGCGCCGATATTGGTGAGCGGTGACATGGCCGCCACGTCCCCCGCCAGGGTCACGAAGGTGGCCGCGCTGGCGGCACGTGCCCCATCGGGCGTGACGTAGGTGATCACCGGCAGGCTGCTGCCCAGGATCGCCTTGAGGATGCGGTCCATGCTGGTCAGCTCGCCGCCCGGCGAGTCGATCTCGATCAGGACGGCGGCCCCACCCCCGTCGGCGGCGGCCTTCAGGCCCTCCTCGATGTAAGCGGCGTTGACCTGGTCGATCACGCCGATCAGGCGCAGGCGCGCGATATGGTCCCCCGCTCCGGCGGCGGGGGCCGCCAGTGAGACGGTGCCGAGGAGCAGGGCAGCGATGGCGAGGGCACGCCGCAGCGGCCGCATGTCCCGAGTATACGCACCCCGCGCGGCCGGGCCGCGGGGGCGCTCAGGGCGCCGGCGACTCCGCTTCGAGCGGCAGCAGGCCGAGCTGCGCGGCGACCAGCGCCGACCACGTCTCGAGGCGCTCGCCGGCGGCACGCAGCTGGTCCGCATCCGCCCAGCTCCCGGACAGCTTGTCACGCTCGCGCACGAAGAGCGCCCGCCCGGCGGCGTCCACCTCGAAGACGACCCCCAGGTGCACCGAACCGACTGGGTTCGAGTCGTCGTTCAGGACGCCGATCAGCCGGAACCGCGGCTCCCAGTCGGCGACCAGCTCCTCCCGCCATTCGCGCCGCAGCCCGGCGCCGAGCGGATCGGCCTCGCCGTCGACCGGGTTCAGGTGCCCGCCGACCCCGATGCTCGCCCTGCCGTGCAGGCGCGGGTCGCCGCCCCCGGTGGTGCGCTCCATCAGGAAGACGAGCTGGCCGTTCCGCACGACGACGTACGGGATCAGCTGTTTGAAGGCCGGATTGGCTTCGGCGATCGGCCGATCGAGGTAGATCCCGTGGCTGGCGACCGCCTCTCGGATCTCGTCGAGCGCTGCCTGCCCGGCGGGACGGATGCCGGTGAAGTCGCAGCCGCCCGGGACCCGGTCACGCGCGAGCACCAGGACCCGCTCCACCATCGCGACGGGCCGCCTAGGCCGGCAGGTCCGGGCCGATAGCCGCCATGCGCAGCGCCATCGCCGCCGCCTCGCGCGGATCGCGGGCGCGGTGCACCCGCGGCCCGCCGATGCGGTAATCCGACTCAACGCGCCACGAGCTGAGGGTCACCACCTGGCGCCCCATGCGCAGCGCCATGCCGATCTCCGACAGCGTTCCGTGCCGCCCGCCAACCGCCACCACCGCGTCCGCGGCGGTGACCACGACCAGGTTTCGCACGACTCCCAGCCCGGTGGCAATCGGGAGCGTGACGAATTCATTTGCCTCCGCCGGGTCCGTCCCGGGAAGCATCCCGATCGTCATGCCTCCCGCGGCCTGCGCGCCGCGTGAGGCCGCTCGCATCACGCCGCCCAGGCCGCCGGTGATCACCACCGCGCCGCCGCGTGCCAGGAGCTGTCCGACCTCCTCGGCCCACTCCAGGATGCGATGCGCCTCCGGCCCGCGCGGGTCACCATCACCGATCACCGCAACGTGGAGGGGGCGTTGGCGCGCGGGCGGCGAGGTCATGGGGCGGCCCGCGACCCGGCCAGGGTCAGGCCCAGCGGCGCCGTGGCCAGGATCTCGTAGCTGGCCGGACCCGACCCCAGGTGGCTGCGGTACAGCACCAGCTGTTCCACGGGCATCTGCCCGGCCGGCATCGGCACCTTCCAGGTGGCGTCCGGGACCGCCACTCCGCGGTCGCCATGCGCCCGGGCCAGGGTCAGGTGCGCCCGGAACGGCGACGAGGTCTCACAGCCGACGGCGATCCGCACGGCGACCGCCAGCTCCGCGAGGCGCCGCGAGCGGTCAGCCAGGCCGAACCACAGGATCCTCACATCACGCCGTGACGGGAACGCCCCGAGCCCTCCGGTCGGGATGGTGAAGGGCGCATGGCCGGAGCCGACCTGGGCCAGGGCCTCGACCAGGCGAGGCACCTCCTCCATGGCGGTCGGGCCTAGGAAGGCGAGGGTCAGGTGCCACGCGACCGGGTCGATCCAGCGCAGTTCGTCGGCCTCGGCCGACGCCGCCGCCCGCAGCGAGCCGAGCGCGCTGCGCAGCTCGCCGCCGAGCGGCTCGCCGATCGGCACGCCCACGAAGCAGCGCCACGGCTCCTCGTTCATCGGCCGGCGACCGGCGCGGGGAGGCGCGCGTCGACGATCGGGATGAGCTCCGCCAGGCTGTGGATGAGGGGTGTGCCCTCGGGGACGTCGCCCGTTGCGAAGCGGTCTCGACGATCGATGAGGACCGGCTGGATCCCTGCCCGGCGGGCCCCCTCGACGTCGGCGTCGAGATGATCGCCGACGTGAAGCGCCTCGCCGGCATCGACACGGGCGCGCCCCAGCGCCCAGCGGAAGATGCCGGGGTGCGGCTTCTCAAAGCCGATCCGCGAGCTGGCCGCGATGAAGTCGAAGTGGCGCACCAGCTCGAGGGAGTGCAGCAGCTCGGGAAGCTGCCAGACCCAGTTGCTCACCGCCCCCACGATCAGGCCGCGCGCGCGGAGTGCCGTCAGCGTCGGGGCGACATCGGGGAAGACATGCCAGTTGGAGGTGAGCATGAACAGCTCCGAGAGGCGCCGGAAGAAGGTCTCCGGCATCGGATCGATGCCCAGCTCCGTGATCGCTTCGCGGTCAATCTGCATGGTGCGTGCGAACGAGGTCTCCTCACTCGCTTCGAAGCCATCTTCGAAGCCGAAGCCCCCGTGATGGTAGGCCCGCCGCAGGGCAGCGCGGAGTGCCTCGACCTCCACCTTGACCCCGTACTCCTGGAATCCGATGGCGTACACGTGCTCCCACGATGGGTTCGGTCGCATGACCGTGTCGCCGATATCGAGGAAGACGGCGCGCAGTGGCGCCGTCGTTCGTTCGTTGATCATCGGGCCCAAGCCTACCGCGTCCGAGGGGCGCCCGCCCCGCCCCCCGATTCGTCCGCCGGTCAGCCCGCGGATGCCCCCTTGGCAGCGAGCACGCGCGCGATCTCGCTTCGATAGCGGAGCCCCGACGTGTGGCGCGACAACCAGCGCAGGTAGTCAGGATCGTGGTTGGCGAGGTCTCGCAGCGTCCAGCCGGCGTAGCGGCCCTGCTCGAGCTGGGTCCCCGCGCTCCCGGCTCGCGCCGGCGGCCGCGTCGCGTCGCCGTTGCCGGCAGGGGTCGCCTCGTAGTCGTAGTTGCGGAGCCGCGCGCGGTCGAGCTGCGCCCGGGCCTCGGCGTCCCGAACCATGGCGTAGGCCTGGTTCAGCTCGATCATGCGTCGCGCGGCGCGCGCCGACGAGTCATGATCAGGGTGGTACTTGAGAGCGAGCGCCCGGAATGCGGCGCGCACCACCTCCTGCTCCGCGGTCGAGACCACCTGGAGAACCCGGTACGGGTCGCTTACGGGCACGACGGCAGCGCCATCATTCGTTGTACAGCCGCTCCTCGATCAGCTTCTCGGCGGTGACCCGACCGGTCGGATCGAAGCAGCTGAACTCGAACAGCTTCTCGTACTCGAGATCGACGTTGTCCTGGCCGCCGCGATTCTTCTCGACGGTGGCGATCACCCAGTCGCGGTAGCGCTGGGCCTGGTACGGGTTGAACTCGATGTTGACCTTGGCCACGATGTGGTACTTGTCGTTCAGGATCAGGATGATGTCGCTCTCGTAGTTGATGGCGCTGCTGCCGCGCAGGTGGTGGTTGCGCAGGCGCTTCGCCTTCAGCCCTTCGCGATCGGCGGCGACGATGGCGACCACCGGGATTTCGAGCCCGAGGGCGATGTCTTTCAGACCACCTACGATGCGCGTGACCTTCTCCTCCTCCTGGGCGGGCTCCGGGATGACCGGCACCTTCTGGAGGTAGTCGACGAAGAGCACGAGGCGCTTGCCCTCGGGACCACGGTGCTCGGCCACCAGCATCCGCAGGTTGTCCACCGTCGAGCCGGTGGCGGTGCCGCGCATCAGGAACAGGTTGCTGCCGTAGCGCGCGATGCGCTCCAGCGACGGGCGCAGCCGCGGGTTCGTGCCGAGCTTGGCGCGCTGACCCGCCTCCACCGCGGCGGCGTAGCTCTGCATGACCTCTTTCTTGACGTCCTGGATCTTCACCGCGCCCGTCTTGGCCGGCAGGTGGCTGAGCGCCGACTCCATGGCGATCAGCCGCTGGATCAGGTACTCCTCCTCGTGCTCGAAGCAGACGTAGAGCGCGGTCGCCTGGCCCGATGCGGCCATGTTGCGCGCCATCTGCAGCGCCATGGTGGTCTTGCCGGCCCCCTGGGCGCCGCCGATGAGCATCAGCTCGCCGGGGCGGAGGCCGCCGCCGATGGTCTTGTCGAGCGGCACGAATCCGGTCGCGATCGGCTGGAACTCGTCGACCTTGCCCGACGCGATGCGCTCGTTCAGGTTCGTCAGCACGTCCAGCGCCGATCGCGGAGCGAGCGCCCCGGGGCCGGCATCCACGCGCCAGTCAGCGGCGGCTGGCTCGAGACCGGCCAGGGGATCGGAGGTGGAGTCCTCAATCATCGGTGCCGCGGCTCCTCACACACGAGCGGTCCGCGCATGGTGCCCATGCGCAACGAAGGCGAGTATACGACCCGGTTTCCACGCTCGGAATGGTCCGAAAGGGCTATGCCGGGTCAGCGCAGGCCGCTGGTATCGACCACCTCGAAGTCCGAGCCGCTGAGCTGATGCAGCGCATGCAGCTCGTCGTCGTTCCAACGGGGATCCGGTGCCCCGGTGACATACCACGGCGACCCGTTGTCGGCCAGAATCATGCCGTAGCGCTTCAGGGCCTCGAGGATGACCCGCGCCTGGGGACCGAAGCCGCTGATGTCGACCGATGCCTTCAGGCGCACGCGGAGCCCCATCGGCGGCAGCGAGGTAGAGCCGCTGGAACCGGCATCGTGTCGCGCGGGATAGATGTGGGCCGTGCGGGTGTCGGGCGCTGTAAAGCGCAGGGCATGGCGGATGGCCCCGGCCGCCACCTCGTCGTAGCGGACCAATCCGGGCAGGATCGGCAGGCCGGCGGCATCGGCGCTGGTCCATCCGTCGGGGCGCAGCGCGTTGGAGCGCAGGTTCCAGATGGCGCCCGATCCTGCCGTCCAGCCGCCTCCGCCGCGGACCGCCGCGTACAGCTCATACAGCATGCAGGCGGACTTGTCCCAGAGCAGCATGTGGCGGTCGCTGCCCCCCTCGATCAAGGGGCTCGCTGGAATCGGATACGGCCCGGGATCCGATTCATCGGCATAGTCGAAGCTGACCGAGACGCGCGGCGTGGACGGACCCACCACGTTGATCGGGATGCCGTAGCCGGTCGCGCTGAAGTCAGGGTGCAGGTTGGCATCGATCCCGACCGCGGAGATGAGGGTCGCGGAGTTGGCCGCCACCGGCAGCGCGGAGATATCGCGGTTCCACACGTTCGAGGAGGGGAAGAGGGTGCAGGCCGCGGCGGGCGCGGGCGTGCTCGCCGGGGCGGGGACCAGCGTCGGCGCCGGTGTGGCCACCGCGGTCGGCACGGCTGTCGGAGCCACGACGAGCGTTGGGCTGACGGGGGGAGTCACCCCGGGTGCCGAGCCTGGGGTCGCGACCGCCGTGGACCCGGCTTCCTGGCCTGCTGTGGCGGCTGGGAGGGACTCCACCGCGCTGACGAGCGACGGCGCGCTCGTTGTCGGCGCGGCGCTGGGCTCAGAGGATCCCAGGCCGATGGCCGGCGCGTCCGGAGGCTGGGAGGCCAGCAGCACGACCAGCCCTGCGGCGAGCAGGGCCAGCACGACGAGCGGCATCCGACGGCGAAGAAGCGGCACGCCCGCCAGCCTCGGCGGCCGGCGGGCGCAGGTCAATGGGACCGATTGTCAGGGCGGCCCGGTACCGCCGGCGACCTCGCTCAGGCTGGTTGCGGGGCGGGCTTGCGGCGCTTCGGCCGCGGCTCGACCACCGGGGTAACCTCGCCGGCCTCCACCTCACCGACGCGACGCGGCGTTGGGCCGGCGCCGCCCCGCGGCGGCAGGACACCGGCGAAGAGCGATTCGAACTCCTCGCCCTCGATCGTTTCCTTCTCGATCAGGAGAGCGGCCAGCTTGTCGAGGACCTCGCGCTGCGCCACCAGCGCTTCCTTCGCCCGCTGGTAGGCGTGGTCGATGATCGCTCGCACCTCGGCGTCGATCTTGGCGGCCACCTCGTCCGAGTAGTTGCGCTGCTCGCTGATCTCGCGGCCCAGGAAGATCATCTCGTCCTTCTTGCCAAAGCTCAGCGGGCCCAGGTTCTCGCTCATGCCGTACTGCGTCACCATCGCGCGCGCGAGCCCGGTCGCCCGCTCGATGTCGTTGCTGGCACCGGTGGTCGTGTCACCGAAGACGAGCTCCTCGGACACGTGGCCGGCCAGCATGCCCGCGATCTTGTCCTCGAATTCGGACTTGCTGTGGAGATATCGGTCCTCCGACGGCAGGCTCATGGTGTAGCCGAGCGCCATGCCGCGGCTGACGATCGTGACCTTGGAGACCGGATCGCACTTGGGAAGAACCCGCTGCACGACGGCGTGCCCGCCCTCGTGGTAGGCGATGATGGTCTTCTCTTCCGGCGTAATCAGGCGGCTGCGACGCTCCGGGCCGGCCACCACGCGGTCGGTTGCCTCGTTGAAGTCGCCCATGCCGACCGACTTCTTGTTGTGGCGCGCGGCCAGGATGGCCGCCTCGTTGACCAGGTTGGCGATATCGGCCCCCGAAAACCCGGGGGTTCGGCGCGCCAACTCGTCGAGGTTGACCGTCTTGTCGAGCGGCTTGCCCTTGATGTGGACGTTCAGGATCTCGCGACGCCCCTTGATGTCGGGCCGGTCGAGGACCACCTGGCGGTCGAAGCGGCCCGGGCGCAGGAGCGCCGGGTCGAGGACATCGGGCCGGTTGGTGGCGGCCACCACGATCACGTTGGTGTTCGTGTCGAAGCCGTCCATCTCGACCAGGATCTGGTTGAGGGTCTGCTCGCGCTCGTCGTGGCTGCCGCCCAGGCCGGCGCCGCGCTGGCGGCCGACCGCGTCGATCTCGTCGATGAACACGATGCACGGCGCGTTGCGCTTCGCCTGATCGAACAGGTCGCGCACGCGAGAGGCGCCGACGCCGACGAACATCTCGACGAACTCGGAGCCCGAGATCGAGAAGAA
>JBGQCU010000075.1:0-9280 GCA_041495495.1 Candidatus Limnocylindria bacterium
CGATGCGCCGCCGTCGACGTTCCGTTGCGACGAGCGGGGGCGGGGCAGCCCTACGCGGCCACGGTCCGTGATGCGGGCTGGGGAGGGCTGGTGATGGACGCCTCGACGCCCAACGGCCGGTTGCCCGGCCTGCGGGTCGGGTTGCTGGGGAGCCACCAGGCGGCGAACGCGGCCGTGGCCCTGGCACTCCTCGACGCCCTGGCGGAGGACGCGCGTCGGCGTGGCGCACGCCTCCCGGTCGACGAGGCGGCGATTCGGCGCGGCTTCGCCGCCGCTCGCTGGCCGGGCCGGCTCGAGCTGCTCGGCCGGTCGCCGGTCGGGCGCGTCCTGCTCGACGGTGCCCACAACCCGGCCGGCGCGCGCGCGCTGGCCCGCGCCCTGGGCGAGCTGGGGATGCGGGGCTTCCCGCTGGTCTTCGGTGCGACGCGTGGCAAGCGCGTCACGGCGGTGCTGCGGGCCCTCGCCCCGCTTGAACCGCGGCCGGTCTTCACCCGCGTTGCCGACGCCGGCGCGCTGCCGCCCGCCGAGCTGCTGCGCCGGTGGCAGCGCATCGGCGCCGGACCGGCGGACCTGGCGCTGACCCCGGAGGCGGCGCTCCGGCTTGCCGCCGGCCTGCGCCGCACCCCGGATCAGCCGATCGTGGTGGCCGGCTCGCTCTACCTGGTCGGCGCGGTTCGTGGGATGCTCCATGACGAGGAGGAGGACGCGCCGTGATCGAGCTGCGCTGGGGTGAGCGGACGTGGGTGATGGGCATCATCAACGTCACCCCGGACTCGTTCTCCGGGGATGGCATCGCCCCCGCCGGCCGCTCCGAGGCGGAGATCGTGGCGACCGCGCTCGACCAGGCGCGCGAATTCGTGGCCGCCGGAGCGCAGATCCTGGACGTGGGCGCCGAGTCCTCGCGGCCGGCCCAATTCTACGGAGACCATCCCCCCGTCTCGGCGGCCGATGAGGCCGCCCTGGCGGTCCCCGTCGTGGCCGCCCTGGCCCGTGCCTTCGCGGGACGAACCCTGGTCAGCATCGACACGAGCAAGGGCACGGTCGCGCGGCAGGCGCTGGAGGCCGGCGCCGCAATGGTCAACGACGTGTGGGCGGGGCGCCGCGACCCGGACACCCTGGCGGCCGCGGCCAAGGCCGCCGCCTACCTGGTCCTGATGCACAACAAGGAGGTGGCCGAGTATCCGAACGGGGTCATGCCCGAGGTCACCGCCTGGCTCGTGGCAGCGGTCGACGAAGCGGTGGCAGCGGGCAATCGGCGAGAGCGCCTGGTCATCGATCCGGGCATCGGCTTCGGAAAGACGCCCGCCCATTCGATCGAGATCCTGCACCGGCTGGCCGAGCTCAAGGCGGCGCTGGGAGGGCTGCCCCTCCTGGTCGGCACCAGTCGCAAGCGCGTCATCGGCGAGCTGCTCGGCGGGGCGGCGCCCAACGAGCGGTTGGAGGGGACCGCGGCCAGCGTGGCGCTGGCCATCGGCGCCGGGGCCGACATCGTGCGGGTGCATGACGTCGTGGCCATCATGAAGACCGTGCGGGTGGCGGACGGGATCGTGCGGTGGCGGCCGTGAGCGACGAGATCGCGCTGCGCGGCATGCGCTTCATGGGCAGGCACGGTCTCGCGCCCGAGGAGCGAGCGGATCCGCAGCCCTTCGAGGTGGACCTGGTCCTGCGGCTCGACCTGTCCCGCGCCGCCACCAGCGACGACCTGTCAGACACGGTCGACTACGTCTCCGTCTTCGAGGTTGCGCGCCGGATCGTCGAGGGGCGCTCCTTCCAGCTCATGGAGGCGCTCGCCGGCACGATCGCGGACGCGGTGCTGGCCGGCTTCCCGGTCGAGGAGGTGGAGGTTCGCGTCCGAAAGCCGAAGGCCCCGTTGCCCGGGGCCTTCGAAGCGGTCGAGGTGCAGCTCCGCCGACGGCGCGGCGGAGGCGCCGGCTAGGGGTTGGCGGGGAGCGTTCCCAGCGTGACGCTGATGTCCTGGGTCCGGCCGTCGCGGACGATCGAGAGGGTGACCCTGTCACCCGGAACGTGGGGCAGGATGCGGGTCCCCAGGTCGTGGTCGGCGTCGACCGGCTGGCCGTCGACCGCCACGATGATGTCGCCGTCGTGCAGGCCGGCGTTCGCTGCCGGGCTCCCCGGGAAGACCCCCGGCGCGCCATTCGAGGCCGGATCGATCAGCACGCCGTGGTCGACGGCAAGGCCGCGATCCTTGGCCAGCTGCTTGTCGACCGGGGTGTAGTAGACCCCGATCCAGGGCCGCGCGATCGGCTTGCCATTCACGGCCAGAAGCAGGATCGGACGAGCCACGTTGATGGGGATGGCGAAGCCGATCCCCTGCGCGGACTGGTTGACCGCGGTGTTGATGCCGATCACCTGGCCGGCGCTGTTGATGAGCGGCCCGCCCGAGTTGCCGGGGTTGATGGCGGCGTCGGTCTGGATCAGGTTGTTCAGCTGCTCCGAGCTGGTGCCGACCGCGTCACCGGCGCGGATCTGCCGGCCGAGCCCGGAGACGACGCCAGTGGTGACGGTGTTCTCGAAGGTGCCCAGCGGGTTGCCGATGGCGATCGCCAGCTGGCCGAGCTGGAGGTCGTCGCTGGAGCCGAGCGGCGCGGTGGGGAGGCCGGTGGCGTCGATCTTGACGATCGCCAGGTCCGTCAGCGTGTCGATGCCGTAGACGCGGCCGGTGAAGACCCGGCTGTCGTTGAGCTGGACGCTGATCTGGTCGGCACCGTTCACAACGTGCTTGTTGGTCAGAATCCAGCCGTTGGCATCGAAGATGAAGCCGGAGCCGATGCCGTTGGCCCCGCCCAGGACCCCGCCGCTGCTGGTGGACTGGATGACGACCACCGACGGCATGACACGCGCCACCGCGGTGATGACCGCGCTCGACTCGTCGATGTGGACCTGGCTGGCGGCGGTGCCGGTCGGATCGGTCAGGGTGCTGGTGGAGGTTGGACGCAGCAGGTTGGCAACGGCCGCCGCGGAGAGCGAGCCTGAGACGATGGCGGTCACCAGCGCGATCGTTACCACCGGCATGACCCCGAGGCCGCGGCGCTCGCGCGCAGCGCCGTCGGGCGGCGTCGCGCTTGACCAGGCCGGAGCGTCCCAGGCGGGCCGCGTCGGCTGGCTCGGCGGAGGTCCGTAGCGCAGGACCTCGGGCTGTTCTGGCTGGGCGGCGGGATCGTCGGCTTCGGTCATCGGTGGTCGGTGCTCACTGCTCTCATGTCCGGGGCGTCAGCCTGGATGCTGCATCGCCCGCGTTGCGGGCGTGCACAGCGACGAGTGAAGTTTCATTGATCTAGCGTGGCCAGCGCGGCACGCGGCAGCCGCACGGTGAAGGCCGATCCCTCGCCGATGGCGCTCGCCACCTCGATCTGGCCGCCGTGCATCTCCACGATCGACCGGGCGATGGCCAGGCCCAGGCCGCTGCCCGACGCGCGCGCCTCACCGACGTTCGTGCCACGGAAGAACCGCTCGAAGACGTGGGGCAGCTCCGAGGCCAGGATCCCCGGGCCTGAATCGCGCACCACGAGGGTGGCGCCCTCAGGCTGGTCGGTCAGGGTGACGCGCACCTCGCCGCCGCGCGGGGTGAACTTCAGGCCATTGCCGACCAGGTTGGTGAGCAGCTGCACGATCCGCTCACGGTCGAAGCGCAGCATGACCGGCGCCGGTGGCACCTCGCTGACCAGCGACACGCCGCGCTGCTCGGCCAGCTCGGCGTGCGCCTCCACCACCGAGCGGATCGGGTCGCGCAGGTCGCCGGGCCGCATGTCGAGGGGGAAGATGCCCGCGTCGATGCGCGACAGATCGAGGAGGTTGGTGCTCATCCAGTCGAGGCGGCTGATCTGCTCGTTCGATCGGTCCAGGAACTCGCGCCGCGTCGCCTCGTCGATCTGACCGTCGCGCTGCAGCTCGGTAAAGGCCCGGAGAGCGGCGATGGGGGTGCGGAGCTCATGCGACACGTCTGCAACGAATTCGCGCAGCCGATCCCGGTCGGCCTCGAGCAGCCGAAGCGACTCGGACAGGCGGTCGGCCATGACGTTGAACTGGCGGGCCAGGTCATCGATCTCCACGATGTCCGAGCGCGGCGCCCGCTCGTCCAGCTGGCCCTGCGCCAGGCGGCTGGCGGCGCGTCGGAGGCGAGCGAGCGGCGCCGTGAAGCGCCGGGCGGCGGGGACCCCCACCAGCAGCGAGGCGAGGAGGGCCAGCAGGCCGGTGAAGAAGAGGGTGCTGCGCACCCGCTCCAGCGTCGTCACGCGCGAGGTGTATGGCTCCGTGACGGCGACGATGAAGGTGAGGTCCGGCGATCCGTCTGGCATGTGCTTGATCGTCGCCGCGAACTGTTGCTGCGCGATGTCGGGGTCGGGGCGCAGGCCCTCGGCGCGGAGCTTGGCGGCGGTTTCAGGGTCCGGGCTGGCACTGGCCGCCAGCCCGCCGTCGCTGGCGTTGTAGAAGGTGACCGTGCCCTGCGCCAGCTCGATCACTGCCTTCTCGGCCACCGCCTTCAGGAACTGCGTCTCACGCAGCTCGCGAACGGTGAGCAGCTCCGGCTGCGAGACGCGCACCAGGTTCGCCTGGTCGATCAGGAGGAGCCCTGTCGACAGGGCCGCGGTTCGCGCTCTGCTGGTCGCCTGCTCCACGAAATAGCCGGGCAGGATCTGGTTGAGCGCCAGGCCCGAGACCAGCAGCGCGACCAGCGCGACGCTGGCGAGGGCCAGCACCAGGCGCGCATTCAGCTGCTGGAACCAGGCGAGCTGGCGCCGGACGCGCCCGACCATCGGCTCCGTCGGTGGATCAGTCCTCGCTGAATGCATACCCGACGCCCCTCACCGTCTTGATGAAGCGCGGTTGGGAGGGGTCCGGCTCGATCTTGTCGCGGATGTGGCTGATGTGGACGTTGATGGTCCGCTCGTCGGCCTCCAGCGCCTCGTAGTCGCGCACCAGCTCGAGCAGCTGGGTGCGCGTGTAGACGCGACCCGGCTTGGTGGCCATGTGGCGCAACAGGTCGAACTCGGTGGTGGTCAGGCTGATCCGCTCGCCGTCGCGGGTTACGCGCCGGCGCTCCAGGTCGATCACCAGCTCGCCGCGGCGCAGGGTGCGGCCGGTCTGGGTGTCGGCCAGCTCGCCATAGGCTCGCCGCAGCAGCGCCTTGATGCGGCTCACCAGCTCGCGCACGCTGAACGGCTTGACCAGGTAATCGTCGGCGCCGATCTCCAGGCCGACCACCTTGTCGACCTCGTCGGCCCGCGCCGTCAGGAAGAGAACCGGGGCGCGCGTCTCACGTCGCAGCTGGCGGCAGACCTCGAAGCCGTCGATCCCCGGCAGCCGCACGTCGAGGAGCACCAGGTCCGGCGCGATGTCGGCGAAGCGAGCGACCGCCTCTTCCCCGGTGCCGACGATGGCGGTGGTGTACCCCTCGCGCTCGAGCGCGACCTGCACCCCGCGTGCCACCGCGGGCTCATCCTCGACGATCATGATCGTGCCGGCCATTCGGCCGCTGATTCTAGCCCGATGCCGCATCGGCCTCCTTGCCGCTCGATCAGAGCGCTGGTACCATGCCGGCCCGCACAGCAATGTCGCATCCCGTCGTCCGGCCGTGCCCGGGCGCTCAGTTCGAGGATCAGCCGCACTCATGGACCTGGAGATCGACGTCGCCGCGCGCGACGTGTACGGCAAGCAGAACAAGCGCCTGCGGACCACCGGCGTGGTTCCGGGCGTCCTGTTCGGCAAGACGACCGGCTCGATCCCCGTGCAGATCGATGCCAAGGCGCTCGAGATCCTCTACCACCAGGCGGGACGGACCAGCGTGGTCAGCGTCTCGGTCGACGGCGGGCGTCCGACGAGCGCCATCATCAAGGGCATCCAGCGCAACCCGCTCACCGGCAAGGCGCTCCATGTCGACCTCTTCGCGGTCGACCTGAGCCACGAGATGCAGGCCGATATCCCGCTCGTCTTCATCGGCACCTCGGCCGCCGTGGAGATGGAGGCAGGCATCCTTTTCACCTCGCTCGATCACCTGAAGGTGCGAGCTCTCCCCGCCGACCTGCCGCATGAGATCACGGTCGACCTGACGGCGCTGGTCGACATGGATGCCACCATCCACGTCGGCGACCTGGTGGTCGATGCCAGGGTGACCGTCCTCAACGACCCCGACGACCTGGTCGCCAAGGTCACGCCACCGCGAGCCGAGGAGGAGATCGCCCCGGTCGCCGCCGAGGAGGGTGTCGAGGAGGGCGAGGTTGCCGCCGAGGGCGAGGGTGCCGGCCCAGCCGAGACCTCCGAAGGCGAGCCCGGCTAGTCCGCGGGCGACCTCCCGACCAGCCCAGGAAGGGCCGCGACGAACGCGGCCCTTCGCCGTGAATTGGCCCCTTCCCGTGGACGGCCGGCGTGGGTATAGTCGCGGGGTCCGGCTCGCCCCATCGCGACGAGCCCTTCGGTGGTTCGGCGCGAACCTGGCGCTCGCATCAGGAAGGAGGCGACCCCGCATCCGGCCGGCACAATCGCCGACGCGCATGACCTGACCTTCGCCCCCGCAGCGCGTGCCCCGCACGCGCGCGAACTCGTCTCAGGAGGAGAGGTTTCACATGACGCAGCCATCCCGCGAGGATGTGATTCAGCAGGACGTTCGCGACCTGCACCGATTGGGCTACGCCCAGGAGCTGTTCCGCAGCATGGGCGGATTCAGCAACTTCGCGATCAGCTTCAGCATCATCTCGATCCTGACCGGCGCGGTCATCCTGTACGACTACGGACTGGCCTGGGCCGGGACCGCGGCGAGCCTGATCGGCTGGCCGCTCGTCACGATCTTCGTGCTGTTCATCGCCGCCTCGATGTCCGAGGTCGCATCTGCCTACCCCACCGCCGGCGGCCTGTACTACTGGGCCAGCAAGATGCGCGGCAAGGCCTGGGGCTGGTGGACCGCCTGGTTCAACCTGATCGGGCAGTTCGCAATCGTAGCCGGCATCGCCTATGCGGCGGCCCAATTCCTCAACGTTTCGATCGTCACCCCGATCCTCAGCAACATGGGCGTTGACTACACCAACGTGACCGAGCTGATCAAGATCGGGGATGTGCCGATCCTGACCGGTGGGCTCGTCACGATGGGCGTGCTGCTCGCCATCTGCCTGTTCCTGAACGTGCGGGGCATCAACCTCGTCGCGCTCCTGAACCAGGTGAGCGTCTGGTGGCACATCGCCATCGTGGCCATCGTCGTCGTCATGCTGACCGTGTCCGGCAAGCCCGACCAGTCCGGGATGACCCTGTTCGCCGTGCAGCCGCAGGACACGTTCTTCGGGTCGTGGGCGAACGTCATTCCCTTCCTGGGGATCAACATGACGTACGGGTCGGCCATCAGCTACCCGCTCTTCTTCGCCTTCATGTTCTCCCTGCTGCAGGCGAACTGGACCTACACGGGCTACGACGCCTCGGCGCATGTCGCCGAGGAGACGGTTGGGGCGCGAATCTCCAGCGCATGGGGGATCTTCCTGTCGGTGGCCGTCTCGGCCGTCGCCGGCTACATCTTCCTGTTCGTGATTACCACCCACCTCCCCAACCTCGACACGCTCTTCCCGAGGGATGGCGGCCCCGCGCCAGATTCCGCCACCTACAGCACGTACTACTTCGGACAGGGGTATGCCGTCTTCGAGACGTTGCGGTACAACCTCGGCACCTTCGGGCATCTGCTGGGTGCGGGCATCGCCATCGCAATGTCGTTCTGCACCCTGTCATCGATCGCGTCGGCAGGGCGCATGCTCTTCGCCTTCAGCCGGGACGACGGCGTGCCCGGTTCGGGCTGGCTGAAGAAGGTGTCACACCGATATCGGACGCCGACGAACGCCCTGGTCACCATCGCCATCGTCGCCTTCCTGTTCACCGTGGCTGCCTTCTACATGGGCGCGCTCGGCGGGCCCGGCGGCGGCGGCATTGCGATCGTGATCGTGACCGCGGTCAGCACGATCTTCCTGTACGCGGCGTACGGAATCCCGATCTTCCTCGCGCTCATCTCCGACGGGTGGAGAAGCGAGCGGGTCTGGAGCCTCGGCCGCTGGTCGAAGCCGGTCGCCGTGGTGGCCCTCTTCTGGATCGTGGTCCTGCTGGTGCTCTTCTCGTTCCCGACCTCGGGCAACATCAGCTGGCCGTTCATGGCCCTGGCCGTCGTCCTCCTGGTGATCTACTACTTCGCCTGGGCGCGTAGCAGGTTCCAGGGCCCGCGGGTCATGGGCCGCGAGGAGGAGCTGACCGAGATCGAGCGCGAGTTCGAGCACGCCGCGCGGGAGGTCACCACCTGACGTAGAGTCGGGCCGCTTCCCGGCAAATCACCGCACGATGGGTCGGTCGGGCAATCCGGCCGGCCCATCGGTCTCTCTTGGCAGAGAAAGGCGAGAACACCATGGCAAAGGAAGATCACGGCGATCACCCCAAGCTCGCCGAACTGAAGGGGATGGTGCGCGCCGGGCAGATCGACACGCTCATCGTGGCCTTCACCGACATGCAGGGCCGGCTGATGGGCAAGCGGGTCCAGGGGCAGGCCTTCCTGAACGGCGCCATCGACCACGGGGCGCACTTCTGCACCTACCTGCTCGGCACCGACATGGAGATGAATACGCCCGACGGCTTCCAGCTGATGAACTGGGAGACCGGCTACGGCGACTGGATCGCGGACCCGGTGTGGGACACGATGCGGGTCGTCCCCTGGCTCGAGAAGACCGCCCTCGTCCTGTCCGATACCGTCGACCACCACGGCCACGAGATTTCGATCTCGCCCCGAACCATGCTCAAGCGGGTGGTGGAGAAGGCCGCCAAGATGGGCTTCCGGATCATGGCCGGCTCCGAGTTCGAGTACTACCTGCTGACCGATACCTACGAGCAGGCATGGAAGAAGGGCTACATCGGGCTCGAGCGCTTCGGCTACTACAACGAGGACTACCACCTCCTGCAGGCAACCAAGGGCGAGCCGATCCACGGCAAGCTGCGCAACCTGATGACCGCCGCCGGGATCCCGGTCGAGTTCAGCAAGGGGGAGGCGGCGCCAGGCCAGCACGAGGTGAACATCCACTACACCGACGTGCTCGACATGTCGGACCAGTCGGTCATCTTCAAGCACGGCGCCAAGGAGATCGCCTGGCTGAACGGCTTCGGCCTCTCCTTCATGGCCAAGCCGGACCACACCTGGACAGGCTCCAGCGGCCACCTGCACATGTCGCTCTGGGACAAGACCGCCAGGAAGCCGCTCTTCTATGACTCCAAGGCTGAGCCCTACGGGATGTCGAAGACGATGCGCCAC
>JBGQCU010000076.1:0-9221 GCA_041495495.1 Candidatus Limnocylindria bacterium
CGCATGTGCGGATACAGCTCCGGCACCGATGGAGTGGGCAGGACCTCCCAGCCTCCTCCCTCGCGGCGCATGCGCCGGACCCAGTCGATGGCAGCGCGGGTGGCGGTGGAGAGCGGGCCCCGCTCGTCGGTGATGGCGCGGCCATGGTCGACCCGGGCCAGCCGGTCGAAGCACTCGTCACCGCGGTCCTTGTTCTGCTGCCAGGCGCGGCCGAGCAGGTAGGAGGCGGCCGGCTGCATGCCGAGCAGGCGGGCGAGGGCGTCGTTGTAGATCCAGACCTGGGCCATGTTGTCGGCCATGCCGCTGCCCGCGCCGCCGTCGCGGAGGAGGTGGAGGGTCTTGAACTTGATGTCGATGACGCGGTAGTGCCATTTCGTGGCCAGCGCCGGGGCGGGGAGGTGGGCCTCGTCCTCGTCCAGGGTGTCGGGGACGAGGGTGTTGAGGTGGTCTGATCGGACGAGCAGGTCGGCGATGCCGTAGGTGCGTCGCTCCGGGTTGTGCAGCACGGCCTGCTCGATCACCGGCACGCCGGCGCGCATCGCCTCGACCGTGGCCTGCGCCTTGGCCATGTCGCGCGAGTCCGCGGGCCCTTCGCTGACGCGCATGGTCGAGAAGCGCTGGCGGATGAGGGCCATGACCCCGGCCTCGAAGCGGATGCCCTGCTCCAGCACGAAGGCGCGGAAATCGGTGCGAGGGTCGTGGGTAGGGAGCTCGGTGTCGGGGGTGAAGCCGTGGTCGCGACCGTATCGGTCCAGCCAGTCGAGGAGGGGATCCTCGTCCATCCAGTGGCGGGTCCGGGTGGCGGAGACCCAGTCGTCCCAGGGGTCCGGAGGGGGAGTGGGAGTCACGCGGGGAGTGTAGGAGGGGGAGTGTCAGGTTGAGTGTCGCGGCCGGTGGGTGGCGCGGGGCGCAGTCACTGGATGGCTACAACGGGGAAGATGAGGCTTCTTGTTCGCCGTGAGAGTCACCGCGTGACCATTCAGCGATGGAGGGCAGCGGATTCGGTCCATCTTCGTCGTTGTGGTCACTGGGTGACCACGGCAAGGGCGAGCCGGCTTGGCCCTACCCCGGTCGCGTCAACCTGAGGGATCCAGGATGGCGAGGCTCGCGAACGCAGCGTGGTAGAAGCCGCGATCGCGGGTCAGCAGCCGCTCGGCCCGCGACGTCGCGTGGACGCCAATGAGCAGGTCCGGCAGGATCCGCCGCCGGGTGCCGCCGGCTGACCGATAGCGCTGCCAGGCGATGCCTGCGGCCAGCGCGGTTTCGCGATCCAACGGATCGTAGGCCACCTCGAGCCCATCGAGTGCCCGGGAGGCAGCGGTGGCATCGGCGAATGCGGCGGCGACTTCCGCCCACACCACCTCGCAGGCAACCAGGCTGCCCTCGGCCCAGCACCGGCGGAGGGCGTCGCGCGATGCGGCGCCGTATCGGGCGTCCGCGGTGAAGACGTCCAGCAGCACGTTGCTATCGACCGCGGTGATCATCCGCGGCCGCGGGCGCGGTCCACAAAGGCATCGACCGATTCGGGCAGCTCAAGGATGCCCCAGGCTGCATCGATCCGGTCGGCGGCCTGTGTCTTGCGCGCAACGAGGCGACCTCCTTCGGCATCGAAGTCAAGCACGGCGCCTGGTCGAATACCGAGCCGAGTGCGCAAAGCCTTCGGAATGGTGACCTGGCCCTTCTCAGAAACGATCGCCTTCATACCACCAGAGTAGGAATGCCTACGCCTAGTGTCAAGAACCAGTGTCCAGCATGGCTGGTCGGCGCCATCCTCGGAGTGTGGCCGGCGGCCTAGTCCAGCACGCCGGCTCGTGGGTGGTCCGTGGGCTCGACCACAGCCGCCCGGCAGCTCGAGAGGCTTCGCCATGGGTATGCTGTCGCGATGACTTTCGGCGCGAGCGAGCAGGAGTTCCGTGCCCTGGTCCCCGGTGGCGAGATTGTGGGCTGGGTGCGTGGCAGTGGCCCGCCCGCGCTGCTCCTTCACGGCGGTCCGGGGCTTTCCGACTACCTGGCCGGTCTGGCGGCCGAGCTCTCCGGGGTGATGACCGTCGCGCGCTATCAGCAGCGGGGTCTCGCTCCATCCGCGGTCGATGGGGACCGCACCGTGGAGGGACACGTGGCGGATGCAGTCGCCGTACTTGATGCTCTTCGCTGGGAGCGGGCCTGGGCGATCGGCCATTCGTGGGGCGGCCACCTGGCGATGCATCTGGCGGTGGCTCGGCCGGACCGACTGCTCGGGATGGTGGCCCTCGACGCTCTGGGAGCCGTCCCCGACGGGGGAGGGGCGGCCCTCGGTGAGCATCTGATGCGGGGGCTGGCCGACGAGCAGCGGGCGTGGGTCGAGGCCTACTCGGCGCGCGAGGAGGCGGGGGAGGGGACGCCCGGAGAGTCGCTCGACGTCCTCCGCGTGCTGTGGCCGCACTACTTCGGCGACCCCGCAACCGCGCCACCCATGCCCGACATGCGGATGGATCTCGAGGGCCACCTGATCACCTGGCCGTCGATCACGGCGCATTTCGAGGCCGGCACCCTGGAGCGCGGACTGCCTCAGCTACGGATGCCTGCGCTGGTCCTGCACGGTGCTGCTTCGCCGATCCCGTATGCGGAGGCGGAGCGAACGGCCGCTCTCATCCCCGGCGCGTCCCTGCGGATCCTGCCTGGGATCGGGCACTTTGCCTGGATCGAGGAGCCCGGATCGGTCCGGAGGGAGATGGAAGCGATCCTCCGGTGAGCAGATGCCCCCGGGTGCGGTGGATTTGCGCCGGGCGCAAGTAACCCGCAAGAAGACGTCGCGGCGCGCCCGTATTCCACTGAATTTGCGCCGAAGTCGACGCTCATTTGCGCTGAGTGCAAACGGTGCACAAGGGGAGGCTCGTACCAGGCCCTACTTGGGCGTTACTTGCGCTCATGCAAACGGCAACCCTTGCGCGCATACATTGAGTCAGGTGCGCTCGGAGTCATGGGGTGGCTACAACGGGGAAGTTGAGGCGTCTTGATCGTCGCGGGAGCCGCTGGGTGACCATTCAGCGATCAAGAGCGGCTTATCGGGTCCTTCTTCTCCGTTGTGGTCACCGGGTGACTGCGGCAGGTGAAACGGTGCGGCGCCAGGCTACCAGACTATATCCATTGACACTACATCTAACTCTGATATAGTGCCACCCATGGACACGACCAGCCAGCCACCGATCCCCTCGCTCTCGCGCGTCCCGATGTACGTCCTGCTGGCCATCGGGCCGGGGGAGCGGCATGGGTACGCGATCATGGCCGAGGTCGCGCGTATGACCGACGGGGCCGTGCGGCTCGGTCCGGGAGCGGTCTACACCACCATCAAGCGGCTCCTGGATGACGGGCTCATTCAGGAGACCGATGACCGTCCCGACCCCGACCTCGACGACCAGCGCCGCCGCTACTACCGCCTGACCGCCCTCGGGCAGGCGGCGGCATCGGCCCATGTTCGGCAGCTCGAGGCGGTCGTCAACGCCGCCCGGCCGTGGGTCCTGCGCGCCGACGGATGAGCACCCACGAGCGGATCTACCGCCGGCTGCTTCGACTCTACCCGGCGTCCTTCCAGGCCCGATACGCGGAGCCGATGGCGCAGCTCTTCGCTGACCAGCTGCGCGAGGCGCGCGACGCGGGTGTGGCGGCCGGACCGCTGCGCCTGTGGATGCGCACGGTGGGCGACCTCTTCACGTCAGCCGCCTCTGAGCATCTACGGAGGGATCGAACCGTGGCCCATTCCACAGCGACCGTCCCGAGCCTCTCGGCCCGCGCCCTGGGCATCGCCGGCGTCTTGGCCGGCCTGGTCCTGATCGTTCCATACGTGGTGACCATCGAAGATGTGTGGTATCCGCCGCGGATCATGCTGTTCAACGCGTTCGTGATCGCTGTGGCCGTGGGTCTCTATCGTCGGCAGGCGGCTGCGTTGCCGCGGCTGGCGGCGGTTGCCAGTGCCCTGGTGATCCTTGCCAACGGGTGGTACCTGGGCGTGGTCATGCTGGGCGTGCGTGACCTCAACCTGTTCGGCTCCCAGCTCGGCATGGTGATTTTCCTGTCCGGCGTCCTGCTGTGGGTCGCCGCGGCGGCCTACGGAGCCGCGTCCCTGGCCATCGGTGCCTTCTCGAGGTGGGGACCGATTCTCCTGGTCATCGGCTCAGCATTGGCCGTCACCGGGATCGACCGGTTCGGCCTGGCGCACGGGGACTTTCGAGCGATCTTCGACCCGCTCTCCCAGATTGGGGCCGTCCTGCATGGCGTGGGTTGGATCGTGTTGGGCGCCGAGCTCGCGCTCCGCGCCCCCGCGAAGGGCGAGCCCGCCTCCTGAGTTGGGCGTTGGCCTCAAGCCGGCGTCAGTACACCTCGTCGTGGGAGCCGAGGGTTACCAGAAACGCTTCCTCACCCTCCCAGCGGAAGAGGACTCGGAGATCGTCGTCGACGCTGAACGCCCAGTAGGCTTCCAGCTCGCCTTTCAGCTTGTGGGTGTGGAGCAGCGGGTCCTGCGGATCGGCGGCGAAACGGCGCAGAGCCGCGCGGAGCATGAAGGCCTGGGGTTCTTTCAGCTTCTTCGCCTTGCGGAGGAATCGGCTGGATGCGGAGAGCCGCACCGCTATGAGCGAAGCTCGTCGAGGAGCCGTTCGACGTCCTCGAAGCGGGGAGCGGCGCCGGTGGTGTACTCGGCCTCGGCCTCGCGGACCTCGGCCACGAAGAGTTGCCGGCGCAGCAGGGTCAGCTCCTGCTGGTCACGCTCATATCGGTCCGGGCTCACGATGTAGGCAGCCCGACGCGACCGCTGGAGCACGACCGTGGGCTCGTCGCTTGCTCGCACCTCGTCGATGACGTCAGCCACCCGCTTGCGGAGCTCGGAGATCGGTACCGTCTTCATGATGATAGAAGGTACACTAGAGCGTACAGATGTCAAGAGGAGGCGACCGCCTGGGCGTCGCTGCGCAGCCGTTCCACGAGCTCGGGTGCGCCTCGCCGAGCTCGGGTGCGCTCGGAGTCATGGGGTGGCTACAACGGGGAACATGAGGCGTCTTGATCGTCGCGGGAGCCGCTGGGTGACCATTCAGCGATCAAGAGCGGCTTATCGGGCCCTTCTTCTCCGTTGTGGTCACCGGGTGACTGCGGCAGGCGAAACGGGGCGGCGCCCCCGCGAGGGGCGCGCCCACTCCATCGGCCCAGAGTCGCGGGGGGCTGGTACTTGCGGCCACGGTGTGGTAGAACCGCTCTGGCAGGCACGATTGCCTCCGTACTGCCTCAATGTCGCTGTTGCCCTGCGACCAAGAACGTTCGCGCGCGCGCCCTCATGTCAGTGGGCGCCACAACAGCGAGGTGGTCCGATGACGCAGAGAGCGCTCCACAGCGCGGTGATGGAGGTCGGGCTCTACTACCAGAAGGGCTGGACCGTCGACCACATCTCCTGGTTTACGTTTCACCTTCAGCGTCGCAGGCTGCGGGCACGAGAAAAGGCGGCTCGCACCCGCTGGGCTGCCCGCGCGTCGCATGGACAGGCGCTCGCCGTCCCCTACCAGATCGAGTCGCATCCCGACCGATCGGTCGCCTACGCGGTCAGCGCGTCGATGGCGGGGGCCCGCACCGCGAACGAGCGGCTGTTCGACCGCGTCCGTGCTCGCCTCGGCAGGCGCCAGTCGAGACCCGCAGCGATCGAGCGTCTGGGCCTGCCCTGCTCGGAATGCGGTCAGCCCGCCGTCGGGTGGAACTACGCCGTCCACGATGTGGATGGGGAGCGGGTCATCGACGGGTACGCCACCTGTGCCGCGCATCGCTCAAACGAGGCCCTGGAACCGATGGCTGCGTCGCGAACGGGCTAGCTGCCGGGATCAGACCGGGGGCGTCGCGCCTTCGGCCAGGAAGTTCGTCAGCAGGTCGGCCACCCGATCCGGGAATTGCTCGACGACCCAGTGCCCTGCATCGCGGAGATATTCGATCCGCAGCGGCCCGCGGACGTATCGGTCCAGGTGGAGCGTCAGCTCCTTGCCGAGCGCAGGATCCTGCTCGCCCCAGATGACCAGCGTCGGCGAGGCGACCGTCCTGCCGCGCAGGCGCCGGCCGTCGGAGAGCACCGTGCGCGACGCGGCGCGGTAGTAGGCCAGGGCGGCCGAGGCGGCGCCGGGGCGACAGATCGCCGCGCGATAGATCTCGAGGTCATCGGCGCTGAAGCTGCCACCCTCGAAGAACCGGGCCAGGACTTCGCCGTGGCGCCGGGTCAGGAATCTCTCGGGCAGGTACGGGAGGGCGAAGAAGAAGATGTACCAGCTCAGGCGAAGCTGTCGCAGCGAGGTCCGCCAGGCTCTCACCAGCGCCTGCGCCGGCGGACAATTGATGACGACCAACCGATCCACCACTTCCGGATGGGTGAACGCCGTCTCCCAGGCCACCGCGCCTCCCCAGTCATGGCCGATGAGGTGCGCCTTCGGCTCGCCCAGGGACGCGATCAGGGCGGCCACGTCATCGCCCAGCGTGCTGATCCGATAGTCCCTGATCCGCTTGGGCCGGGAGGTCTCGCCGTAGCCGCGGAGGTCGGGCGCCACGACGCGGTAGCCATGAGCCGCCAGCTGCGGGATGAGGTGGCGCCAGGCGTACGACGACTGCGGAAAGCCGTGGAGGAGGAGGACGAGGGGACCGTCGCCTTGGGTCCTGAGGTGGAACCGGATGCCGTTGGCGGCGACGAACTCGGTTCTCATCGCTCAACGGTAGTCGAGGCGCGGTAGGAGCGTGGCTCAGCGTAAGCGGGCGCGACCTTCGACGAATCGTGCCCGGACGGACCCTGATTGACACCCGGATCCGGACCCGGCAGACGTGGCCGGCCTGAGCATCGGTTCATTGCGCTGGGGGATCGTGGTGGTGGCGCTCGACCCGGTGCAGGGGCACGAGCAGGCAGGCACCCGCCGCGCGCTGGTGGTCTCGTATGAGCCGTTTCATCGGTCCGGACTGATGACCGTCTGCCCGGTGATCGCCGCTCGAGCGGAGGCGCGCTACCCGGGCGACGTGGCCCTGCCGGTGGGAGAGGCCGGGCAGACGAAGCCGGCGATGATCGTCTGCAGCCAGGTGCGCACGATCTCCGCGCGACGGATGCGAGGTGGGCCGGTGGGCTTCCTGACCGATACCGGGCTGCGGCGGCAGGTGCGCCACGCGCTGGCCCACCACCTGGGCCTCGATGTCCCGAGCGTGGCGGACCGGGCGCCCTGATCCCGCATGTCTTGACGAGCTCGGTCGCGTCGGTCGTATGATCCGGCCGTGAACCGAACCCTCGCCTACTTCGCCGCCTTCACCATGACCGGCGCCATCTTCATCCTCAGCCTGCTGCTCGCCTTCGTCGTGCTGGGAAGCGGCGGCACCATCCGCGGCGTGGGCGGCGTGAGTCCGTCACCGGCGGCCTCGGCAGGGCCGATCGCCAGCAATGGCGGCACGGCCTCCGGCGCACCGTCGACCGAACCGGGGGCCAGCCCCACCCCCCGGCCGCCGGCCCCGCCCGACCCGGGTCAGCCAGGGTTCGTCGCCGGCACGCTGGCGAATCCGCGCATCGTCAACGTCGAGGTCACCGACCTGCTGCTCTTCTATCCGACGGTGGTGTCGGTCCAGCAGGGCGAGACGATCACCTTCGAGATCTCAAACAGCGGAAAGGCCGTCCACGAGTTCAAGGTCGGGCCGATGAAGGACGTCTTCGACGACCTGCCGGGCACGCCGGAGGTCGCCGACATCAACCCCGGGACGACGAAGTCGCTGACCTACACCTTCACCGGGACCGGACCGTACGCCTATGCCTGCCATGCGCCGGGTCACTTCGAGAACGGGATGATCGGCTTCGTCAATCTCATCCCGACGGCCCCGTGGCTCGGGACGGTCGAGCACCCGCGGATGATCGTCATCCGGATGGACGACCACCTCGAATTTGTCCCGGCCGAGGTCTCCGTCACGCCGGGCGAGACGATCCTGTTCGTCCTGCCCAACGTCGGCTCGTCCCTCACCCACGAGTTCCAGATCGGGCCGGCCGACCGGGTCGCCCAGGACCAGGCCGATGGCCAGATCGTGGTGGAGGTCGACAAGATCGAGCCGTTACACGTCGACTACCTGACCTACACGTTCGGCAGCGTGGGTCCGTATGCATTCGCGTGCCATGAGCCGGGCCACTACGAGGCCGGCATGAAGGGCATCATCGACCTGGCGTCGTAGGTCACCGGGCGAAAGCTCAGATCCCGGGGAGCCCAGGTTCGCGAGGAACGCCTCGTCACCCTGTGCGCGGTGCCGCCGTACGGCCGCGTGATCACGGGGTGGCTATAACGGGGAGGATGAGGCTCCTGATTCCCCGCGGGAGCCACGGGGTGACCATTCAGCCATCGAGAGCGGCCTGATCGGCCTTTCTTCGCCGTTGTGGTCACCGGGTGGCTACGCCATCGCCGGCCGATGCCGACCGGTGCCGGCCGATGCCGGCCGATGCCGGCCGATGCCGGCCGATGCCGGCCGATGCCGCCCGGGCTTCGCGTGCTCAGCCGAAGATCGACAGCGGGCAGTAGGCGGTCACGATCCAGTTCGGGGCGTCGACGATCTCGCTGATCTTCAGGTCGCAGGCCACGCTGCACAGCAGGTACGCGTCGATGGCGGCGAGGCCATGCTCGCGGCCGAGGTAGTCGATCATGCGTCGCGTCGCGTCGCGCGCCGCGGTCATCAGGTCGGGGCCGACGCCATCGGTCGCGTAATAGGGCCCGATGTTGGTGCCGGTCGCCAGCGGGCCCGGCGTCAGGAACTCCGGGGCGGTGACGTGCAGGTCCTTGCGGACGCTCACCCGCAGGCGGATCCGCATGGGAGTCTCGATGGCGGTGCCGCACACCTCGCCGTCGCCCTGCGCCGCGTGCCCGTCGCCCAGGGAGAGGCGGCCACCCGGCGCGAAGACGGGCAGGTACAGCTTCGTGCCGGCGGTCAGGTGGCGGGTGTCCATATTGCCGCCGTAGACGTCGGGCGGGATGGTCGAGTGGGCACCCTCGGTGGGCGGCGCGACCCCCACCTCCCCGCAGAACGGGGCGAGCGGGATGTGCACGCCGGGCAGGAACTCGGCGGAGTGCGCGGCCAGGCGGGTGATGCGCAGGGCCGGGTCCGGGAAGTCGTCGGTCAGCAGGCCGAAGCCGGGGATGCTGGCGGTCCAGCCCCACTCGGCGGGCTGGAAGTCGAGCAGCTCGATCTCCAGCGTGTCGCCCGGCTCGGCGCCG
>JBGQCU010000077.1:0-9112 GCA_041495495.1 Candidatus Limnocylindria bacterium
ACGCTCGCCACCTACGTATTACCGCGGCTGCTGGCACGTAGTTAGCCGTGGCTTATTCCTCAGGTACCGTCTTGTATCTTCCCTGAGAAAAGAGGTTTACGACCCGAAGGCCTTCGTCCCTCACGCGGAGTTGCTGCCTCAGACTTTCGTCCATTGGGCAAAATTCCCGACTGCTGCCTCCCGTAGGAGTCTGGGCCGTTCTCAGTCCCAGTCTGGCTGATCATCCTCTCAGACCAGCTACCGATCGTCGCCTTGGTGAGCCATTACCCCACCAACTAGCTAATCGGACGCAGGCCCCGCCGGAAGCGCCTTACGGCTTTAGGCGGCGAAGTGAATCGCCGACCACATGCGGTATTAGCCACCCTTTCGGGCAGTTATTCCCCACTTCCGGGTAGGTCACCTACGCGTTACTCAGCCGTCCGCCACTAGGTTGATCGAGCAAGCCCGTTCAACCCCGTTCGACTTGCATGTCTCATGCACCCCGCCAGCGTTTGTCCTGAGCCAGGATCAAACTCTCCAAACAAAAACAGTGGTCTTGCCCTAGGGCTCCACCACCGTTCACAGTTCAGACGTTTGTCCCGTTGACTCGTGTGGGTTCCTGTCACTCTTCAGCTGTTAAGTTCACGTTACCGACGGATCGGTCTCGCTCGATTCTGTGGCCTCCGTGATCGGGAAGCTTGGCGCGGAGCTGCTCGGCCGGGTGGGTCGAGGTTCTCCCATCGCCTACCGGCACGCATGCCGGCGCGACCTTGAATGGTACGCGCCCGGCTCCGGGGTGTCAACCGCGGCCCGTGCCCCTTTACCGTTCTGGCCGACCGCCACCGGGCTATGATGCGACCTCGTACCTCCACGCGCCAGTGCCCCCCAAGTGGAGACCCGATGAACCCTCGGACGGCCATGCGGCCGGTCGCCAGCCGTGGCGCAGTCGTGGCGGCAGCCACGCTTCTGGCTGCGCTCGTGGCGGGACCTGGGGTGGGCAGCGGCGCCGCCGCTGAGATCCCGCCGTCGGGCGGCTTCTACATCCAGACGTCGGGCCCCAACGCGGCGGTCACCATCGGTGATTGGTACAGCTCGACCACGGCCGGAGCCGGGGCTGGGTACCACTACGTCACCATCACCGTCCCGTGCGGCTGGCCATCCGGCACACCCCTCTATATCGATCTTTTCAGTCCGGAGATGAACGCCCTGGGGGCGCTCAGCCTCAGCGACGAGCCTCGGAACGCCAATGACTCCACGGTATTCGAGCTGTATGGACCGAGCGCAACCATCGGCCCCGGATACGACCACCCGCTTCCGGGGACCGGAATCCTGATCACGACCTACGCGCCGGAACCGGTGCTGGCCGAAACATGGGTGCGCTTCGCGACGCTCTCGCCGGTGACGTGCGGCAGCTACGTCGTCCGCTCTGCGGTGATCGGCGAGGCGGACGACGACAACGGGTGGCGCATCCGCGTCGGAACCGACAACGACGGGAACCCCAACAACGCCCCACCGGCGAACGCTGACAACCTGGATGGCCAGCCGGGCACGAATGACGAGATCATCATCGGCCTGGTCCAAATCAGCTACCAGCAAAGCCTGGGCGGCGTTGCGTGCCTGACGCTCTGGGAGTTCGTGTCCCCCCTCCAGGCGTCGGTGACGTTCAACAACTTCGACATGGACGGCAACACGCGCGTCCGCTACTACGCGCCGTCCGACATCTACGACCCGACGGGCCTGAGCGGCGGGACGGTAGGAACGCTCTCGAATAATGGCGCCTGGAATGGGGGGATAGGCCTCGCGCGCGGCGGCGACGCGATTGCAAGCCCCGAGGCCGGCTGGTGGCGGATTGTCAGCTGTCTGTCCAGCAACAATCAGTTCATCCAGGAGGCCCAGAACGGCGTCGGCGAATTCTTTAGCCAGCCGCCAACGCCCGTCCTTTCGATCGGCAAGACCGACAGCACGACGGTGGCGCCCGCCGGCGGCGATCTCACCTACACGGTCACGGCCACGAACACGGCGAGCGGAGCCACCGCCGGCGCGGCGCATGCGGTGGTCATCACCGACACGATCCCGACCAACTCGACCTACCAGTCGTGCGCGATCCTGGCGCCGGCGACGGGCTCCTGTACCCAGAGCCTCGGGGTGGTAACGGCCGGGCTGGACGACTGGATCAACGCCGGTGACAGCGCGGCTGTCGACATCACGGTTGCGGTGGACCCGAACGCAACCGGAACCGTGTCGAACGATGCGAGCGCGACGTACTCGGATGTCCTCGGCAATCCGTTCCCGGAGGTGACCGCCTCTGACGTCGACAGCGTGGGGCCGCCGGCGCCCACCCCCACGCCGACCCCGAGCCCTACGGCGACCCCCAGCCTCGTGCCTCCCCAGACACCGATACCCACCATCCCGGACGCCGGTATGGACGGTGCGCGCAGGGGACAACAGGTGCCATCTATGGTCGCGGCGCTGGCGGGCATCCTTCTCCTGGGGCTGATCGGAATGAGTGGCCTGGCGGAACGTCGCCGGCGGCATTCCCCACCCCGGCGATCGCGCTAGCGCTCCACCCGGCGACTGTCAACCGAGAGGGGCCGCCAACAGCTCGTCGAGCCGAGCGCGAATCCCCGCGGCGGTGAGGCCCAGCGCAGCATCGTGCTCATCGGCGGTGCCGTAGTTGCTCAGCACGCGCCGAGGGATGCCTACCGCCTCCACGCGCAGCCACGCCGGGGCCAGCGCCTGCACCACCGCGGAGACCCCAGTCCCCGCGTAGTACGGCTCGACCAGCAAGAGGGGCGCCGGCCGATCGCCGGCCAATGCGCGCAGGCCCGCTGCGTCAAAGGGCGCCACGGTGGTGCAGTACGCGATCGATACGTCTCGCCCGGCGCAGGCCTCGAGCACCCGATCAAGCAGCGGTCCCACCACGACGACGGTGGCCTCCGCGCCGGTACGCACCACGTCGAGCCGACCGAAGCGCACCGGCCGGCTGGCCTGGTTGACCTGGGAGCTGGTGCGGAAGTAGGTGGGCGACCCATCGGCGTAGATCTCACGGAAGAGGGCATCGAATTCGTCAGGAGTGCCCGGGACGATGACCTCCATGCCGGGCAGCGTACTGAGGATCGCTGCATCGCCCGGGGCCTGGTGGGTCATTCCGTCGCTGGCGTAGTCGTACGAGGCGCCAATGCTGATGAAGTTGCCGCCCAGGCCTTGGTAGCAGAAGTCGTCCTTGATCTGCTCGAACGGCCGCTCCACCACGAAGGGGGCGATAGAATGGACCACCGGCACGAAGCCCTCCAGCGCGAAACCGGCGGCGAGGCTGACCGCCGTCTGCTCCATGATCCCCACGCTGATCACCCGGCTCGGATGGGCCGCCGCGGCGTCCTCGAAGAGGCCGGCGCTGATGTCGGCCAGCACCATCACGAGTCGCGGGTCGCTGTCCATGAGCTCGGTAATCGTGAGCGCCATCTGGGCGCGCATGGTCGGGTCGTTCATCCGTCCACCTCGGCGACGACCATGCTCGGGCGGGTCATATCCTGGGCGCGCAGCGCCGCCTCGATGGCGACGTGGTCCCGTCCGTTGATGGTGGTGGCAGCCCAGCCGAAGGCGCTGAACTTGGCGGCCACGTCGCCGAGCGGCCGCGTGCTGCTGTGGTTGTTGATCAGGATGCCGGTGAGGTTGGGCAGGTGCAGGCTCCCCGCCAGCAGAGCCGTCTCCCAGACGCTGCCCTCGTTCGCCTCGCCGTCACCGATCAGGACGAAGACGCGCCGGTCGCTGCCCTTGGCCTGCAGCGCCAATGCCACGCCCGTCGCCATCGGGAATCCATGGCCAAGCGAGCCGGTCGAGGCCTCGATCCCGGGGACGAGGTTGCGGTCCGGATGACCGCCGAGCCGACCGTCGAACTCCAGGAAATGCGCGAGCTCGCCTGCCGGAAAGAAGCCACGATCGGCGAGGACGGCATACAGCGCGATAGGGCCGTGGCCCTTGCTGACCAGGAACCGGTCGCGGGCCTCGCTGCGCGGGTTGGCGGGGTCATGGCGCAGGACCCGCTGGTAGAGAACCCAGACCACGTCGAGGATGGAGAGCGCGCTCGGGTCGTGCTTGTCGTCGCCATGGGTTCCGGCCAGCAGCCGCAGCATCGGCTGCATGGCGGGGTCGCTGGCACGCTGGTCCTCGCGAGTCATCGCGGCCTAGGAGCGCTCCATCTGCCGGCGACCCTGGAGCGAGCGGATCAGGGTCACGTCGTCTGCGTACTCGAGGTCTCCGCCGACCGGGAGGCCACGGGCGATGCGCGAGACCATCGGCACGTGCGGGGCAAGCAGGTCAGCGAGGTACATGGCCGTCGCCTCTCCCTCTAGGTTCGGGTTGGTGGCCAGGATCACCTCCTCCACGCCGCCGGCGGCCACCCGGACCACCAGCTCGCGCGCGCGAATCTGCTCGGGACCGATGCCGTCGATGGGGCTGATGGCGCCGTGGAGGACGTGGTACCGACCGCGGTACTCCCCCGTCCGGTCGATCGCCAGCACGTCGAGCGGCTCCTCGACCACGCAGATGCGGGTCGCGTCGCGGCGGTCATCGGCGCAGAAGGCGCAGGGGTCAACCCCGCGATCGGTGATGTTGCAGCAGGTCGTGCAGTAGGCGACCTCCTCCTTCACCGCCACCAGCGCCGCCGCCAGTGATCGGGCCTCGTCGGCCGGGGCGCGCAGCATGTGGTAGGTGAGGCGCTGGGCGGTCTTGCGCCCCACGCCGGGGAGCTTGCTGAACTCCTCGATGAGGCGCGCGACCGGCACGATCAGGCCGCTCACCCCGAAACGCTCAACGCATGCCCGGCAGGCCGGGGAGGCCGATCCCGCCGGCCACCGAGGCCAAGCGCTCGCGCTCCAGCTCCTTGCTCCGGGCGATGGCGTCGTTGACCGCGGCCATCACCAGGTCCTGCAGCATCTCGACTTCGGCGGGGTCGACGGCAGCCGGCTCGATCTCGATCAGCCGGACCTCCTGGGCGCCGGTGATCACCACCCGGATGGCCCCGCCGCCGGCGGTCGCCTCCAGGGTCGTCTCACGCAGCTGCGCCTGGACCTTGGCCATCTGGGCCTGCATCTGCTGGGCCATCTTTGCCATCTGGGCGATGTTCATGACCGGACCTCCGGGGCATCGACCAGCTCGCCGCCGGTGATGCGCAGGACCCCCTCAAGCAGAGCCAGACCGTCGGCGTCGCCGGGATCCGAGACGATCGCCTGCGCCACCGTCAGCGGCTCGAGCTCCACGTTGCTGGCCACGCATTCGATCGCCCAGCTGCCGCCCAGGACCACGCTCAGCAGCTGCTCGATGGCGGGCGCCCGCGTCGCAGCCTTGGCACGCATGAAGGCGCGCTCCTCGGGGAAGGCAAGGGTCAGGCGAACCCCGTCGACGGCGATCGGGCGGCACTCGCGCAGGAGCGGCTTGATGGCCGGGGCCGCGCGCTCGACGACATCGCCCCAGTGCGCCCGCACGCCCTGCACATCGCCCGGTGGGGGGTCCGCGCTGACGGCCTCCATCTCCACCGGAGCCGATGCCGTCACGCTAGACGGCGCGGCGGCCTCCACCGAGATGGGTTGAGACGGTACGGGGCGCGGCGGAGCGGGCCGCTGCGCTGGTGCAGGTGGCGCGGTCGCCGCGGCGCCGGAGGTGCCGGTCGTCTCCACGGCCAGCAGCTCGAGGGCGAGGCGCGAGCGACCCTCCCGCGCACCGACCGTGGCGGCTTCGGCCAAGGTCCGCAGCATCCCGGCCAGGCGTCGCGCGAGGAGCGGATCGGAGGCGGCTCGCAGGAGACGGCGGCGTGCTTCTCCCTCCGCCTGTGCGGCGACCTGTCCCATGTCGCGCCCGACGTCGGCCAGCGCCTCGATCCGATCGAGCGCCGCCGGCGCGTCCCCGGCCAGGTAGGCATCCAGCAGCGCGCTGATCTCTGTCTCATCGGCCAGCCCGACCGCCTCGCGGACGGCGTCGGCGCTGATCCGATCGCCGGCGTAGGCGAGCACCTGGTCGAGCAGCGATTCGGCGTCGCGCATGCCCCCGTCCGCCAGCTCGGCGATCAGCTCGAGCGCATCGGCATCGGCCTGTGCTGGCTCGGCGGCCACGATGCGGGCCAGCTTGGCGGCGATCAGCGCCACCGAGATCCGGCGGAAGTCGAAGCGCTGGGTGCGGCTGATGACGGTGGCCGGCACCTTGTGCGTATCGGTGGTGGCCAGGATGAAGACGACGTGCGGGGGCGGCTCCTCGATCAGCTTGAGCAGGGCGTTGAACGCGTGGGCGCTCAGCATGTGGACCTCGTCGATGATGTAGACCCGTCGGCGCAGCTCGGCCGGTGCGGTCAAGGCGCGCATCACCAGGTCGCGGGCATCCTCGACCAGCCCGTGGCTGGCGGCGTCGATCTCGATGACGTCCATCGCACGCCCCTCGCGGATCGATACGCAGGCCGGGCATGCGTCGCACGGCTCGCCGTCGTCGCCGCGCTGGGTGCAGTTGATGGCCTTGGCCAGGATGCGAGCCATCGAGGTCTTGCCGGTCCCCCGAGGGCCGACGAACAGGTAGGCGTGCGCAATCTTGTCGGTGGCGACGGCATTCCGCAGCGTGGCGACGATCGGATCCTGCCCGATCAGCTCGGCGAAGCGCTGCGAGCGCCATCGGCGATAGATGGCGGATGGCTCGGGAGATGCGGCGGCGGCGGGGTCGACCATGGCCTCCTAACCGTACACCGAACCGCGATCCGGTCGCGGTCGCGGGAGAGCAGATGATGGCCGTGCACCCGACGTCGATCGACCGTCTCCGCACACGCGCCCATCGTCCGGCTCCAGCCAGGTCGCCCCATGGCACCCGAAGGCGATCGCTTACCGCTGCTTCCTTCCGGACCTGACGGGGTTCACGGACCCTCGCTGCATGGGACCCGACTCTCAACGTCGGTCGATGTCGTGGGAGGCGAAGGCGGATCAGCCTCGGCCGGGGATTCAGTCCCGCTGTAGCGGATTGCGGGTACAGGGCACCGCTAGTTCCCCACCTAGCACGGCCGGGGCGGATGCTAGACGTGGTGGCCGCATCGGTCAATTGGGAGGTGGCGGAGAGGGAGGGATTCGAACCCTCGACGGGTTTCCCCGAACCGCATTTCCAATGCGGCGCCATAGGCCACTAGGCGACCTCTCCGGGGAGGCTCTGATGCGTGGCGGAGAGGGTGGGATTCGAACCCACGGTGCTCATCGCACACCGCTTTTCGAGAGCGGCACCTTAAACCACTCGGACACCTCTCCGGCGACGGAGTCTAGCAGCGGTCCGATCAGGCTGGCGCTGGGGCGATGGCCAGCAGGCGACGCGCCTCGTCCTCGCGCACCCCGGAGATGACCGATATCTGGTGCGGCATGCCGGGCGCGCGGGCCAGCTGGACGGCGCCGCCGGCGGCGCCTCGGCGCTCGTCGGGAACGGCGTAGACCAGGGTCCGGACTTGGGCTTCCAGGAGCGCGCCGACGCACATCGCGCACGGCTCGTGGGTGGTGAACATGGTCACCTCCGGCAGCCGCTTCGCGTCGAGCTTGCGAGCGGCGGCCTGCAGGGTCAGCAGGACGGCGTGGGCGGTGGGATCGCGCTGCAGGAGGATGCGCCGATGATCGCGCGCGATCATGGCGTCGTCGAGGACCGCCACCGCGCCGATCGGCGTCTCCCCCTCCTCGGCGCCGCGCCGGGCCTCGGCGATGGCCTCGGCCATATACAGCTCGTAGTTCACCTTTCGGAGTCTAGCAGCCCGTCCGGCGTGGTCCGCGGTCGCTAGCATGGGCGCCGGTCCGGCGTCCGTCAGGTTCGGGCCGCACGACTGGCTGGCGCTGACGGTCGTCACCCTCGACGCGGCAGGCGTGCGCCACTAACGCTTCTAGCGGCGGGTCCGCTCGCCGGGGAGGCTGACCCACCCGCCGCGGCGGTTGTCCATCGCGGCTCCGGCAGGTCTGCCCTGGGGACGCCTGCCCGGGCCGGCATGCCGTCCGCTGCCCCATGCAGCAGCTGGGGGCCGCCGAGGCGGTCGCGAACCGCGCTGGCCGCCTCCCCCACCGCCGCCGGTGCGGAGGCGGATCGGCTCGGGGCGGATCGAGCGGTCCGGCTCGAAGCCGGGCACCACCGTGGACGGGATGGGGCGGCCGAGCAGCCGCTCGATCTCGCGCAGGAGGGGAGCCTCGTCGACGCAGACCAGGGAGATGGCGTCGCCCTCGATCCCGGCACGGCCGGTGCGGCCGATGCGATGCAGGTAGTCCGACGGGACCATCGGCAGCTCGAAGTTGACGACGTGCGGCAGCTGCTCGATGTCAAGCCCGCGGGCCGCGACCTCCGTGGCGATCAGCAGGGTCACGCGCCCGGCCTTGAAGTCATTGAGCGCGCGGACGCGCTGCGGCTGCGAGCGGTTGCCGTGGATCGCGGCGGTGGCGATGCCGTCCTGCCAGAGCTGCTCGGCGAGCCGATCGGCCCCGTGCTTGGTGCGCGTGAAGACGAGTGCCTGATCCACGGCATGACTGCGCACCAGGTGCGACAGCAGCTCGCGCTTGCGGGCACGGTCGACCGGGTGGATCACCTGGCGCACCAGATCGGTGGGCGTGTTGCGCGGCGTGACCTGGACCGATGCGGGCCGGTCGAGCATCCCCTCGGCCAACACCCGGATCTCATTGGAGAAGGTGGCGCTGAAGAGCAGGTTCTGGCGACGCGGCGGCAGCAGGGCGAGGATGGCGCGGATGTCGCGGATGAACCCCATGTCCAGCATGCGGTCCGCCTCATCCAGCACGAGGATCTCGACGGCGCCCAGATCGATGGTCCCCTGGCGGGCGTGGTCAAGCAGGCGGCCGGGCGTGGCGACGACGATCTCCGGACCGCGTCGAAGCGCCTGGAATTGGGCGGGGAAGCCAACGCCGCCGTAGATGGTGGTCGACCGCCGGCTGTTGGCACCGTAGACGCGGACGCTCTCCTCGACCTGCATGGCCAGCTCCCGGGTGGGGACCACGATCAGGGCGCGGATGCGCGGTCGCGCTCCGTTGGGCGGCTGCGAGGCCGACAGGCGCTGGAGCATCGGCAGCACGAAGGCCGCCGTCTTGCCCGTGCCGGTCTGGGCGCCGGCCAGCAGGTCGCGCCCGGCCAG
>JBGQCU010000078.1:0-9096 GCA_041495495.1 Candidatus Limnocylindria bacterium
CCGTCGATCACGCGGTCGGCAGCGGCGACCTTGGTGGCCTGCGGCGACTGATTGGCCAGCCGCGCACGAGCGGCCGCTTCGTCCAGGCCCCGCGCCGCCAGCCGGGCCAGCGCGTCGGCCTCGTCGCAGCGCACCACCCACGTCTCGTCGCAGCGGTCGCGCAGGGGCGACTCGAGCAGCTTGATCGCCTCGATGCAGGCAGCCTCCGCCCCGGCCGCCGACAGCTCGGCCAGGAGCGTGCGCACCTCGTCGCGGACCGGTGGATGCAGGATCGCCTCCAGGTCGGCCAGCGCGGCTGGATCGCTGAAGACGATGCGGGCCAGCTCCCCCGCGTCGAGCGTGCCGAAGCGCTCCTGCATCCGCTGCTGGGCGACCCCGTCGCTGCTGCGCACCTGGCGCGCCACGGCATCGGCGTCGATGATGACCACCCCCAGGTCGCGCAGCATGCCGGCCACCGTGCTCTTGCCGCAGCCGATGTTGCCGGTCAGGCCGATCACCTTCATGGCGGCGGCTGCACGCCCGCCAGCGCCTGGCAGCGCGGGCAGAAGTGGGTGCTGCGCTGTCCGACCACGATGCGTACCACGGCCCGCCCGCAGCGAAGGCAGGGCAACCCGGTGCGCTGATAGACGGCCAGCCGCTCGGCGTTCTCGCCCGGCTCGCCGTCCGCGCCAACGTAGTCGGCGACGCTCGAGCCCCGGTTGGCGATCCCCTGCCGCAGCACGGCCCGCACCGCGCGATGCAGGCGCCGCACCTCGATCGGGGTGAGGGTGTCGGCGGCGCGCAGCGGGTGGAGCCGCGCCCGCCACAGCGCCTCGTCGGCGTAGATGTTGCCGACCCCGGCGATGAACGTCTGGTCCAGCAGCAGGGTCTTGAGCCGGGCCGAGCGCCCCTCCAGGCGAGCCGCGAACCGCTCCGAGCTGAAGGAGCGAGCCAGCGGCTCCGGACCGTGCCGGGCGAAGACGTCGCCGACCCGATACGGCTCCCGACGCTCGGCGACCCCCCGCTTCACGGCACCCTTGCGCGTCCCGCTGCGCGTCCGGCGTCGCACCCCACCCGGCTCCCAGAGCCCGATCCGGCCGAACTTGCGAACGTCCCGATAGCGCAGCTCGCGGCCATCGGCCAGCCGGAAGACGACGCGCGCATATCGGTCGTCAGGGGTGCCCGCGGCGGCGACAATCAGCGCCCCGGTCATGCGCAGCGCGACCGTCATGACCCTGCCGTCGGCGAGGTGCAGCAGGACGCTCTTCGCCCGCCGCCCCACGCGCCGGATGGTGGCGCCGCGCAGCTCGGCCACGAAACGGTCACCGGGCTGCGGATAACGGATCGTCCGCTCCCAGCGCACCTCGGCATCGACGATCGTGGCGCCGGCCACCCAGCGCTGCAGGTCGCGCGCCACGGTCTCGACCTCGGGGAGCTCCGGCATCTGTCAGCCGACGGCCTCGGCCAGCACCGGCTCGTCGACCTCGGCATCGGCCGGGCGTGGCAGTCGCCGCCAGCCGCCATCCGGCTGCGGTTCGTAGCGATCCATCCCGGCCCAGTCGGCGCCCACCTTGAGCTCGACGGTGAGCGGCACGTCAAGCGGCAGGGCGCTCTCCATCACCTCTCTGGCAAGGGACGCGAGGCCGGGCAGCTCGGCCTCATCGGTCTCGAACACGAGCTCGTCGTGCACCTGCAGCAGCATGCGGGAGCGAAGGCCGCGCTCGCGCATCCCTGCCGCCAGCCGAACCATGGCGATCTTGATCCCGTCGGCGGCGGTCCCCTGGATCGGCATGTTGATCGCCATCCGCTCCCCCGCCTGGCGCAGCGACGGGTTGCGGGCGGTCAGCTCGGGGATGTAGCGGCGGCGGCCCAGCAGAGTCGACACGTAGCCCTGGTCGCGGGCCATGATCTTCATCTCGACGATGTAGCGGCGGATCCCCTCGTAGGCCGCGAAGTAGTCGGCGATGAAGCGCTGCGCCTCCTCGCGCGGGATGTGCAGCCGCTCCGCGAGGCCGAAGTCGCTCATCCCGTAGGCGACCCCGAAGTTCACCATCTTGGCCATGCTGCGCTGCTCGTAGCTGACCTCCTCCGGCCTCAGCTTGAGCACCCGCGCAGCGGTCGAGCGGTGGATATCCTCGTGGGCGGCGAAGGCCGCCTTCAGCCCCGGATCGCCCGACACGTGGGCCAGGATGCGCAGCTCGACCTGCGAGTAATCGGCCGCCAGCAGCAACGTTCCGGGCGGGGCTACGAAGGCGCGCCGGATACGTCGCCCCAGTGCGGTGCGGATCGGGATGTTCTGCAGGTTCGGATCGGCGCTTGACAGGCGGCCGGTGGCGGCGATCGCCTGCGAGTAGGTGGTGTGCACCCGCCCCGCATCGTCCACCAGCGCCGGGAGCGCATCGACGTAGGTCGACTTGAGCTTGGCCACCTGCCGATGCTCGAGGATGAGCGCCACCGCCTCGTGCTTCTCCTTCAGCTCCTCCAGGACCGATGCGTCCGTCGAGAATCCGGTGCGCGTGCGCTTGGTGGCCGGCAGGCCCAGCTCAACGAACAGGATCTGCTCGAGCTGCTTGGGCGAGCCGATGTTGAAGGGGTGCCCCACCAGCTCGTAGATGCGGGTCTCGAGCTCGGCCAGCTGGGCGCCGAACTCAGCCGCCATGGCGGCGAGCACATCGAGATCGATCATCACGCCGGCCAGCTCCATGTCGGCCAGCACCGGCAGCAGCGGCATCTCGACCTCGGCAAACAGGTTGGTAAGGCCGGCCTCGGCCATCTCGGCCTCGAGCGCCGGTTTCACCAGCAGCGCGGTGAGCGCCTCGGCGGCCGCGCGGCGCGCGGAAACCGTCTCCTCGGCTCCGGTCTCCGGGCTCACCGGCCGGGGTGGCAGCTCGGCACCGTATCGGTTGGCCGCCAGGTCGTCGAGCGTCTGCGCGCGCAGCGCAGGGTTGAGCATGTAGGACGCGACGCTCGTGTCGAAGGCCGGTCCGCTGAGCGGTGCGCCGGAGCGGGCGAGCAGCACAACGAGCTGCTTGAGGTCATGCCCGATCAGTGTTCGATCGTCCCGCGCAAACCAACGCGGCAGCCATCCGATCCCGCCGCCGGTCACCTCGCCGAGCGGGATGTACCAGCAGCTGCCATCTGCGCCGGCCAGGGCGATGCCGAGCAGCGCGCGTTCCAGTGGTCGACCGGGACCGGCCGCCCAGCCAAGCCCGACCGACGTCGCATGAGCCGCCAGCCACGCCTCCAGCTCGAGCCGGTCCTCTTCGCTGCGTGGAACGCGAGGATCGACGTGCTCGATCGCGCCGCCCGGGTCGACCAGGGGGTCGGGTGCGACGCGTGGCGGCGCCGGTTCCGACGGCCCGCTCACCGACGAGCCGCCGTGGAGGCCGCTTCCGAGCAGGTCCAGCGACAGCTGAAGACCGCCCTTCGTGTCGCGCTCGGGCGCGTCGTGTCCGGTCGGGGCGATGCTCGACGGCGGCAGCCGATCGATCAGGGAGCGGAACTCCAGCTCCCGGAGACGCTGCGCCACCGCCCGACGGTCGTAGCGGCCGGTCCGCGCCGACTCCAGGTCGAGCGCAACCGGCAGATCAGTCACGATCCGCCCCACCTGGCGCGACAGGAAGGCCGACTCGCGGTGCTCGGCCAGCCGCTCCCGAAGCTTGCCCTTCACCTCGTCGAGCCGGTCGTACAGCGCATCGAGCGAGCCGAACTGCTGGAGCAGGGCGCTCGCCGTCTTCTCCCCCACCCCCGGCACGCCCGGGATGTTGTCGGAGGTATCGCCCTTCAGCGCCTTGTAGTCGAGCATCTGGTCCGGGCGCAGGCCGTATCGCTCGTTAACCTTCTCCTCGTCGTAGATGACCGTGTTCGCCACGCCCATGCGCGTCGTCAGCAGGCGAATGTGGTCATCGACCAGCTGCAGTCCGTCGAGGTCGCCGGAGACGATGATGGTGTCGACCCCCTCCGCCTCGGCCCGGAGCGCGAGCGTCCCGATCACGTCGTCGGCCTCGTACCCGGCCAGCTCGCGGATGGGCATGCCCATCATGCTCACCAGCTCCCGCACCACCGGGAATTGGGCGCGCAGGTCATCGGGCATGGATGGGCGCCCGGCCTTGTAATCGGGATAGGCGTCGAAGCGGAACTGGGGCTTGCCGAGGTCGAAGCTGACGATCGCGTAGTCGGGCTTCACGTCCTGCATGCCGCGCAGCACGATGTTAAAGAAGCCGAAGATGCCCGTCACCAGCATCCCGTCCGAGGTGGTCAGCGGGGTCTGCATCATCGCGAAGTAGGCCCGGTAGACGATGCTCGGGCCGTCGATGAGCATCAGGATCGGTCGACGTTCGGCCATGGCCGGAGTCTAGACCGATGGCGCGGGCGCCTCCCGAGTCCCGTGCGGGCCGGGAGCGACGACTAGAATCGCCGAATGCCGGATCGCTCGTCATTCGATCCATACGCGGTCCTGGGCATCGCCCGCGATGCGAGCCCGCAGCAGGTTGCGCTGGCCCACCGGCGCCTGGCGAAGCGCTTCCATCCCGATCTGCACCCCGATGAGCAGGTCGCCGCGCGGATGCAGCTGGTGAACGACGCATGGGCGACCCTCTCCTCGGCCACGCGGCGGGCGGACTACGACACCTCCCACCCCACCGCTGGCACCCCGAGCAGTGGCCACTGGGCTGCCTCCCGTCGCCCGATCCGCCCGGCGCAGCCGACCACGACCCGCACCTGGGCCACCTGGCGCGCCACGGCCGCCGAGACGCGGGCCGCTCCCCGCACGGCACGTCAGCCGGGGGAGGTGCCACTACCGCCGACGCGCCGGCCGCAGCCGCTCGAGGCGGGCCCACGGACCTTCCGCGACTCCGGCTGGGCGGCTCTGCTGGTGGCGGTCGTTTTCCTCACGCTGCTCGCCGCGGCAGTGGTGGCCGGGAAGCTCGCCTAGCCGGCGCGCGGGCTCAGCGAGTAGCGCAGCACGGCCGAGATCCCGAAGAGGGCGAACCCGGCGACGAGGAGCGTCAGCCACGGCTGGTCCCCCGACCCGGTGTTGAGCCGCACCGGCGATCCTTGGGTCTCTGTCGGGCGAGGGCTTGGGGAGGTCGCCGCGGCGGGGGTCTCGCCACGGGGTTTGCCGGAGGAGAGGAAGTCGAGGCCGCTCGACACCGCGCCAGCGGCCGGCGATGGCGTTCCGACGCCGGGTGCCGGAACGTGCGCGCCGTTGGAGGCGCCGGCCTCCTGCGGCAAGTTGCGGCTGGCGTCCTTCGCCCCCAGCTCGGTGACGACACCCGACGCTCCAACCGCCCCGATCAGCACCAGCCCGGCGCCGGCGGCCATGGCCGGCGCCGCCAGGCGGCGAAGCCACTCGAGCGGCCCGACGCGCGGAGCCGCCGGCGCGGGAACCGGCGGGATGAGGCGGAGCGGGCGGGAGGGTGCGAGATCCGGGAGGATGGCGAGAGCGTCGCGCAGGAGCATGAGGTCGTGTACTACCGGCCGGCAGCGATCACAGGCAGCGACATGGGCGACGAGCTCCCGGTCGGACAGGGCGTCGCGGTCGGCGCCGGCGTAGGCGGCGAGTCGCTCGTCGTCGGGATGCGAGGCGTTGTGCATGGTCATCTGTCCAGACGCACCTCGTTCAGGAACAGTTCCCGGTGCTCGGCCATCAATTCGCGGAGCCGCAGGCGGCCGCGATGGATGCGCGACTTGACGGTGCCGAGCGCGGACTCGGTGGCTGAGGCAACCTCCCCGTAGTCCATGCCATACACGTCGCACAGCACGACCGCCGCGCGCTGGTCGTGGGGCAGGAGGCGCAACGCAGCGTCAAGGTAGCGATACAGCTCGGAGCGGCCCGCCTCAGCCTCTGGGTCGCGCGCGCCGAGGTCCGGGAGCTCAGCCTCGCCCTCGTCGGCATCGGGCAGGGCGGTGGTCGGCCGACGCTGTGCGCGGCGCAGGATGTCGTAGCTGGCATTGGCCGTGATGCGCAGCAGCCACGAGCGGAAGAGGCCGCCGCGGTACTTGGCGATGGCGTCGTAGGCGTGCACGAAGGCATCCTGCGCCGCGTCGGCCGCCTGGTCCGGGTCGCCCAACAGCCTCCAGGCGAGCCCGTAGCAGGCCGATTGGTAGTGCTCCATCAACTGCGTGAAGGCGGCCCGATCCCCCGCGCAGGCACGCGCCACAACCGCCTCCTCGTCGGGGAGTGGCGCGGTGCGGGCAGCCGGTCTGGCCGGGTCTGGCGCAGGCATGTGCTCCCTATCATCACATCCCCCAGGCGCGAGGCCCGTGCCGGCGGGCGGACCGATGGACCCGCGACCGGCGACCTCGGCCGAATGGCACCTCCCTTCGGGACAAAGGCATCTGGCCGGGCTGGCGGCGAGGCAAGAGAGTGGTTCCGGATCCGCATCAACCGGACGTGCTGCGATGAACAGCCAACCGCTCCCGTACATCCGCTCCCCTCGCTGGATGACCGATGTCGTCAACCCGATGGTCCTGCGGCTGGGCCTCTTCCCGGCGCTGACGGTGAAGGGTCGGAGCAGCGGCACGCTGCGCACCGTGCCGATCGGCGGTCCGTTTGAATTCGAGGGCGCCCGCTACCTCGTCTCGGGCCGCGGCAACACGGCCTGGGCCCGCAACCTGCGTTCTGCCGGCTGCGGCGAGCTGCGCATGCATGGCCGCACCGAGCCGTTTCGGGCGGTTGAGGTGATCGGAGCGCAGCGCGAGCGCGTGATCTCAGCCTACCGCAAGGCGCTCGGCCGTTCCGTGATCCCGTTCTTCATCCGCATCCCCGACCCGGCCAATCATCCGGTCTTCCGGATCGAGCGCCCCGAGGCCGGCATCGCGGCCTGAGTCGGAATCGGTTCACCGATCTCAACAATCCGTTGTCCCCGCGTTGCTTGCAATGCGCTGCGCAGCGACTACCGTCCTCCTTGCGCCAATATGACGCGGAACAAATGTGACGCCTGGAGGAGTCCGAGTGGCGATCCTGCCGATCCATTGGCGCGACCGCAGCGCCCTGCCGCCTGTCGCTGGCCGTCGTGGAGGCCCGGCGCTCGCCGGCATCGGGCTCCTGATCACCATGACGCTTGCCCTCGCGCCGACCGTCATCGCCGCAGGGCTGAGCCTGACCACGCCCTATCCATCCGTCTCGGTCGCGCCGGGCTCAAAGGTGGGCTTTGACATCACGATCACCGGCAGCGCCAACCAGGAGGTGGCGGTCTCGGTGTCCGGCGTCCCGACCGGCTGGACCGCAACCCTGCGCGGCGGCGGCTACGTCGTCAACGGCGTCCAGACCGATGCGACCGGCAAGGCCAGCGTGCACCTCGACCTCCAGGTTCCCGCAACGGCCACTGATGGAGTCTCCAGGGTGACCGTGATCGGTGTCGCAGGCGCGGTTCGGGCCGAGCTGCCGCTGACGCTCGACGTGACGGCCAAGGCCGCCGGTGACGTGACCCTCACCAGCGATTTCCCGTCGCTGCGGGGCGTCTCGGGCACGACCTTCACCTTCAACCTGACCCTGCTCAACGAGACGGCCGAAGACATGACCTTCGCGGTCACCGGCGTGGGCCCGACCAACTGGGAGGTCAACGCCACCCTGACCGGACAGACGCAGGCGGCCAGCGCCGTGGTCAAGGCGAGCGGCAACGCCGCCGTCTCGGTCTCGGCCAAGGCCCCGACCGACGCCGCGCCGGGCAGCTACCCGATCAACGTGCGAGCCACGGTCGGCGACCGCACGATCGACGCCCAGCTCTCGGTCGAGGTGACGGGCACCAACGCCATGACCGTGACGACCCCGGACGGGCTCCTCAGCAACTCGGGGTCCGCGGGCGCGTCGATCACCCAACAGCTGGTGATTCGCAACGACGGCACCCAACCGCTCCAGCAGGTCACCCTGTCCGCCACCGCCCCGACCGACTGGACGGTGACCTTCGCCCCCTCGGCCACCATTGATACGATCGCTGCGAAGGCGAGCGCGACGATCACCGCCACGATCGTGCCCTCCAACGACGCGATCGCCGGCGACTACGTGATCACCTATTCGGCCCACTCGACAGATGCCAGCGGCCAGGTCGACATCCGGATGACGATCGAGACCTCGCCGCTCTTCGGATTCGTGGGCCTGGCGCTTATCGTGCTGGTGCTGTTCGGGCTGTGGTGGGTCTTCCAGCGGTACGGGCGGCGGTGAGCGAGCCGCCGATCGTCGCGGCCGGGCTCACCAAGCGCTACGGCGACCTGGTCGCGGTCGACAGCCTCGACCTCGAGCTGCGGCGCGGGGAGATCTTCGGTCTGCTCGGCCAGAACGGCGCGGGCAAGACGACCACGATCCTGATGCTGCTGGGCCTCACCGAGCCGACCGCCGGCAGCGCCCGGGTGATGGGCCTCGACCCGGCGCGGGACGCGCTCCGCGTCAAGCGCCAGGTCGGGTATCTCCCCGACAGCGTTGGCTTCTACGGCGACCTGACCGGACGGCAGAACCTGCGCTACACGGCCCGGCTCAACGGGCTGCGCCGCGACGAGATGGAGGCCAGGATCGACGAGGCCCTCGACCAGGTCAGCCTCAGCGATCGGGGCGACAGCCGCGCCGACACCTACTCGCGCGGCATGCTGCAGCGGCTCGGCATCGCCGACGCGCTGATCAAGGACCCGGAGATCCTGATCCTCGACGAGCCGACCGCCGCCATCGACCCGATCGGTGTGGTCGAGATCCTCCAGCTCCTGCGCGACCTGGTCCGCGAGCGCGGTGTGACGGTGCTCCTGTCGAGCCATCTGCTGACGCAGGTCCAGTCGGTCTGCGACCGGGTTGGGATCTTCGCCGCGGGCCGGCTCATCGGCCTGGGCACCGTGCCGGAACTGGCAGCCCGCTTCGGCAACGACACCGGGCAGGTGGAGGTCACTTTCGAGGGCGAGCAGGCGGCCGGAGCCGCCGATCGAATCGGGCCGATCCTGTCGGCCATCCCACAGGTCGAGAAGGTCGTCCCGGCGGTCGGTCCCGCGGACCCATGGACCCTGACCGTCCGACCCGCGGATGCGGGGCGCCAGGTGCGCGAGGCGGTGCTGGCGGCCGCCGCCCGCGATGGGCTGGGACTCACCGCCATCCGCTCGACCCGGGCCGCGCTCGACGAGATCTACCGCGCGGCG
>JBGQCU010000079.1:0-8896 GCA_041495495.1 Candidatus Limnocylindria bacterium
CGCGAACCAGCGCCCGGTGCGGCCGAAGCCGGCCATCACCTCGTCGCAGATCATCACGATGCCGTGCCTGGTGCACAGCTCGCGGATGCCCTGGAGGTACCCGTCAGGCGGGATGAGGATGCCGTTCGTGCCGGTGACCGTCTCCATGATGAAGGCGGCGATGGTCTGCGGTCCCTCGTACTGCATCACCTCTTCGATGTAGGCCAGGTGCTCCGCGACGGGCTCCGGCTCGCCGCGCGCCCAGCGCCACGGGTCAAGGACGCGGATGATGCCCGGCACGCCCGGCTCGTTGGCCCAGCGGCGCGGGTCGCCGGTGACGCTGATCGCGCCGGCGGTGGCGCCGTGGTACGAGCGGTGGTAGGCCATCACCTTCTGGCGCCCGGTCACCATGCGCGCCATGCGCAGCGCGTTCTCGTTGGCCTCCGCCCCACCCAGGGTGAAGAAGAACCGATTCAGGTCCCCCGGCGTCACCTCGGCCAGCAGCTGGCCCAGCCGGCCACGCACCTCAGTCGCGAACTGCGGCGCCGCGAAGGCCAGCTTGTGCGCCTGCTCCGCGATGGCGTCCGCCACGCGCTTGTTGCCGTGCCCGATGTTGATGCTCATCAGCTGGCTGTTGAAGTCCAGGTAGCGCTTGCCGTCGGGGTCCCAGAAGTAGACCCCCTCGGCCCGATCGATGACGATCGGGTTGATCTTCAGCTGGGCTGACCAGGAGAAGAAGGTGTACTCGCGGTTGAGGCGCAGGATCTCGTCGGTGGTGAGCCGATCGGTGGAGGTGACGGTCATCGGTACCTCGAGCGCAACGGGTGCGGCGTTATCGGTGTGGGGAACCGATTAGACCACACGCGGGAAGGGCCAATCTCCGTTGCCCCGGCGCCCCGCCGGGTATGGCCTTCCCTTGCGCCGATGCCGATACTGTGCACTTCATGCGAGCCAAAGGTCCCATCCGGGTACTGGTCCTGCTGCTGGCCGTCAGCCTACTGCCGGTCCTGACTGTCTCTGCGCACCACGGACCAACCGCCGGCGATGTCGTCAAGGTTGCGGAGGGAACCCCGTGGCTCATGTCGTGCAATCCCGCCTCCGGGCAACAGGTGTGCACCGACCCGAACGTCCGCGTTCCGAATCGCCGCGCAATCATCACCCCCGACCTAGGCCCCCTCCAATCCGTCATCACCTTTGTGAACGCGACAGTCAATTCGGGCTACTACATGCCTCCGGCTGACGAGCCTTGGAACGTCGCCTTGCATGATGTCGGCTGCAACGATCCCAACGGCGTAGGCTCGTTCATTTCTACCCTCGGAGCCGACAACAAGGTCCAGGCTCCGTTCACTCTCGGGCCGGTGGTAGCAGGGGAGTGCTCGATTGCCGGATCGCTGATCGCCCCCACCGTCAACGGGGGCGCTTGGTACTACAAGGTCACAAGCACAATCCTGTCCTCGGCATTCCCGACGCCAACGCCGACTCCGAAGCCAACTGCCATTCCGACGCCCAGGCCGACGCCGACCGCAACGCCACGGCCCACTGCCATTCCGACGCCCAGGCCGACGCCGACCGCAACGCCGCGCCCCACCGCCACGCCCTCCGTGAGGCCGACCGCTACCGCCACAGCAAAGCCCACGACGAAGCCGACGGCCACGGCTACCACAACGGCCACTGCGACCGCGAGCGAGTCGGCGTCGGCAAGCGCCACGGCGACGGCAACTTCCAGCCCGAGCACCACTCCGGAGCAGAGCGTTGCCGGCATCGTCTTCACCCCCGAGCCAACCGTGGCTCCGCCGGCACCGGCGGGGGGCGGCGGCGACTGGGCGGGATCGGTCCCGTCAGCGGGTGACGTGAGCACCAATGGGGCGAACCTGGCTGGGAGTGCCCTCGCCGCGCTGCTCCTGCTGCTGGCGATGGGGTTCATCGGTGAGCTGTTCAACAACACGCTCGAGAGCAACTACGACCGCATCCTCGCCGGGTGGCGGAAGAGCTGGCTGGGGCGCATCGGCAAGGCCTTCAGCGGCCTGTGGGGAGGCGGGGCGTGATCCGAATCGTGGCGGCTGTCGTGGTGGCGGCCCTGATCAGCTCGTTCCTCAGCCCGAACCTGGGCTTCGACTCGACGTCGCTGGCCACCTTCCTTGGGTTCCTGGTGGCACTCGTCGTGATCCTGGTCAGCTTTGAGCTGCCCGGGCTGCTCGAGCATCGGCGGGTGAGCGGCGAGATGGGCCGGCTGCGAGTGCTGCCCTGGACGCTCCTCCTGGCCGCCGTCTTCGTGGTCGTCTCGCGGCTGGCCGCGCTTCAGCCGGGCTACCTGTGGGGCGTTGTGCTGGGCGTCGTCTTCCTGCGCCCGGTGACCGAGGTCGACGAGGGTCGCGAGGCCGCGGCCGGCGCCCTCTGGACGCTGGCGATATCGGTCGCCGCCTGGCTGGCGCTCGGCTGGGCACGGACCGCCGCCGGGACCGATCTCACGTTCACGACCCGCATCGTGCAGACGGCCCTTGCCGCCATTTTCGTCTCGGGGCTGGAGGCGGTCGCCATCGGCCTGTTGCCCTTCCGGTTCATGCCGGGGGCTGCCGTCTACCGATGGAACCGCGTTGCGTGGGCGCTCATGTGCGGCGTCAGCCTGTTCGCGTTCATCCACATCCTGGTCGGGCCGACCAGCGGCTACCTCTCCGACCTGACCGCCCCGGCCTGGCTGGCGGCGATGGGCATCTTCGCCGCCTTCGGCGTCTTCACGATCCTCTTCTGGGCCTGGTTCCGCTTCCGGCCCTCGCCGGTGACCGAGGGCGAGGGCTAGGCCAGCGTCACCGGCACGGCCCGCAGCTGCTCGCCGACCAGCTCGGCCAGCCGCTCCGCGACCTGCCACCAGTCGAACGACTCGGTCACGTCCGAGGCGTTGACGGTGAGGAGCCGCTCCCCGGGGATGTAGATCGGGATGATGCGGTCGAGGATCGCCTCGATCTCGTCGCGGAACGCATCGTTCGTGGAGCGCACCCCGTCGGCCAGCAGCGCGACGTCAGGCAGCAGCCGCACGAACAGGTCGTAGGTCGTCGCCCAGTGGCGGATGAGCGGCTCCACCCCGAATGGGTCGGCTCCATCGGTCACGCGCAGGAAGTACGCGAAATTGTCGACCACGGACCGATCGGTGACAAGCACCTCGGCCCGCTTCCGCAGCTCCAGCTCCTGCTGGACCTGGGCCATCAGCACCCAGAGCTGAGCCTCGGGAGTGGCCCCTTCGTTGAGGCCAAGGGGGTTGAATCGGATCACCTCGCGGCCGACCTCGACGCTCCGCCCGGCCCGCCCGATGGTGCTGGCAAAGGCGTGCACCGCGTTCGTCTTGCGCACCGAATGCGAGCCGATGAAGGCGATCTTGGCCGGCTTCGTCCAGGGCATGTTCGTCCGGCAGTGTATCGCGGCTGCCGGCGCGGTCAGTGCTGCGGCACCTACTTCTCAGGTGAGGAGAAGAACGCCGCGCCCGGGCCCGATTCCAGGGCTATCTCTCACCCTCTGAGAATTACGCACCCCTGGCAGCCGGATCCGCCGGAAGCCGTGATATTGCTCTCCGGGGGTGAGAATTACGGGTCGCCGCGGGCCCGCCGGCGGCGGGTGGTTGGCCCGCGTCGCGGGTGTAGAGTATCGGCTCCTCGAGGACAGATGCAGGAGGAATTCCATGGCGCGAATCATCCGCGCGGCCCTGTTGCAGGCCGATTGGACCGGCGACAAGGAGTCGATGATCGCCAAGCACGAGAAGTACGCCCGCGAGGCCGCCAAGCAGGGCGCCCAGGTGATGTGCTTCCAGGAGCTGTTCTACGGGCCCTACTTCTGCCAGGTGCAGGATCCGCAGTACTTCTCGTACACCGAGAAGATCCCTGACGGCCCGACCACAAAGCGGATGCAGGATCTGGCGCGCGAAACGCACATGGTCCTGATCGTGCCGATGTACGAGGAGGACGAGCACACCTCCGGCATCTACTACAACACCGCCGCGGTGATCGATGCCGATGGCAGCTACCTGGGCAAGTACCGCAAGACGCACATCCCCCACGTCAAGGGCTTCTGGGAGAAGTTCTACTTCCGCCCCGGCAACCTGGGCTATCCGGTCTTCGACACGGCCGTCGGCAAGGTGGGCGTCTACATCTGCTACGACCGCCACTTTCCGGAGGGGGCCCGGGCACTCGGGCTCAACGGGGCGGAGCTGGTCTTCATTCCCTCAGCCACCTCGCGTGGGCTGAGCGAGTACCTGTGGCGGGTGGAGCAGGTCTCGCACGCGCTCGCCAACGGCTACTTCGTGGGGACCATCAACCGGGTGGGGATCGAGCCGCTCGGCGATGACGACTTCTACGGCCAGTCCTACTTCGTCGATCCTCGGGGCCAGTTCGTGGGTGACGTCGGCGATGCCCACAAAGAGGAGCTGCTGGTCCGCGACCTCGACATGGACAAGATCACCGAGGTGCGGCAGCTCTGGCAGTTCTACCGCGACCGACGCCCGGATGCCTACGCGGACCTGGTGCGGCCATAGCCGGCGGCACCGCAGGCGACGAATCGGTTAGTCGCGTGGTGACTACGTCCGCGCATGAGGGCCGCCAATCGGCCGCTGGAGCCCGTTTCGGGCGCGCCGGTAGTCGCCACTCGATTGGGACGACGCATGACCTCGGGTTGGGGCGCTGTTGTAGTCGCCGGGCGACTGCCGCCGCCGCTGCGCCGAGCGGGATCGAGTAGGCGGGACCGATGGACTTCGGGTTCACCCTCAAGCCGGAGAACGATCTCAAGCGAACCGTCGAGCTGACGAGGAGCGCGGAGGCGAACGGCTTTACCTACGGCTGGCTCTTCGACAGCCACGTCCTGTGGCGCGAGCCGTACGTGCTGCTGACCCTGATGGCCCAGGCCACCACGGGCATGCGGCTCGGCACCTGCGTCACGAACCCCGCCACCCGCGAGCCAAGCGTGACCGCGTCCGCGCTGGCGGTCCTCGACGAGCTGAGCGGGGGACGCATGGACCTGGGCATCGGCCGCGGCGACAGCGCACGGCGCGTCCTCGGCAAGCCGCCGACCAGCATGAAGACCCTGGAGGAGGCGATCGCCGTGATCCGCGACCTGGTCGAGGGCCGCAGCGTGACCTTCGAGGGGACCGAGCTCGTGCTCCCCTGGACCGGCAAGTGGCATCTCCCGGTATGGGTGGCCGGCTATGGACCGATGGCCCTCGCCATGACCGGCCGCGTCGCCGATGGCCTGATCCTGCAGCTGGCCGATCCCGATCTGATCGGCTGGTTCGTCTCGCAGCTGCGCGAGGCGGAGGCAGCGGCCGGCCGGCCGGCGGGGAGCGTCAGGGTGCAGGCGGCGGCGCCCGCGCACGTCGGTCCGCGCGAACTGGGGCGCGAGCGCACCCGATGGTTCCCGGCGCTGGTCAGCAACCACGTCGTCGACCTGGTCAACCGCTACCCGCGCGAGCAGCTGCCCGAGGCGCTGACCGGCTACGTCACGAACCGCGAGGGCTACGACTATCACCACCATGCCGAGGTCGGGTCGAGCAACGCGGCGTTCGTGGGCGACGAGGTGATCGATCGGTTCTGCGTGCTGGGGGAGCCGGCCGAGCATGTCGCCAAGCTGCGCGAGCTGGCGGCGGCAGGCGTCGACCAGTTCAACATCTACCTGATGAACGGCGACGAGGAGGCGCAGCTGGCGATCTACGGCCGTGAGATCATCCCGGCCATGGCGGGACTGCGCGCATGACCGATCTGGCGGAGCTCGAGGCGGAGGCGGAGAGGCGCTGGCTGGCCGGCTGGCTTGCCGGCCCAACCCGCACCCGATACGAGGAGCTGCCGCCGCAGGCCGGCGATCCCGCCCCGGACGTGGAGCTGCCCGACACCTCGGGCGGCATGCGGCGCCTGTCGGAGTACTGGACGCACGGCCCGGCGCTGGTCATCTTCATGCGCCACTTCGGATGCTCGTGCCTGATGGAGCGCTGGGAGGGCCTGAAGATTGAGCTGGCCGACTACGCCGGCGCCGGGGCGCGGGTGGTCGCCATCTGCCAGGCCGAGCCGGAGCGCGCCCGCGCGGTCGCGGCGCGGCGCGAGTACCAGTTCCCGCTGCTGTGCGATCCCGAGCTGCGGGTCTATCGGGCGTTTGGCCTGCTCGAGGGCCTGCCGTCCCAGATCCTCCACGACTTTCCGTGGCAGCCCGGCGACGAGGAGACCGCCCGCTCGCTCTTCATCGAGCCGCGGCGAGGGACCGAGCGCGCGGTGGTCGACTCGCCCTGGCAGCTTCCGGGCGAGTTCGTCATCGGCTCGAACGGGCGCATCGCCCTGGCGCATCGCTACCAGTACTGCGAGGACTTCCCGCCCAAGACGGTCCTGCTCGGCGCCATCGCCGCGGCGGAGGGCTGAGGTGGCGACCGTGGTCCGCTCCATCGATCGGCTGCGCGACAGCATCGGGCCGTTTCTGTCCTTCTTCACCGGACCGTTCGCGAAGCTGAACAAGAACCCCGAGATCGCCAACTTCGCGGTCGGCAACCCCCAGGACTTCCCGCTGCCGGCGTACGTCGAGGCGCTGCGCAGCCACCTGGAGCCACGGCGGCGCGACTGGTTCGCCTACAAGGACAGCGAGCCGAAGTCGCGCATCACGGTGGCCCGCGGCCTCTCAGCGCGCACCGGAATGGAATGGGACCCCGCCGACGTGGCGATGACCAACGGCGGCTTCGCGGCGCTGGCGGTCGCCATGCGGGCGCTGGTGGAGCCGGGCGACGAGGTCATCTTCCTCTCGCCGCCGTGGTTCTTCTACGAATTCCTGATCCTCGCCGCCGGCGGCGTGCCGGTGCGGCTGCACCTGGCGCCGCCCTCGTTCGAGCCGGACATGGCGGAGATCGCCGCGGCCATCACTCCGCGCACCCGGGCGATCATCTTCAACTCGCCGCACAACCCCAGCGGGCGGGTCTACCCGCTCGACACGCTCGAGGCCCTGGCACGGACCCTGACCGATGCTTCCGCCCGCATCGGTCATCCGGTCTACGTCATCTCCGATGAGCCGTACAACCGGATCGTCTTCGACGGCCTCGCCTTCCACTCGCCGGCCCAGGCGTATCCGCACACGGTCATCACCTATTCCTACGGAAAGCAGCTGCTGGCGCCGGGGCAGCGCATCGGCTACCTGACCGTGCCGCCCACCATGCCCGATCGCGTGGCGTTCCGCGAGACCGTCTTCGTGGCGCAGCTGGCCACCGGCTACGCCTTCCCCAATGCCCTGCTCCAGCACTCCATCGAGGACCTGGAGCGGCTCTCGATCGACATCCCCGGCATGCAGCGGCGCCGCGATCGGCTGGTGGGGGCGCTGCGTGAGATCGGCTACGAGGCGACGATGCCGGAGGGCACCTTCTACGTCATGGCCCGCGCCCCGATCGTCGACGACGTGGCCTTCTGCGATCTGCTCGGGCAGCACCGCGTGCTGGTGCTGCCCGGTGCCGTGGTCGAGGTGCCCGGCTGGTTCCGGATTTCGCTGACAGCGACCGATGAGATGGTGGAGCGGGGCATCCCCGGCTTTGCGGCCGCGTACGAGGAGGCGCTGGCTCAGGGGTGAAGCCCAGCTTCGTGGCCGGATTCGGGCCAATCGTGAGGAACATCGAGGAGAGCCGCGCCTTCTGGGGCGAGGGCCTTGGCATCGCGCTCGAGGAGAAGGCGCCGGACTACTGGACCAACGACGATCTCGGCGGCGTGAAGGCCTTTGCGCTCTGGCCGCTGGCGCATGCCGCCGAATCTTGCTTCGGGACCGATGCCTGGCCAGCGGACCTCCCTGAGCCGCACGCTTGGCTCGAGCTTGACGTCGCGTCCCCTGAAGCGGTCGCCCCCGCCGCGGCCGAAATGGTGGCGCGTGCGCATCGCCTCATCGTCGAGACGAAGGTCGAGCCGTGGGGCCAGACGGTCGCCCGACTGCTCAGCCCGGAGGGGATCCTGGTCGGCATCGTCTACACCCCCTGGATGCATCCAAAGGGGTAGTGCGCGTGCGGGGCCGGCTCGTCTCGGCGTGCTCCTGCCGGGGCTAATTCTCATCGGTGGAGAAGTACGCCAGCCGTTACGGCACCAGACCCAGCCAGAGAGCCCCATTTCTCATCAGGTGAGAGGTAAATCGTCCTGATAGGCCGATCCACGGCTGGCCTTACCGTAAGCCTCAGTGCGTCAGAAATAGCGCTTCCGAAGCAACCACCAGCCCACAGCAGCCGACAGCGGCCCACATCAGCCAGCGGCCCGACTGGCCTCGATGGCGATCTTGATCTGGGCGAGGACCGCATCCGTCGCTTGCGATGCAATGTTTGAGCTGAGGGTCCGCCACCGTTCGGAAGCGTGCCGTGCGGCACTTCCCGCGGGGGAGTTGCGCGGCTACCATCGGTCTCCCAACGGAGGACCCCGATGCGCACCCTGATCAAGAACGGCACCATCGTGAATGCCGACGCCACCACCCGAGCCGACGTGCTGGTCGACGGCGAGACGATCGCCCTGATCGGCAGCGACCTTCCAGCCACGGCCGAGCTCACCGTGGATGCCACCGGCAAGTGGGTGATCCCCGGCGCCATCGACGTGCACACCCACATGGAGCTCCCGTTCGGCGGCACCTTCGCCAAGGACACCTTCGAGACCGGGACCCGGGCCGCGGCATTCGGCGGGACCACCACCATCATCGACTTCGCGGTCCAGCCGCGGGGCAAGGCGCTCCGCGACGGGCTCGACGCCTGGCACGCCAAGGCCGATGGCAACGCCTGCATCGACTACGGCTTCCACATGATCATCAGCGACGTCCGCGACGACGTCCTGGCCGAGATGGACACCCTGGTCGACGAGGGCGTGACCACCTTCAAGCTGTTCACCGCCTACCCCGGCGTCTTCTTCTCCGATGACGGGGCCATCTTCCGGGCGATGCAGCAGACGGCGAA
>JBGQCU010000080.1:0-8872 GCA_041495495.1 Candidatus Limnocylindria bacterium
CCCTGTGCCGGGCCGCTGTCGAGGTACGAGGCCACCTTGTCGCGGTGCTCGCGGGTAATGAGCGGGCCCATCTCGGCTTCGGGATCGCTGCCCGGCCCGACCTTGATCTTCGGCAGCCGAGCGGAGATGGCGTTCACCAGCGGATCGGCCACGGAACCGACCGCGACCACCACGCTGATCGCCATGCAGCGCTCGCCGGCGGAGCCGTAGGCGGCGGAGACGGCGGCATCGGCCGCCATGTCGATGTCGGCATCGGGCAGGACGACCATGTGGTTCTTAGCCCCGCCCAGCGCCTGGACGCGCTTGCCGTGCGCCGTGCCGGTCTCGTAGATGTGGCGTGCCACCGGGGTCGAGCCCACGAATGAGACGGCGGTGATGTCCGGGTGCTCGAGGATCCGATCCACCGCGATCCGGTCACCCTGGACGACGTTGAAGACACCGTCCGGGACCCCTGCCTCCTTCAACAGCTCACCCAGATAGACCGATGCCGACGGGTCCTTCTCGGATGGCTTCAGGACGAACGTGTTGCCGCAGGCGATGGCGTTGCCGAACATCCACATCGGCACCATGGCCGGGAAGTTGAAGGGCGTGATGCCGGCCACCACGCCGAGCGGCTGCCGAATCTGGTAGACGTCGATCCCGGTGCTCACCTGCTCGGAGAAGCCGCCCTTCATGAGGTGCGGGATGCCGGTCGCGAACTCCAGGTTCTCGAGGCCACGGGAGACCTCGCCGATCGCGTCGCTCGGCACCTTGCCGTGTTCGCGGGTCAGGTGCGCAGCGATCTCGGTCCGATGCTGGTCGACCAGGTTGCGGATGCGGAACAGGATCTCGGTGCGCTTGCTCAGGGACGTGGCGCGCCACGCCGGGAAGGCCTTCTTCGCGGCAGCCACCGCCGCGTCGACCTCCTCGACCGACGCGAAGTCAACCTGCCGCGCCAGCTCCCCGGTGGCCGGGTTGTAGACCGGACCGCTCCGACCGGACGTGCCCGCCACGCGGCGCCCGTTGATCCAGTGGTTCACCCGCTCCGTGGTTGCCTGGGCGCCCGCCTGCGCGGAAGGCGGCTGGGCGATGCTGGTCATGGAGAAGCTGCTCCGTGGTGCGTGAGCGTCAAGGGTACCCCGCCGGGCCGACGGTGGCGAGCCGAGCCGGCGAAGGCCGACAAGATCCTGGCGACATGCCGGTATTTCTCACGTGCGGTGGCTTATGGGTTGCGGGCGGGCTCCATCGCTGCCCGCGGGAGCGTACTTCTCACTGGAAGAGTGATAGGCCTTCGGAATGGCCCCCGGCGGCCGATTCCTGGGCGTAAGCCTCCGAGGGTGAGAATTAGGGATCGGCGTCGGTCGTGCGGCCGCCTAGCCGGCGCGGACCTCGCCACGTCGGACGACCACGCCAAGCTGGGTGGCTCGCCAGTCGTAGTTGCTGACCGCCTCATCGGCGCCGAGGACTCCCACATCGCGCAACCACTCGTCGTTGTAGAGCTTGCCGATATAGTTGCGACCCGAGTCGGGCAGCAGCACCACGAAGAGCGCCTCGGGGTCGTCGACGGTGCGCGCGACCTGGAGCGCGGCCCACATGGCGGTGCCGCTCGACTCCCCCGTCAGGATCCCCTCCGCGGCGGTCGCCTGGCGGGCGGTGAGCATCGAGTCGCGGTCCGAGACCTGGACGATGAGATCGCAGACATCGGTGTCGTAGGTGACCGGCCAGAAATCCTCGCCGACCCCTTCGGTCAGATACGGATGAGGCGCGCCGCCCGAGAAGACGCTCCCTTCCGTGTCGGCGCCGATCACGACGAGGTCGGGACGCTGCTCATGCAGGTAGCGCCCGATGCCGCTGATCGTGCCGCCGGTCCCCACCCCGGCCACGAAGTGCGTGATGCGACCCTCGGTGGCTGCCCAGATCTCCGGACCGGTGGTCGAGTAGTGCGCCTCGGGATTGGCCGAGTTTGCATACTGGTCCGGCTTCCAGCCGCCAGGTGTCTCGCGCGCCAGGCGGTCGCTGACCCGGTAGTAGGAGCGCTCGTCGTCCGGGCGCACGTCGGTAGGGCAGATGACCACCTCGGCTCCATAGGCGCGCAGCAGCGCGCGTTTCTCCTCGCTCTGCTTGTCGGGCATCACGAAGATGCACCGATAGCCTTTGACGGCGGCCGCCATCGCCAGCCCGACCCCGGTGTTGCCGCTCGTCGGCTCCACGATCACGCCGCCCGGCTTGAGCAGCCCGGCGCGCTCGGCGGCCTCGATCATCGGCAGCGCGATGCGGTCCTTGACGGAGCCGCCGGGGTTCATGTGCTCGACCTTGGCGACGATGCGCGGGACGAGGCCGCACGCCAGGCGGTCGAGGGCAACCAGTGGCGTGCCGCCGATGGCGGCGGTGACATCGGGCAGGATGCCCTGCCTGTCAGCCAGCCTGGACCTCCGGGGAGCCGCCACTGGCGGACGCGGCAGCATCGGTCTCGTCCGTCCTGTGCATCCAGGCGCCCGGCGTACCCCAGCCGCGAGCGTGACGCAGGACGAGGAAGCCTCCCGCCAGGACGAACCCGCCGATCCCCAGCCACGTCGCGGTGGGGATGCCAAGGATGAGCCAGTTCTCGACGCGGAAGGTCTCCAGGTACGACCGCACCACGCCGTAGCACATGATGAAGATCAGGAGCATGTCACCGTCGTACAGCCGAGCCGCGAACCGGCGGCTGATCCACAGCATCGCGCCCAGCGTCAGGAGGCTGGCGATCGCCTCGTAGGCGAAGAGCGGATGGAAGCGGGTCGTCGCAAGCGGGAACAGGTTCAGGTTCGTCCAGTCGCCGATGCGGTGGGCGGCGTCGATCGGGATCCCCCACGGCAGGGTCGTCGGCGGCCCGTACAGCTCCTGGTTGACGAAATTCCCGAGCCGCCCGATCGCCTGCCCGAGCGGCACCGCCATCACGAAGATGTCGAGCCAGCGGCCGGTCGGCAGGTGCTGCCGGCGCGTGTAGATCCAGAGCACCAGCGCGCCGCCGGCCACGGCGCCCGGGATTCCGAGCCCCCCGTTCCACACCTGCAGCGCGAGAAGCGGGTCATGGCTGTAGACGGCCGACCATTCGTGGATGACGTGGTACAGGCGCGCCCCGATCACGCCGCCGGCAATGACCCACAGCAGCATCGACCAGCCGACCTCGGGATTCTCGCCGCGGCGCTTCGTCTCGGCGGTCCCCAGCCAGGCGGCGAACAGGATCGCGCTGGCGATGATGATCCCGTACCAGTGGATGGAGAGAGGGCCCAGGCGCAGGGCGATCGGATCGATCACGCCCGCGATGATACCCGGGCGGCCGCAGTCCGGCCGCAGTGCCGCCACGACGGGCTCTTCCCCTTTGGCCGCGCCGGTCTTAGGCTGCTCGCCACGAGGAGGAGAGGCCCCCATGATGGAACGACCAGCGGCACCCACCGCCGCCGACGACCGCGACGAATTCGGTCGTCCAAAGACCGCGCTGCGATGGGGACAGCTCCTGGCGGTGACCGCCTACTGGCTGGCGATCACGACCCTGTGGGGCGCCTTCACGTTCAGCGTGATTCCTCGCCTGGTGGAGTCGAAGGGAGTGCTTGGCAGCTCGACCCATCCGCTGGCAGGCCTGGCGATCGGTGTCATCACCACCGCCGGGGTGCTGATCGCCATCCTCGTCCAGCCGACGATGGGCGCGATCAGCGATCACACGCGCATGCGCCTGGGGCGGCGCAAACCCTACATCGTGATCGGCACCGCCATGGACCTGGCCTTCCTGACCTTTGCGGCATGGGCCTTCTGGAACCAGGCCTACTGGGCGTTCGTGGTGGCGGTGGCCCTCCTCCAGTTCAGCAGCAACTTCGCCCAGGGCCCCTACCAGGGTTACATCCCGGACCTCATCCCCGGCCGGCAGGTTGGGATCGCGTCCGGCCTGCTGGGTGCCGCCAATATCGCCGGAAACCTGCTCGGACCTGGACTTGCGATCATCTTCGTGGCTGTCCTGCCGGGGGTCGTCGGCTTCCCCGAGATCACGCTGGGCCTCTTCGCGGCGATTGGCCTGGTTGAGGTCGTCACCATGTTGATCACCGTCTTCTTCGTGCCCGACCGCCCGGCTCCACCCACCAGCAAGACGCTCCGCGAACGCGCGCTCGGGGCGTGGGGAACGGACCTGCTCGCCAACCGCGATTACGTCTGGCTTCTCGTCAGCCGGCTGTTCGTGCTGACCGCGCTGGTGTCGTTGCAGGCGTTCGCGGTGTTCTTCCTGGAGAACGCCCACGGGATGCAACCGGACCAGGCACAGTCGTCCCAGTTCCCGATCATCCTCACCGTCGCCGTGGCGGCCCTGTTGAGCGCCGTCCCGGGCGGATGGATCTCGAGCAGGATCGGTCGCAAGCCGGTCCTCTACGTCGCGATCGCGCTCGGCGTGACGGGAGCGGTGATCCTGGCGATCGGGCCGGAGTACTGGATGGTTGTCGCCGCCGCGGTGCCGATCGGGATCTGCAGCGGCGTCTTCCTGGGGGTCGACTGGGCGCTCATGACCGACATCATCCCGAAAGCTGAGTCCGGCCGGTACATGGGGATTAGCAACATCGCGGTCGCCAGCGCCGGCCCGATCGCAAGCACGGTCGGGGGGCTGCTGGTCTTCGGCGTCACGCTGCTGGCGCTGGGCTCCGGGCTCGCCTACCGAGCGATCTTCGTGCTCATGGCGCTGGAGCTGGTGGCCGGCGCCCTGGCACTGCGGCGGGTCACTGAGCCTGTGCGCCATCGTGCCCCCGCCGCGGAGCCGATCGTCGCCGCTTGATGGACCCCGCCGAAGATCGCGCCCGGCGGACCGGGCCGAGGGAGCTGAGCGTCGAGGTCACGCCGCGCTATCGGGTCATGCGCCGGATCGATGTGCTGCTGGTGCAGCTCCTGTTCGAGATCCGCACCGAAGGGCTCGAGAACTGGCCGCCCGCCCCATTCTGCCTGGTCCTCAACCACCACAACGGCTGGGACCCGATGCTGGCGCTGGCGGCCACGCCGGAATCGCCGCGCGTCACCTGGTTCGGCCCAAAGGAGGCCGATTTCTCGCGCGGCTTCCGCAACCGGGTGATGGCCTTCTACGGCGGCATGATCCCGTACAACCCGGAGAAGACGACGCTGACATCGGCTGTGCGCGCAGTGCGGCGCGTGTTCGCCGCGGGCGGGGTGCTGGGCATCTTCGCCGAAGGAACGGTTGGCTTCCGCGAGACCGAGCTGCTGCCGTTCGAGGACGGCGCGGTGGCGTTCGCCGCGGCGAGCGGCGTCCCGATCGTGCCGTGCGTCATCGTGGGCAGCACCTTCATGTGGTTCCGCAAGCGCGTCGTGTTCCGCTACGGTGCCCCGATCCCGACCGCCGAGGCGCGTGGGCGGGAAGCGCGCGCGGCGCTCGACGAGCAGGTGCGGGCGGCGATGCTGTCACTCATGCCCGCGGGGGAGCCGCGGCTGCCGCGGCGGCGGCCACTGCGCTTCCTCGGCGACCTGCTCACCGGACCGGATGACCTGGCGCGGCGGCGCGCCGAGCTGGGGGAGTAGGCGTCCGGCGGTCGCGCTAGGATCGCGGCGTGCTCCCCGTCATCTGGACCCTGCTGGCGCTCTGCACCGTGGGCGGCTTCATCACCATCGCCGCCTATTGGCTTGATGTGCAGGACCGCCCGGACCTCACCTTTCGGGTCCGCGTGGCGTGGTCGCTCGGGACCCTGCTCTTCCCGGTGGTGATCCCCGCCTACGCCTTTCTGGGCGGGCCTGGCTGGCCTCGCGCGCTGCGGATCGCGGCGTTTCTGCCGGCGGCGGCCCTCACCCTTGTCGCGGGGTTCGCGACCGGGATCCTCCGCTAGGCCGATTCGACCCGCGGCCGGCGCGTGAAGGCCCACGCCGAGAGGGCAGCCAGCGCGGCCGCGACCAGGATGCGTCGCAGCATGACGCCGGGACGCGGGCCGGGAGCGATCGGTTCCGCCATCGCCCCTATCATCGGTCCATGACCAACCTCGACACCGCCCTAGCCTACCTGCGCGACCACGCCGACGAGCACCTGAGGGGCCTCGACGAGTTCCTGCGCATCCCGTCGGTGAGCCTCGACCCCGATCGTCGCGACGACGTCCGACGCGCTGCCCGATGGATAGTCGACGAGCTGACCCGCATCGGCGCCGAGCACGCCACGCTCACCGATACCAGCAGCCACCCGATCGTGACCGCCGACTGGCTGCACGCAGGTCCGGACGCGCCGACCGTCGTGGTCTACGCCCATTACGACGTGCAGCCGACCGACCCGCTGGACGAGTGGGCGCGGCCTCCGTTCGAGCCGCGCTACGAGGATGACATCGTCTACGCCCGTGGCTCGGGCGACGACAAGGGGCAGCTCTTCATGCACCTCAAGGCGGCCGAGGCCTGGCTGCGGGGGGTCGGGAGCCTGCCGCTCAACCTGCGCTTCTTCTTCGAGGGCGACGAGGAGCACGAGGCCGAGCCAACGGCGACCTTCGTCAAGACCCATCCCGAGCTGCTGGCCGGGGACGTGTGCATCGTCTCGGACTCGGACATGGAGGACGACGAGGGGACCCCCGCCATCACCTACGGGCTGCGCGGCATCGCCTACTGGGACGTCAAGGTCTTCGGCCCGTTCCAGGACCTCCATTCGGGCTCGTACGGCGGCGGCGCCGACAACCCGGCCAGCGTCCTGGTCCGCATGCTGGCCTCGCTGACCGATGGCCACGGCCACGTCACGGTCCCCGGCTTCTACGACCGAGTGCGCGACATGACGGCGGAGGAGCATGCCGCCTACGCCGCCCAGCCGTTCGATGCGGCCGACTGGGCAGATCGCATCAAGATGACGGGACCGATGGAGGGCGAGCCGGGCTACACCCTGCTGGAGCGCCTTTCGGCTCGCCCGACCTTCGACGTCAACGGGCTGTGGGGCGGCTACTCCGGCGAGGGGTCGAAGACGATCATCCCCGCCTACGCCGGCGCCAAGATCAGCACGCGCCTCGTCCCGGACCAGGACTATCGCGAGATCGAGCAGCTCATGATCGACCACCTGCAGCGGATCGCGCCGCCCACCGTGCGGGTCGAGGTCAAGGCGGTGCAGGGCGGGCAGCCGGCGATCACCCCCCTCGACCACCCCGCGGTGCGCATGGCGGCGCGCGCGCTGGAAGCTGCGTTTGGCAAGGCACCGCTCTTCCATCGCTCAGGCGGGTCGATCCCGGTCGTGCCGGCCATGGAGACGGAGCTGGGCCTGCCCAGCGTGATGGTCGGCTTCGCCTCGCCCAACGGCAACTTCCACGCCCCGAACGAGTGGATGCCGCTCGCCAACTATCGTGGCGGGATGGACGCGCTGGTGCGCCTGTGGCACGAGCTCGGATCGCTCACCGCCGCGGAGCTGCGCGGCGGATGACCGCGGCGACCAGCCCCGAGGATCCCTGGCTCGCGCTCGGCGCCGCGAGCCGCCTCTGCGGCGTGGCGCCCGACACGCTCCGGCGCTGGGCCGACAGCGGCCGGGTCGAGACCTTCGTGACCCCGGGTGGCCACCGCCGCTTCCTGCGCTCGGCTCTCGAGGCGATGATGAATGCCCCTCGCCGCCATCGCTACGGCGTGGAGCGCCTGACCGGGTCGGCCGGCACCATCTCGAGCGAGGTTCGCCGGCGCATGACGCGCAGCGGAATGGCGATTCCGCCCTGGCAGGCGCGCCTCTCGGCCGAGCAGCGGGCCGATTTCCGTCGCTGGGGGCAGCGCACCTTCAACCTGGTGCTCGAGTACGTGGCCGCCGCCAGGCGCGCCGAGCGCACGCTGCTGCTGGGCGAAGCGGAGAAGATGGGCGCGCTGTACGGGGCCGAGGCGTCGAAGGCCGGCCTCTCGCTGGCCGAGGCGGTCGAGGCGTTCCTCTTCTACCGGACTCCCGTGCTGGAGGCGATCGCGTCGCACCTGCGGCGCCGGGCCGCCGAGCTGTCGGACCTCACCGCCGCCTACCGCGAAGCGACCGCGGCGATCGATGGAGTGCTGACGGCCCTGGTCGGCTCGTACCGAGACGCCTGAATCGCTGCCCGATCCCTGGGCGACCATGCCCGATGCGCCCTACGGATAGTGTCCAGGCCTGTGCGAAGCGGCGCGCGGGTCGAGGCTCGGCCGATTGAGCCGCCCGGCCGCGGGGCCCGGCGCGCAGTGTGGTTGACGATGGTCGCGCCCGGACACCGCTCGATGCCAGTCACCGAGCGTACTTCTCACCCTCGGAGGATTACGCTACATGTGCGGCGGCCTGCGCCCTGTGCGATACCTTGCTTCTCGTGTGCCGAGAATTAGGGTTCAGCGGGCACGGAATGAGCTCATCGGCTCGCCATAGGCCCCAACAGGTGAGAAGTAAGGCCGCGGGCGTACTTCGTGAGTGCGTATCCAGCAGTCGGCCACGCTGGCACCTTCGGCGAGGCGCTGATCGTGTGCGTGCCATGAGCGGCGCGGCCTTCCAGAGAAGGGGCGGATCACGCCACCACATACAGCTCGGTGCTGTTGGTGTTGAGGCGCTCTCCGCCGGAATCGGTGCAGACCACGATATCCTCGATCCGCGCGCCCCACTGGCCGGCGATGTAGATCCCCGGTTCGACGCTGAAGGCGTGGCCCGCCACGAGCGGCTCGTCGTTGCTCTCGACGATGTACGGCTCCTCGTGGGTCTCCATGCCGATGCCATGGCCGGTCCGATGGAAGAACGCCGCGCCGTAGCCCGCCTCGTCGATGATCCGCCGCGCGGCGCGGTCCACGTCGCGCGCCAGGACGCCCGGGGCGACCGCCGCGCAGGCGGCAGCCTGGGCCAGCCGCAGCACCTCGTACAGGGCCGCGAAATCGGGTGGAGGCTCGCCGACGAAGGCGGTACGGGTCGTGTCGGAGCAGTAGCCGGCGCGCG
>JBGQCU010000081.1:0-8791 GCA_041495495.1 Candidatus Limnocylindria bacterium
GGCGGTGTTGACCAGGGCGTTGAGGATCGGCCAGTCCGCGATCGCGTCCGACCCGTCGCGCATCCCCTCGGTCTCGCGGTACGGCGAGGCAACGGATCCGGCATCGAGGTGGTCGCGCCCGATCACGATCGGCGCCCCCAGCTCGCCCGACCGCACCATCTCGTTGATCTTCAGCCCCGCCTTCGCCCGCTCGCCGTAGCCGAGCCAGCAGATCCGTGCCGGGAGCCCCTGGAACGGCACCTTGGACTCGGCCAGGCGCAGCCATCGGTGCAGTGATTCGTCCTCGGGGAAGAGGGCGGCCAGGGCCGCATCGGTCTTGAGGATGTCGTTCGGGTCGCCCGACAGGGCGGCCCAGCGGAAGGGCCCCTTCCCCTCGCAGAAGAGCGGCCGGATGAAGGCGGGCACGAACCCCGGGAAGTCGAAGGCATTCTCCACGCCCGCGTCGCGCGCGAAGTTGCGGATGTTGTTGCCGTAGTCGAAGACGACCGAGCCCGATGCCTGGAAGGCGAGCATCGCCCGCACGTGCTCGGCGATGGAGGCCATGGATTTGCTGGTGTACGCGGCCGGGTCGCGCTCGCGCAGCGCGAGCGCTTCCTGTAGACCGATGCCCCCGGGCACATACCCACCCAGCGGGTCGTGGGCGCTGGTCTGGTCCGTGACGATGTCCGGGTGCCAGCCACGACGCACCAGCTCGGGCTCGACCTCCGATGCGTTGGCGATCAGCGCGATGGACCGTCCCTCGCCGGCCGCGCGCCAGGCGTCGACCTTGGCCACCGCAGTGTTCAGGTCATCTGATATCTCGTCGACGTAGCCGGCCTTGTGTCTGCGCTCGGCTCGCGCCGGATCCACCTCGATCGCCAGCACCGCGCCCTCGTTCATCGTGATGGCCAGCGGCTGGGCGCCGCCCATCCCGCCGAGACCGGCGGTCAGCGTGGCCGTGCCCTTGAGGGAGCCGCCGAAGTGCTGGCGCGCGCACTCGGCGAAGGTCTCGTAGGTGCCCTGGATGATCCCCTGGGTGGCGATGTAGATCCACGACCCGGCGGTCATCTGCCCGTACATCGTCAGGCCCGCGCGCTCCAGCTCGCGGAACTGCTCCCAGGTCGCCCAGTGCGGGACGAGCATGGCGTTGACGATCAGGACCCGCGGCGCCTCGGTCGTGGTGCGGAAGACGCCTACCGGCTTGCCTGACTGGACGAGGAGGGTCTCGTCATTCTCGAGCCGGCGCAGCTCGCGGACGATGGCGTCGAACGCCTCCCAGCTGCGCGCCGCCCGCCCCGTGCCGCCGTACACGATGAGGTGGTCGGGGTCCTCGGCCACGTCGGGGTCGAGGTTGTTCATCAGCATCCGGAGCGCCGCCTCCTGGCCCCAGCCCTTGCAGGAGAGCTGCGTCCCGTGGGGGGCGTGGACGGGGCGCGGTCCTGATTTTGCAGCGGACGTCGTCACGGACGGATGATACGGCCGGCCGGCTTGGCCTACGGCAGCTCGCCGAGCCAGAAGCTCGCTCGCCCGTTCGACTGGCCGACGAGGATGAGGGCGCTATCCGATGCGACGAGATCCGGTCTGAGTCGAGGGTCCTGGTGACTCGTTGAGCCTTCGCTGTAGGGCAGGACGTCCCAGGACACGCCGTCCAACGAGATCAGCGCTCGGCCATAGTTCACGAATGCGGCCTCACCACAACCGGAGAGGACCATGCTGACGACCAGCCATCCTGCGGCGCTATCCAGTCGCGCGGGGTACTCAAGGCAAGTGATGTCGCCTCGGATCGTCTCCAGTGCGAGGGTTCCGACCTTCGACCACTCGAGTCCGTTGGTGGAGAACCACACGGGCGACATAGCGTCCGAGAGACTGCCCGGCGAAATCGCAATCCAATCCGCGCCGAGCGGCGCCACGCGCAGGGCATCAACGGGCGGGCTGTGCGACCGGATCCAGTCGCGGCCATCTGATGATGCGATCACGAACGATTCCGCCGTATCGCCTTGCCCACTGTAGCCCGCGGCGATGAAGCCTTCGAGACCAGCGCCAATGTCCGTCAATACCTCGCCGGCCACTGTGGCGTAGACCTGCTCCCAGTGCCGACCATCGGTGGAAAGCCATAGTTGCGACACGCTCCCGTCAGCCGCCCGGAGTGCCGCCAGCGACCCTTTCCGACCTTGCTCGACATCCTGCGCCGCCGACGCGGGTGGGAGCCCACTGTCGACCCGGCGCCAAATGAGGCCATCGGCCGACTCCCAAGCGGCAAGTGGTTCGAGGTCTCCGTCGGGCGGGTCGTTTCCCACGGGAACGGTGACTCTTCCGATGGCGACTAGGGAGTCATCGGATAGGGTGAGGATGTGCTCGAGGACCGCATCGGCGAAGGTATCGGGCGGGGTGACATCTGCCCATGAGCGGCCATCTGGCGAAACCCAAATGCGCCCTTCATGTGGGCCTATGGGTCCAAAGCCGTCGATTGGAGGGTCGTCATAGTGGTTGCCGACCGCCACGAAGCCGCCCGCACCTCGGGTCACACCCGTTGCATATTCGGCGGTGCCTGCCTCGCCGAACGACCCGACCTCCGTCCACTGAAGGCCCGCGCCGGTTGCGATCGAGGCGAGCGGCGTCTCGCTCGGCGCCGAAGACCCGGACGTCGTCGCTGCCGCGGATGGAACTGACGAAGGAAGCGAACTCGTGGTTGGTTGCGCGGCGGCTCGGCAACCGACGAGCGCGAAGAGCAGCAGCCCGATCAGGGCAACGCGCGCAGGCCCCACCCCCATCGCCATGTACTGATGATATGCCCCGGCGATTCGCATTCCGCCATGGACCCGCTCTCGCGCGGTCTGGGGCCGCTATCCGATGGGCAGCGGCCCGCGGAGGATCGTCGGCTGGTAGGTTGGGCCGCCGGGCCCTGGGTTGAGCAGGGTGACCGGCACGAGGAGGTCGCCCCCCAAGACCATTGCCCGGCCAAGCGTGACGCCGCCATCGGCCAAGAATCCGGTAATGGGGCCGCTCCACGTCTCGCCGTCGGCTGAGAACCAGAGCTGGACCGTGTCCCGCGGCGGGTTTGGCGCAGCCGGGTCGTACTGCCAGCCATGAGATGGGAATTGGCCACCGATGGCAACGAATCCCAAGTCGGTGGAGACGGCCTGCCGGATCAGCTGGCCGGGCTCGCCGCGCAGGACGAGCGTCCAGTGCAGACCGTCGGTCGAGCGCCAGATCGCCGGGGTCGGCGCGACCCCTTCAATCGAGCCGATGACCAGCCCGGTGGCCACAAACGTGCCGTTTCCGAAGGTGACCGAGGTCATCTCGGCGCCCTGCAACGCCTCCTGCTCGGGTGCCGCCGTCCAGGTCGCCCCGCCGTCGGCCGACAGCAAGGCGAGCCCGCCGGTGCCGTTGTAACCAACTGCAACCAGCATCCCGTCTCCCCCGATGACGTCGTTCAGGCTGCCGGTGAGCGCCCCGCTGTCCACCGCGGTCCATGCCCGGCCATCTGCCGAGCTCCACATCTGCGGCCGGCCCGTGTAGCCGTCATCCGACACAAGGCCGACGCCCACGTAGCCCGACCCGCCGACCGCCAGCGTCTCGATCCGCCCACCGGCAGCGCCGGATGGGACCGTGATGCTGGTCCACCGCTGGCCATCGGCCGATTGCCAGGTTCGCGGCGCGCTGTAGTCGATGCCCTGCCGGGACCCGGCCGCCACCAGGCCACCCGGCCCCGCGACGATGGACGTCATGGTGGTGGCGGCGTTGCTATCCGCCTGCTCTGCCGGGAGGTCGGGCGCGAGCGTCCACGACGCGCCATCCAGGCTCGTCCACACGGCCCCCTTGTCACCGCGGCGACCTACGGCGATCAGCCGACCATCGACCTGGGTGATCGCGCGCAGCTCATCCTCGGCTGCCAGCCCGACGATCGGAACGATTGACAGCTGCTTCAGCCCCGACGGGGTCGGGCTCGAAGTCGCTGTCGGCGACACACTGATAGTCGGATGTGGTGTTGCGGTCGCCTGACCGGTCGGCGGGGATTGGCGACCATTGAAAATGAGCACCAGGATCAGCCCGGCGGCCACGCCTCCGCCAGCAACCAGCGCGCCCCAGCCCCACCCCGTGCCGCGCCTGCTCGACGCACCCGAGCCGATGGCATCGAGATTGGGCGCGGCCCCTCCCGGCACGCGATTCTCATGGGCCCGCAGGCGTTCGGGCAGCGAGCGGTCGAAGTCGTCGTTGTGCTCAGTCATCGGTCAATGCCTCTCGGAGCTGCGCCTTCGCGCGTGACAGCCAACTTGCGACCGTTCCCGGGGGGACCCCCAGGATCACGGCGATCTCCGCCTGCGTGTAGCCGTCGACCGCGTTCAGCAGCAGTGCAGCGCGGTGCTCGCGGCGCAGCCCCAGGAGAGCCTCGCTGAGGTCGTGATCCTGCGGATCCACCCAGGGCTCCCGCTCCGTTCGCCGGCCGAACAACGTCGCGAAGCGCAACCTCCGACCCCGCTCATTGAACGCCAGGCGCAGGCCGATGGTGTGGAGCCAGGCGCGGACATCCCGACCATCGAAGCGGTCCCACGCTCGGAAGGCTCGCAGGTAGGCCTCCTGTGCGAGGTCGCGCCCGGACTCGCGGTCGGCGACCACCACCGTCAGGCGGCGGACCAGTCCTGCGTAGTGCGGGTCCACGGCCTCGGTGAAGTCATCGGCGCGGGTCCGCGGCTGGGCGTCCAAGAGACCGATTCCCTCCATCTCGCCGTGTACAACAGGCGAGTCACCCGGATTCTTGCAGCGCGTGTGTCGGTCAGCTCACCGTCGACAGCAGGAACGCAGTCGCGAAGCCGAAGACGGTGGCCAAGCCGGTCAGGTCGCCCCCTTCAGAGAACGCCTCGGGGATCATCGTGTCGGCCAGCATGGTCAGAATCGCCCCAGCGGCAAAGGCCTGGATCAGCGGCACGGCGCCCGAGCCCATCCCGCCCAGCAGTCCGTAGCCGAGGGCTGAGGCAAGTCCGGAGACGAGCGCAACGCCGATCCATAGACCGATGATCCACGCCGGGCGATGCCCCTCCTTTCGCAGGTCCGCGGCCGCCGACAGACCCTCGGGCACGTTCGAGATGAATACAGCGGCCAGAAACGGGACACCGATCCCCGTCCCGGCCAAAAGGGTCGTGCCCAGCACCACCGACTCCGGGATCCCGTCGAGCAGGGCGCCGAGCACGATCGCCGGCCCGTTGGTGCCCACCTGCTTCATGCGCGCCCCGCGCGTCACTGCGCCCCGCTGGTGAAGCATCTGATCACCGCTAAAGAAGACGAGCGCCCCGGCCGTCAGTCCGCCGGCCACGGCGATCGCGCCGCCGTGCGCGAAGGCGTCCTCTGTCAGGTCGTAGGCCAGGGCGCTGATCAGCGCCCCGGCGCCGAAGGCCATAGCCAGCGCCACGATGCGGCGCGGCACGCCGCCCGCGAGCCCGACCAGCGCACCGAGTACGAGCGCAGTCGCCGCTCCGAATCCCCACAGGCCGGCTTCGAACATCGGTCTAGTCGTCGCCGAAGGGGTTGGGGCGGGATGGCTTGGGCGGGAGACGGAAGACGTCCTCTTCGCTCCGCCCCTTCGGCAGCGGCAGCGGCCATTCCTCGCCCTCGTCGGGCGGGCGGGTGTGTGAGAGGAGGTCGCTCCAGCCCACGTCGACGGAGGCGCCTTCCAGCTCGCGCCGGTAGACGGGGTAGCGGTCCTCGCCAGCGGCGCGGGCGAAGCCGGCTGCCTCGTAGACCGTCGCCGGTCCCTGCGAGAGCGACCACGGGTCGGCGACGCCCTCGGGGTAGCCCTCGACGGCGATGATCCCGCGCCGGTCCAGCTCATCGCAGACGGCGGTCAGCAGCGCGGCGGCCACGCCTTCGCGGTCCGGCGTGCCGGGCACGACCTGGAGACAGGTCACCACCCACGGAGCGGGTGAATCGGGGAGGGATGGGTAGCGCTCGCGGATGATCTGGGCGCGGGGGTAGGCGGAGATCGGCCCGAACTGTGCCCATCCCACGGCAACGCGGTCACCTACCTCGTCCACGCTCCACGCGAGCATGCCGTATGCGCCGGCCAGCCGCGTCCCGGCCAGCAGCCGGGACACCTTCAGGTCAGCGACGGCCTTGGAAGTGGATGCCTCGCGGTGGCCGTCGAGCCGCTCCCAGTAGTCGCAGGTCTGGCATCGGGCGCCCGGCTCCCCGGGTGCAGGGATCAGCGCAAACGACTCGGCGTCGACGAGGGAGAAGGAGAGGCCGGACTCGGCCATCGGTCAGCCTTCGTCGGCGGCGGTCAGCAGGTCGCCGGCGTGCAGCATCTCGCGCGCGGCGGCGATGTCCGGCGCGGGAGAGCGGTCCTCGGCAAGGTGCAGGACACGCCCCCGGAAGAGCGCATGGGCGCGGGAAACGCCGGCGCCCGGACGCATCGGTGCACGGAAATCCAATCCCTGTGCGGCACATAGCGCCTCGATGGCGAGCACCGTCTCGGCCCGGTCGAGCACCTCCCACAGGTGGACTGCGCCGGTAGCCCCCATGCTGACGTGGTCCTCCTGGTTGGCGCTGGTCGGGATGCTGTCGACCGATGCCGGGTGGGCCAGCGTCTGCAGCTCGTTGACCAGCGACGCGGCGGTGTACTGCACGATCATCAGCCCGCTGCGCAGCCCCGGCTCGTCCGACAGGAACGGCGGCAGGCCGGAGAGGTGCGCGTCGACCAGTCGAGCCGTCCGTCGCTCCGAGATCGAGGCCAGCTCGGCCAGGGCGATCTTGGCGTAGTCGATCACCAGCGCCATCGGCTCACCGTGGAAGTTGCCGCCGGAGACCACCCGGCCATCGGCGAAGACGAGCGGGTTGTCGGTGGCGGCATTCATCTCCACCGCCAGCACGCGGTCCAGCTGGTCGAGCGCGTCGCGCACCGCGCCGTGCACCTGCGGCATGCAGCGCAGCGAGTAGGCATCCTGGAGCCGATGCGGACTCTCGGCGTGGGAAGCGCCGATCTCGCTCCCCTCGAGCAGCTCTCTCAGGTGGGCGGCGGCGGCCGCCTGTCCGGGGTGCGGTCTGGCGCCGATCAGCTCCTCGTCGAAGGCGGCCGCGGTCCCTTCCATCGCCTCCAGGCTCATGGCGCCGATGACGTCGGCGGATGCCGCCAGCCGCCGTCCATCGTGCAGCACGAGTGCGGCAATCGCCGTCATGAGCTGCGTCCCGTTGAGGAGGGCGAGCCCTTCCTTGGCGCCCAGCTCGAGGGGGACCAGGCCGGCAGCGCTCAACGCATCGCCGCCCTCGATCGGTCCATCAGGGGAGTCGGCCATGCCCTCGCCGATCATCACCGCGGCCAGGTGCGCGAGAGGTGCCAGGTCGCCGCTCGCCCCCACGCTGCCGCGCGACGGGATGACGGGGTGGACCGATTCGTTGAGCATCCCGCACAGCAGCTCCGCCAGGTCGGGACGCACGCCGGAGAGCCCGACCGCCAGGGCGTTGGCGCGCAGCAGGAGCATGGCGCGCACCACGTCGGCGGGGAGCGGATCGCCCACCCCGGCGGTGTGGGAGCGGACCAGGTTGCGCTGCAGCTCGGCGACCTGGTCCGGCTCAATCCTGACATTGGCGAGGTCCCCGAAGCCGGTGGTCACGCCATAGACCGTGGCGCCCTCCTCGACGAGCCGCTCGATCACCGCGCGGGAAGCCTGCATCCGCTCAGCGGCATCGGGGTCGAGGGCAACTTGCCGGCCCTCTCGTGCGACCTGCGCCACGTCCGCGACGGTCAGGTCGCGCCCGGTCAGGAGGAGCGGCGAGGTTGGCGCGGGGAGCGTGGCGCGGCTCCTTTCGTGGTGACGCGGGACCGGTTCGGACCTCCGGGAGGGCCGGAGGCCGTCCCTATACTACGCAGCGTGCGACGAGTCCCGGAGCCCACGAGCCGTCCGAGCGCGGGCACGGACGCCCCGGACCGGGGCAGCAGCGCGGTCCCCAGCCCAGCCTTTGCCTTCCTGCTCAGCCTGATCGTGCTCCCCAGCCTCTTCTGGCTGGTGACCTTCAAGCGCACCACCGACCACACCGTGCCCGAGGAGTGGCTGATGGCCAACGTGGTGCCGCCATTTCACGCCTGGGTCGTGCACAACGTCCCGCCGCTCGACTCGCTCCTGATCGCGATCAGCGGCCTCGGCTCCGGCTGGTTCGTGGCGCTCGGCTTCGGGGTGTCTGGCCTGGTGGCGCTCTCCCGGCGCCGCACTGACCTGGCGCTGCTGCTGGCCGCGGGAACCCTCGCCTTCCCGATCGAGTGGGCGCTGAAATACTTCACCGCCATCCCGGAGATCAGCCCGGCGCAGCTCTGGAACGCGCTCTTCAACGTGGGCGGCATCGGCCTCGACGACATCGCCGACTTCCCGGCCGGCCACGCCCTGCGCGCCGCGGTCTTCTACGGGCTTCTCGCATTCTGCGTGGCGCGGGTCAGCACCAATCGGCGCCAGGGCATGACCGCCTACGCGGTGGCAATCGTCCTGATCGGGGCCATCAGCCTGATCCGCCTGTACCTGGAGGCCCATTACCCGATGGACCTGCTCGGCGGCTGGATGGCCGGCGGGGCGCTGCTCTCGGTCATCGTGGCGGTCTACCTGCTGGCCGTCGACGAGCGCGTCCGCGCCTGACCGATGCTCGACTTCATCGATCGGACGATCATCCCGTTCTTCCTGTCGATGTACGACGCGGTCGGCTACCTCGGCGTGATCGTCGCCGTCGCCCTGGAGACGTTCATCCCGATCATCCCCTCAGAGGTGATCGTCCCGATGGCTGGCTGGAAGGTGAGCCAATCGGCCGCTAATCCCTCCATCCTCGAGCCGCTGAC
>JBGQCU010000082.1:0-8760 GCA_041495495.1 Candidatus Limnocylindria bacterium
ACGCCCAGCTCGACCAGGCCGTTGGCGGCCGCCTCGACCAGCAGGGTCGGGCCGCAGATGTAGACCAGCGGCCGCGGCCCCGCGGCGGCGATCGCCTCCGCCAGCATGGCACGGTCGATGCGCCGCGCGTAGCCGTCCCAGCCCGGCGGCTGGGAACGAGTCAGCGTCTGAATCACGCGGAGCTCTGCGTCGGCGGCAGAGAGGGCGTCGAGCTCCTCGTGGTAGATGACGTCTTCGAGGGTGCGCGACGAGTAGAGGAGGGCGGTCGGCGGCCTGGCCTCGGCGGTGGCGCGCTCTCGCAGCATCGCCATCAGCGGCACCACGCCCGACCCACCAGCGACCAGCAGCAGCGGGCCGCCGAGCCCGGGCTCCCACACGAAGTAGCCCCCGATCGGACCCCGCATCTCGACCCGGTCCCCCACCTCCACGATGTCGTGAAAGTACGGGGAGACCTCTCCGTCGGCGATCCGCTCGATGGTCAGGTCGACCTCGCCCCCGCGCGACGGCGCCGAGGCGATCGAGTACGAGCGCTGGGCCTGGTAGCCATCTGCCGCGGTCAGGCGGACGTCGTAATGCTGTCCCGCCCGATGCGCTCGCCAGGCCGGCAGCGCGAGCGTGAAGGAGCTCACCTCCGGCGTCTCGGCGCGGATGGCGGTGACCGTGGCGATCTGCCAGGCGAGGGGCTCGGGCATCGGTCCTGCCGACGGTCCTTCAGTCGCCCGAGTAGCGCTCTTCGCGCCATGGGTCGCCGCGATTGTGGTAGCCGAGCGACTCCCAGAAGCCGGGCTCGTCCTCCTCGTGGAGCCGCAGCCCGCGGACCCACTTGGCGCTCTTCCACAGGTAGAGGTGCGGCACCACCAGGCGCGCCGGCCCACCGTGCGCCGGCTCGAGCGGCGCGCCGTCGTAGTGCCAGGCCACGAAGGCCTGGTTGTTGAGCAGATCGGTGAGGGGCAGGTTGGTGGTGTAGCCGCCGTACGAGTGCGCCGTCACAAAGCGGGCCCGGGGATCCACCTCGACTGCGGCGAGCAGGTCGTCCAGGCTGACACCGTGCCAGTGCGAGTCGAGCCTGGTCCACTTCGTCACGCAGCTGATGTCGACGGTCCAGTCACGTGACGGCAGGGCGGTGAACTGCTGCCAGCTCCAGGTCATCGGGGCGCGCACCAGGCCCTCGACGCTGAACTCCCAGCGGTCGAGCGGAATCTGCGGCGTCGGGCCGGCGGAGAGCACCGGGAACCGGTCGGTCAGGTACTGGCCGGGCGGAACGCGGCCGGCCTTGTCGCCGGCGTCTCGCGCGCGCCCGACGAAGCCGCGCGAGACGAACCGATCCGTCACGGCCGGATCTTCTGGTTGAGGGGGAACACGTTGAGCGGATCGTAGCGTCGCGAGGGCCAGGAGGTATACCGCACCTGGCCCGCCTGTTACGCTCCTGCGCATGAAGGGCGATCGGGTCGAGGCGGTGGTCGACACCGGCCAGGGGACACAGACCTTCGAGATCGAGGCGACCCGCGCCGGACGACGCATCGAGGTCACCACCGCGCGTGGCGTGGTGGAGGTCAGCGAGGTGACCCGCGGCGGCACGCCGGTGCGCACCGGCCGCTTCATGTCGAGCCGGCTCATCGCCCTGGTCGAGCATCCCGCCCACGAGGGCCGCGAGTCGAAGGTCGACGTGCAGACCCGGCGGCGGATCACCAAGGCCGGTGAAGAGGCCTAGGCCCAGGCAGGCTCCACCACCCCTGACGACGGCGTCGAGCGCCGTCCACGGCGGATCCGCGCGCGCAGCCGGCGCCTTCTCAGGACCCTCTCAGACAAGCACGGCAGGATGGGGCACATGGCTGCCATCTCGACCACGCTGCGCCGCGTCCCGATGCCGCGCACCTGGCGCCTGCGCCCCTTCGATATCGGGGCGCTGCTGGTCGGCAATGCGCTCTTCATCGTCGCCATGTGGTGGCGGCACGGCGGCGTTGGCCAGCTCGCTGTGCCGGGTGGCGCCTTCACCGCCGCGGGACAGCTGACCGCCCTGCTGGGGACCTACACGGCGCTGGTGCAGCTGGTGCTGATGTCCCGCTCACCGTGGCTGGACCAGCTGTTTGGCATGCATCGGCTGGCGGCCTGGCACCGCTGGATTGGATTCGCCACCGTTTGGCTGCTGCTCGGGCACGGCGTCCTCACCACCGTCGGCTACGCCACCCTCGACAAGACGTCGCCGCTCGGCGAGATATGGACGCTGCTGACCACCTACCCGTACGTCCTGATGGCGACCGCCGGGATGGCGATGCTGCTGGCGGTCGGCGTCACCTCCGTGCGCCTCGCCCGTCGCCGCCTGGCCTACGAGTCATGGCACGGCATCCACCTGTACGCCTACCTCGCCATCGCGCTGGCCACCGCTCACCAGCTGGCGGTCGGCACCGATTTCGCTCACGATTTCGTTGCGCGCGTCTACTGGCTCAGCCTGTATGCCGTGGTGGCGGGGCTCATCCTCGCCTTCCGGGTCGGGCAGCCGATCGCGCTCTCGCTGCGCCATCGGCTGCGCGTGGCGAACGTGGTCGATGAGGCTCCCGGAGTGGTTTCGGTCTATGTCACCGGGAGAGAGCTGCATCGGCTCCCGGTCAGAGCCGGGCAGTACTTCATCTGGCGCTTCCTGACCGCCAACGGCTGGTGGCGCGGCCACCCCTTCTCTCTGTCGGCGGCTCCCAACGGCGAGTACCTGCGGCTGACGATCAAGGATTCGGGGGACTACACCAGGCTCCTGCAACAGCTGCGGGTCGGCACGGGGGTCTTCGCCGAGGGCCCGTATGGCGTGCTGACCGGCGCCCGGCGGACGCGACCGCAGCTGCTTCTGATCGCCGGCGGGATCGGGATCACCCCGCTGCGGGCACTGCTCGAGGAGCTGCCGGTCGGCCGCGGCAACCTGACCCTGCTGTATCGGGCCGGCGACTGGGACGACGTCGTGTTCCGCGACGAGATCGACGAGCTGATTCGCCAGCGCGGCGGACAGGTCCGCTACCTGGTTGGCAGGCGCGGCTCGCATGAGATGCCGACCGACCCGCTCCAGGCGCGCGAGCTGCGCCGGATGGTTCCCGACATCGCGCGGCGCGACATCTACCTGTGCGGCTCGAACCAGATGATGGAGGCGGTCGAGGAGAGCCTGCACGTGCTCCGCGTGCCGCCCGCCCAGGTCCACACCGAACGCTTCAGCTACTGACCGGAGACTGATCCATGCCAAGGCGCGGCGCCATCACAGCCTTCCTGACAGCCGTCGGGGTCGTGCTGCTCATCAACTTCAAGACGCCGTCGCAGCAGGGTCTGGCGGCGTTCAGCCGGCAGACCGTGACCGGGACCCAGTCGACGAACGGGTCCGCGGCCCCGAGCGCCTCTGGGCAGCCGTCCGCCAGCTCGCAGCCGGCCGCCACCTCGCAGCCGACGGCGGCGGCCACCCCGGGCACGCAGACGATCACCGGCCCGGCCATCTCGTACTTCTTCGGGACGGCGCAGGTGCAGATCACGCTGCAGAACGGCCAGATCACCGATGTGACCGCCCTTCAGCTCCCGAACGAGGGGCAGTCGGCCTGGATCTCGCAGCAAGTTGAGCCGATGCTCCGCTCCGAGGTGCTCTCTGCGCAGAGCGCTCAGATCAACCTGATCTCGGGTGCCACCTACACCAGCGAGGCGTATCGCGAGTCACTGCAGGCCGCTCTCGACAAGGCCCGCGCATGACGGTCGCGACCGGGCGGCTGCGGGTCGAGCAGATCATGGGCACCGCCATCGGGATCGACCTGCGGGACGACTTGGTGCCCGATGCTGCGGTCGATGCCGCGTTCGCCTGGCTGCGCCGGGCAGACGCCCGATTCAGCACCTACAAGCCAGACAGCGAAGTGAGCCGCCTCGGCCGTGGCGAGCTGACGCTCGACGCGTGCAGCCTCGAGCTGCGCCAGGTGCTGGCCCTCGCCGAGCAGCTGCGCTTCGACAGCCGAGGCCACTTCGACGTCTATCGCCACCGCACCGACGGCGGGCTCGACCCGTCTGGCGTGGTGAAGGGCTGGGCGGTCGAGGAGGCGGCCTGGATCCTGGACGAGGCCGGCGCTCGGAACTACGCCATCAATGCCGGCGGGGACGTGCTGTTGCGCGGCGAGCCCGAGCCCGGCGAGCCGTGGCGGGTCGGGATTCGCCATCCGCTCCAGGCCGACGCGGTGGCACGCGTGCTCGAGCTGCGCGGCGGGGCGGTCGCCACCTCCGGCGCTTACGAGCGCGGCGAGCACATCACCAGCCCGCTCACCGCCTCGGCCCCGCAGGATTGGCTCAGCCTCACGGTGGTGGGCCCGAGCCTGACCTACGCGGATGCCTACGCCACGGCAGCCTTCGCCATGGGATCCGCCGGCCTCGGGTGGGTGGCCACCCACCCGGGCTACCGGGCCTATGGCATCACCGCCGACGAGGTGCGCTGGATCGAAGGATGAGCGTGGGGGATGATGTACCGGCAACCCCGCGCCCGTGCCGCGCCTGAAAGGAAATGACGATGATGTTCTGGGATCGCCATCACGACCTTGCCGTCTGGTGGCCGATGGGAATCGGCCTGATCATCTGGGTGGTGGTCATCGGCCTGCTGGTCTGGCTCGCCGTGCGGGCGATGAGGCAGCGGCCTTCTTCCGACTCTTCCGCCGGCGACTCCGCGGAGGAGCTCCTCCGTCGCCGATTCGCGGCGGGCGAGATCGACGAGGAGGAGTACGCGAAGCGGTCCGAGGTCCTGCGCCGGAAGTGATCGGCGACTGAACTCAGGCCGTCGTGGGCCGATTGAACCGGCGGCGCACGACGTAGACCAGCAGCGCGACCAGGCTCCAGATCCCGCCCATCACGGCGATCGACGCCCCGCGTCCGAGCAGCACCCGACCACCCTCCTGGATCTCCAGGTGGGGAGTGATGGCAAACACTGCCGTCCCGCCGTGCGCGACCCGAATCCGGCGAGCGACCGCGAAGCCGCTGCCGGCTGACTCCATCGTGATCGATCCGGCCGACAGGATCGCCTGGGCGCCCCCCTGCGCGATGTGGGCGTCGCCGCCTGCCACGATCAGGCCACTGCCGCCCTGGTGAATCTGCAGCCCGCCTCCGGCGAAGACGCTGCGGGCGAAGGAGCGTTCCAGGTGGACATCGTCGGCGGCCATCACGGCGCCGACCAGTCCGTTCTGCACCTTGACGTCAACTCCGCGGACCAGCCCGTCGATCGAGACGACCGCGGGATGCTGCCTTTCCTCGTCCCGTGGCTCGATCACCGCCTCGTCCTCGGCGGCGGCCTCCATCGGCTTCAGTTGCGTGACCATGCCGCACCTCTTGTCTGTCGTACTCCGGCCCGCCATCGGCGACCGAGCGCCGGACCGCCGAGGCGGGCGCAGGCGGAGCGTCGCCCATCCCGGCGGAAGGCGCCAGTGCCGGTCGGCCTGAACGAGCGGTCGCCGCAGCCCGATCGCGACCTTCAACACCGTTTCGGGGAGCCGTTCGGCCCTTGCCCGCTCCGGACGCCGCGGTCACCCTCGGGGCGATGACAGGTGACGCGACGGCCACCCTGGGCCGCGCGGCGGCCGTCGAGATGCCGGCCCGCGCCTGGTCGCCGCTGGCCATCGCCACGGACCGATGCAAGGGCTGCGAGCTCTGCGTGTCGGCCTGTCCATATCACCTGCTCGCGCTCGACCGGGAGGTCGTGAACGCGCTCGGCTACCACCCGATCGAGCTGCTCGACGCCGCCCTCTGCACCAGCTGCGCCTTCTGCGCCCGGGTCTGTCCCGACGCCGTCTTCACCGTCTACGCCCCACCGAAGCGGGAGGCCGCCCGATGACAGCCATTCTCGAGAGGGGCAGGGCCGCCAGCCCGAAGCCCTCGAAGCGCTCGCGGATCCTGATGAAGGGCAACGAGGCGATCGCCGAGGCTGCCATCCAGGCCGGCTGCGACGCCTACTTCGGCTACCCGATCACGCCGCAGGCCGAGCTGCTGGAGTGGATGGCGCGCCGCATGCCCGAGCTTGGTCGGGCGTTCATCCAGGCCGAGAGCGAGCTGGGCGCCATCAACATGGCCCTGGGAGCGGCGGCCACCGGGGCCCGCGTGCTCGTCAGCACCTCGAGCCCGGGGATGAGCCTGATGGCCGAGGCGATGAGCTACATGGCCGGCTCCGAAACGCCGATGGTGCTGGTCAACGTCATGCGCGGCGGACCGGGCCTGGGAAGCATCGGCCCGAGCCAGAGCGACTACTTCCAGGCCGTCAAGGGGCACGGCCACGGGGACTACCGGGTCCCGGTCCTGGCACCCTCCTCGATCGGCGAGGCGGTGGAGCTGGTGGCAACCGCGTTCGAGATGGCAGAGCGCTATCGCACACCGGTGATCCTGCTCGCAGACGGCATCCTGGGCCAGGCCATGGAGCCGGTGGAGGCGCGCTTCCGCCATCCACCGCGGCAGGAGTTCGACTGGGCCCTGACCGGGGCCGATGGCCGGGCGCCGCGCGTGGTGCGCTCGCTCTACCTGCAGCCGGAGCGCCTCGAGGAGCACAACAACGCCCTCCAGGCCAAGTACCGCCAGATCGTGGACCGGGAGGTCCGCTGGGCGGGCGAGCAGCTCGACGACGCCGACCTGGCGGTGGTGGCCTACGGGACCGCGGCGCGGATCGCGCATTCGGCGGTGCTGAAGGCGCGGCAGGAGGGATTGCGAGCCGGTCTGTTCCGTCCGATCACGCTATGGCCGTTCCCCGAGCCACAGCTGCGGGAGTTGGCCGCGCGCCCGACGGCGATGCTGGTGGTCGAGCTGTCGGCGGGGCAGATGGTCGAGGACGTGCGCCTGGCGGTCGAGGGGCGCTGCCCGGTCGCCTTCCATGGTCGGACCGGGGGCATGCTGCCGAGCCCGGACGAGGTGCTGGGCAAGCTGCGGGAGCTGGACGCCAGGGTCCGGGGACGAGGTGCCGCATGACCGCCATCGCTCCTGCTCCGCGGGTCATCTCCAGCCGGCCCGAGCTGCTCTCCGATCGCTCGAGCCACTACTGCCCCGGCTGCGGGCACGGGATCATCCACCGCCTGCTGGCCGAGGTGCTCGGGGAGCTGGAGCTGGGTCCGCGCACCATCGCCGTCGCACCTGTCGGCTGCGCGGTGTTCATCTATGACTACCTGCAGGTTGACTGGGTCGAAGCGCCCCACGGTCGCGCGCCGGCGGTCGCAACCGGGATCCGGCGCGTGCGGCCGGACAGCTTCGTGCTCACCTACCAGGGCGACGGTGACCTGGCCGCGATCGGCACCGCCGAGATCATCCACGCCGCCGGACGAGGCGAGCTGATCACCGCCATCTTCGTCAACAACGGGATCTACGGCATGACCGGCGGACAGATGGCCCCCACCTCGCTGCTCGGCCAGCACACCACCTCCACCCCCATGGGGCGGGACGCGCGCCTTGCCGGCTACCCGATCCCGATGACCGAGATGCTCGCGATCCTGCCCGGGGTGGCATACGCCGCCCGCGGCTCGGTGATCGATCCGGCCCACATCGGCAAGACGAAGGCGATGATCAAGCGCGCCTGCCAGGCGCAGCTGGATGGCACCGGCTTCGCGATCGTCGAGGTCCTGTCGAACTGCCCGGTCGGCTGGGGCATGACCGCGCACGAGTCGATGGAGCATCTCGCCGAGGTGGAGAAGGTCTATCCGCTCGGTGTGCTGGTGGACCGATCCGCCCCGGCGCGGCAGCCGGCCTCGGCCGAGGGAAGCTGAGATGGAGCATTCGGTCGTCTTCGCCGGCTTCGGCGGGCAGGGGCTTCTGTTCGCCGGCCAGATCCTGGCGCGGGCGGCCATCGCCGATGGCATGCAGGTCTTCTGGATCCCCTCCTACGGCCCCGAGATGCGAGGCGGGACGGCCTCGTGCACGGTCATCGTCAGTCACGAGGAGATCGGCTCGCCGGTTGTCGACCGCTACGACGCCGCCGTGGTCATGAACCCGCCGTCGCTCGCCAGGTTCGGCCCGGTGGTCGCCGATGGCGGGCTGCTGATCGTGAACAGCTCGCTCGTCGGGGATGCCTCTGCCGGCAGGCCGGAGATCGACGAGCTGCGCCTGCCATGCACCGAGCTGGCCGGCGCTGCCGGCGACGATAAGCTGGTGAGCGTGGTCGCCCTCGGCGCGCTGGTCGGGCGGCTCGGCTGGGTGTCGCGCGAGTCCGTGGTCGAGGCGATCCGCGAGGTCGTGGGCGCCAAGCGTCCGGCGATCCTGGCAGCTGACCTGGCCGCGCTCGAGGCGGGCGTCCACGCCAGCAACGTGCCGGTGGCCGCCTAGCTAATCCGCGGTCCGGCACGGATCCTCAGCGTCCGCAACGTCCTCCCGCCGCGGCCGCGCGCATCGGTGCATCCTGCCAGCGCCCGGAACCGAATCCGGGCGGTCGGGGTAGGAGTGGCAGAGGTGGAGGGCCGTCCACTGCTCGAGAGCGAATGGATCGAAGCGGCCCGGCGCGGAGACGCGTCGGCCTTCGAGGAGCTGGTGCGCCGCTACGAGGAGATCGCCTACCGGACCGCGTACCTGGTGACCGGCGACGCCGACGAGGCGCGCGACGCCGCCCAGGACGGGTTCCTGCGCGCGCACGCTGCGCTGGGACGGTTCCGCGCCGGCGCGGAGTTTCGTCCGTGGCTGCTGCGGATCGTGGCCAATGCCGCCCGCAATCGCCGGCGGAGCGCGGCGAGGCGGTCGGGCCTCGCGCTGCGGGCCTTCCGCGACGCAGCCTCGGGCGATGCGGCCCCATCGCCCGAGGTGCTG
>JBGQCU010000083.1:0-8678 GCA_041495495.1 Candidatus Limnocylindria bacterium
CGGGTGGATGGCGAACTCGACGTCGACGCCCTTCGCGATCAGCAGATCCATCAGCTCGCGCACGGTCTGCTGGGCCTGCGCCACCGCCATCCCGTAGCCCGGCACGATGATCACCTTCTTGGCGTAGGCCATCAGCACGGCGGCGTCCTCGGCAGTGATCTCGCGCACGTTCTGGTCGCCTTTGGCGCCGGCCGCCACTGCCCCGCCGGCCGTGCCGAAGGCGCCGAACAGCACATTGAAGATGGACCGATTCATGGCCCGGCACATGAGCTGGGTCAGGATGCTGCCGGAGGCGCCGACCAGCGTCCCCGCCACCAGCAGCGCGTAGTTGTTCAGGACGAAGCCGGTGGCCGCCACGGCGATGCCGGTGTATGCATTCAGCAGGCTGACCACGACCGGCATGTCGGCCCCGCCGATCGGCATCACCGCCGCAACGCCCAGGACCAGGGCCAGGGCAACGAACAGGAGGAAGAGGGGCACGCTGTTGGTGACCAGGGTGAGGACGACGCCCAGCACCAGGATCCCGGCCACCAGCGCCCCCGTCACGATCTTGTCGCCGGGGTAGGTGACCGGCCGGCCGGAGACGATCCCCTGCAGCTTGCCGAAGGCGATGATCGAGCCGGTGAACGAGACCGAGCCGATGACGGCGCCGAGCAGCGTGGCGAGCATGAAGGTGGTCGGCAGGGTCGCGCCACCACCACCAGCGTCACGCAGGAATTCGGCCGACGCCACCAGGGCCGCGGCACCACCGCCGGCGCCGTTGAAGATGGCCACCATCTGCGGCATGGCGGTCATCGGCACGCGGCGCGCGCCGACGGCACCCACCACCGTCCCCACCGGGATGCCGATGGCCAGGATCCAGACCGTCGACAGCCCGCCGTCGCGCAGCAGGAACTGGGTGATGAAGACCCAGCCGACCACGATCGCCATGCCGGTCGCCGCCAGCCGGTTGCCGCGCCGCGCCGAGACCGGCGAGGAGAGGAACTTCAGCCCCAGGATGAAGGTGACCGAGCCGACCAGGTACACGAAGAAGGTGAGAATGTCCTGGGCGGTCACGGCTTGGCGTCCGGACGTCGCTTGAACATCTCGAGCATGCGGTCGGTGACCACGAATCCGCCGACCACGTTGATGGTGCCGAGGATCACGGCCAGCAGGGCGAGCACGATGCGCAGCGGACCCTCGGCCGAGGCGGCGACCAGCATGGCGCCCACCACGATCACGCCGTGGATCGCGTTGGCGCCCGACATCAGCGGGGTATGCAGCATGGTCGGCACCTTGCTCACCACCTCGTAGCCGACGAATGCGGCGAGCACGAAGACAAAGAGCGCCTGGAGCAGCGCCTCGGTCGGGAGGGTGGTGACGGCCGCCACCGGCGGGGTCAAGACGCCGCTCCGCCTGCCGGGCCGACCGGCGCCGCCGGCGCGGGCTCGGCCGGCTCGATCCCGAGCGCCTTGGCGGTCGCCTCGTTGACCACCCTGCCGCCATGGGTGATGGTCGCGCCGCGGGTGATCTCATCGGTGAAGTCGAGGGAGATCGTCCCGTCCTTGATCAGGTGCTTGAGCAGCGTCTGCATGTTGCGGGCGTACATGGCGGTGGCGCTGCCGGGCATGGTGGCCGGCAGGTTGGTAAGGCCGATGATCAGCACCCCGTGCTTCACGACCTCTTTGCCGGCCTCCGTCCCCTCCACGTTGCCGCCGGCCTCGGCGGCCATGTCGACGATGACGCTGCCGGGCTTCATGGAGGCGACCATCGCATCGGTCACCAGGCGTGGGGCGGGGCGTCCGGGGATGAGGGCGGTAGTGATGACGAAGTCGGCCTCCTTGACGCGCTCGGCGATCAGCTCCGCCTGGCGGCGCTTGTAGTCGTCGCTCATCTCGCGTGCGTAGCCGCCCGCGGTCTGGGCGTTCGCCTTCTCCTCGTCGGTCATCTGGACCTCGATGAAGATGCCACCCAGGCTCTCAACCTGCTCCTTGACGACCGGCCGCACATCGGTCGCTTCGACCACTGCGCCCAGGCGACGGGCGGTGCCGATCGCCATCAGGCCGGCCACCCCGGCGCCCATCACGATCCCGCGTGCCGGGCGCACCGTGCCGGCGGCGGTGGTCAGCAGCGGCATGAACTTCGGCAGCCGATCTGCGACGAGCAGGACCGCCTTGTAGCCGGCGACGGTGGCCTGGCTGGAAAGGGTGTCCATGCTCTGTGCGCGGCTGATGCGCGGGATCGAATCCATGCTGATCGCCGTCACCCCTGCCTCCGCCAGGCGCTGGGCGAGCGCCGGATTGGAGAGCGTGCCGAGCGTCCCGATCAGGATGATGCCCGGCCGCAGCATGCCGCTCTCCTCGTCCGATGGGCGGCCGACGCGGACCACTGCATCTGCCTGGCCGTAGAGGGCGGCTGCGTCGGGAACGATGGTCGCGCCCGCCTCGCGGAACGCCTCATCGCTGATGAATGAGCTGACGCCCGCGCCGGACTGGACGATCACCTCGACGCCATCGGCGAGGAGCGCGGTAACGGCGGCCGGGGTCAGCGCGACCCGCGTCTCACCGGGCGCAGTTTCGCGTGGGACAGCGATCTTCATGAATGCGAGGTTCCCTGGGTGCACACACAGGAACCGCCCGCGCAATGCGAGGCGGTTCGGGATTCAAAGTGTAGCACCGGGTCGCCGGCGTGAGGGTCGCGGCGCGAGGGCCGCCGGTCCGTTACATTTCGTCTGCCGCATGAGCCTCGTCGTCGACTCCATCACCAAGCGCTTCGGGTCCGTCGTCGCCCTGGACGGGGTCAGCTTCAGCGTGGAGCCCGGGCGAATCTTTGGGCTGCTCGGCGCCAACGGCGCGGGCAAGACGACCTGCATGCGGATCGTGCTCGACATCCTGCGCGCGGATGCCGGCAGCATCACCTGGGAGGGGCACTCCAACATCGACCTGCCGCGTCGCACATGGGGCTACCTGCCCGAGGAGCGGGGCCTCTACCTGCGCATGAAGGTGATCGACGTGCTCTCCTTCTTCGCCTCGCTGTACGGGGTGGAGACGGCCGCAGCCAAGGCCGAGGTGGAGGACTGGCTGGAGCGCTTCCGGATCCCGGACTACCGCGACCGCAAGGTGGAGGAGCTCTCCAAGGGGAACCAGCAGAAGATCCAGTTCATCGCCGCGATCCTGCACGACCCGGCGGTGCTGATCATGGACGAGCCCTTCAGCGGCCTCGACCCGGTCAACGTGCAGCTCCTCAAGGAGGCCTTCTTCGAGATGCGCGACCGGGGCAAGACGCTCATCTTCAGCACGCACCAGATGGAGACCGTCGAGGAGCTGTGCGAGTCGATCGCGATCATCGACGCGGGGCGGGTGGTGGTCAGCGGAGCGCTTCGCGACGTGAAGCGCGCCATGGGCCGCCAGGTGGTGCGGTTGGCGACCGAGGGAGCCGATGGCAACGGCTGGGTCGAGCAGCTTCCCGGCGTGACCCTGACCCGCCGCGGGCAGGACTATCTCGAGCTGCAGGTCCGCGACGGGACCGACCCGCGCGCCATCCTGGACGCGGCACTCGCCCGCGGCGATCGCGTCACCCGCTTCGAGATCGGCGAGCCGTCGCTCGAGGAGATCTTCATCGAGCACGTCGGGCGGCCCGCGGCGGCCGAGGAGGAGCGGCACCTGGCCGCGACCTCGAAGGCGGCCGCAGGGGATGACGCCGCATGACCGGCCTCTTCCCGAACGCATGGCACATCGCGCGGCGGGAGTACCTGACGCGGGTGCGCACCCGCACCTTCGCCATCGTGACCGTGCTGCTGGCCGTGATCGGGATCGGCATCGCGATGCTGCCGATCGTGGGCCGCCTGATCGGTGGTGACCAGACGACCACCATCGCGGTCCACGCTGCCGACGGCAAGCTTCAGTCCACGACGGTGGCAGCTCTGAGACTCATCCTCAACGCCAGCGCAAAAGGCACACCGTTCATCGTGACGGGAGCGGACGACGGCGACGCTGCGGCGGCGAAGGTGCGGTCGGGCAAGATCAAGGGCCTGCTGACGGTCACCCGCGGCGCGGATGGGGAGCTCTCGTTCGACGCCCTGACCGATGCCGGTCCGACTGAGCCGCGACTCTTTGCGGTGAAGCAGGCCGTGACCCAGATCAACATCGGGGACCGCCTCCAGCGGGCCGGCATTGACCCCTCGCAGGCGGGGCAGATCTTCGCCGAGACGCCGTTCAAGGTGACCCCCCTTGACCCGAACGCGAAGAACCCGGAGGACAACTTTGGGCCGGCCTACGTCCTGGCGCTGGCGATGGTGATTCTGACCTTCATGGCCGTGATCACCTACGGCCAGTGGGTCGCCACCAGCGTCGCCGAGGAGAAGTCCAGCCGTGTGATGGAGCTGCTGATCACCGCCGCCACGCCGCGGCAGCTGCTGGCCGGCAAGGTGATCGGGACCGGCGCCGCGGGGCTGACGCAGTACCTGGTCGTGGTCGTGGCTGCCATCGCGGGGCTGCTGCTGCAGGGTGTCGTCGCCGGGCTCGTGCTGGGGGACAAGGGCGGCACGCAGCTCGCGGGCCTGAACCTGTGGGTGCTCGCACCGTTCAGCATCTTCTTCATCGGCGGATTCGCCCTCTACGCGACGCTGTATGCCGGGCTCGGATCGATGGCCAGCCGCCAGGAGGACGTCCAACAGGTGGTCGGGCCGATGATCGTGATCGGCATGGTCGGCTATTTCGCGGCCTTCACCGCCGTGAATGTCCCCGATGCGGCATGGGTGCAATGGCTGTCGCTGGTCCCCTTCTTCAGCCCGTATCTCCTGCCGCTCCGGATGCTGCTTTCCAGCGTCGCCCCATGGGAATGGGCCGCGGCGGCGGCGCTGATGGTCGTCTTCCTGGCCGGCGCCCTGTGGGTCGCGGCGCGCCTCTACTCGGCGGGCGTCCTGCTGTACGGGCAGCGAATCGGGCTGAGATCGGTCTGGCGGGCGACGCGCGTCCACCGTTAGGCGCATCCGGGCTCCGGGCCGCGTAGTAGATTGGCGATGATGGAAGCCGAGCCGACGCGCGCCCCCGATGCGATCGCCACGCAGGGGCTGACGAAGCACTACGGCAGCGTGAAGGCCCTGGTCGACCTGACGCTTGACGTGCGGGCCGGCGAGATCTTCGGCTTCCTGGGCCCCAACGGCGCGGGCAAGTCGACGATGATCCGCACGCTGCTCGGCTTCCTGCATCCGACGCGCGGCTCGGCCGCAGTGCTCGGCCTGGACGTGGTCGCAGACTCGGTGGAGATCCGGCGACGGACCGGCTACCTCCCCGGCGGGATCGCGCTGTATGACTCGCTGAGCGGCGTCTCCGCGCTCGACTACCTGGCCGACCTCCAGGACCAGGGCGCGGCGATGCGCGAGGAGCTATGCGAGCGGCTGCAGATGCCGGCATCGGTCCTGCGTCGGAAGGTGCGCGACTACTCGCGCGGCATGCGCCAGAAGATCGGCGTCATCCAGGCCCTGCAGCACGATCCAGAGCTTGCCATCCTGGACGAGCCGACCGAGGGCCTCGACCCCCTGATGCAGCAGGCCTTCTACGCGCTGATGGACGATCAGCGGGCGAAGGGCCGCACCATCTTCTTCTCCAGCCACATCCTGTCGTAGGTGGAGCGCATGTGCGACCGGGTCGCCATCATCCGCTCTGGCCACCTGATGGCGCTTCAGAACGTCGACGACCTGCTGGCGCGCCGCAAGCGGAAGGTGCAGCTGCGCTGGAGAGGGGTCGCCCCTGACCTGGACGGGGTGCCCGGCCTGGCCGACGTGCAGGTCGACGGCGATCGGATGACCGCCACGCTGCTGGGCGACGTGTCCGGCTTCGTGCGAGCCATCGCCTCGCCATCGCTCGTGGATCTGACCATCGAGCCGGCACGCCTGGAAGAGGCGTTCCTGGAGTACTACGCCGGGGACGAGGCGAGCGAGGAGGTGCGCGCATGAACCTGCGGCTCCTGATCCAGACCCTGCGCTGGAACCGCGTCCGGCTCCTGGCATTGATCGCGGCGGCGTTCGGCTGGGGGATTCTGATGCCGGTCGTGTACGCAAGCTTCTCCGACGCCCTGAAGCAGCTGGCCAACTCCGGGACGATCCCCAAGGAGTTCTTCAACTTCGGCTCCGGCAGCATTTTCACACTGCCCGGCGTCCTGACGCTGGGCTTGCAGCACCCGCTGGCGATCGCGTTCATCGGCATCTTCGCGGTCGGCTCGACCGTCGGCGCGATCGCCGGCGAGCGGGAGCGTGGCACGCTGGAGGTGGTCCTGGCGCGACCGGTGCCACGTCGTTCGCTGTATGTCACGGTTGGCGTAGCGGTGCTCATCATGATCTCGCTGGTGCTGGCGGCGCTGCTTCTCGGGCAGGTGACCGGGGTGGCGATCGAGCGCCTCGGCGGCGAGCTCGACCTGATGCGGATGCCGCTCGTCTTCGTCAACGGCCTGCTGCTGTGGGGCGCTTTCGCGGCATTCGGGCTGGCGGCATCGGTGAGCTTCGACCGCATCGCACCGGCCCTGGGGCTGACGATGGCGTACCTGCTCATCAACTACTTTCTGGAGATCCTCGGTTCACTATGGCGGGAAGTGGCGTGGTCGCAGCAGTACTCGCTCTTCCACCATTTCAACCCGGGCAACATCCTGACCGGCAAGACCGACCCACTCGATTTCCTGCTGTTGGCTGCGGCGATCATCGTCCCGGTCGTCTACGCGTTGATCGTCTTCCCTCGTCGGGACCTGGCAGCGCCCGCCTAACCCTCGGCGCTGGCGCGGCCGAGAGCGAGTTCCGTCGCTTGCCCGACGGTGAGCCGCTGACCTTCCGCGAAGGCCGCCGCCAACTCCGGATCCTCCGTCAGCGTGGTCGGGAAGAACCCCGCGAAGTCGCGAGTCATCTTTGCCAGACCGGTCCCTGTGCTCGCCTCGGTCGCCGAGGCATAGCCTGCCAGCCGGACCGCGCGCTTCACGTTGCCCTCCATCCAGTCGAGCGCGGCGAAGGCGTCGAAGATCAGGGCGTAGCCCGACTTGTCCTCGATCTCGGTGAAGAGGGGCAGCGCTTCCTCCAGCGTCTCGCGTACGGCCGCTGGGTCCAGGGTGATGTTGTACACGGCGAGGATGTACAGCGACCAGCCGATCATGAACCGATCGCCGACACGACGGAAGATCTCCAGCGACTCGCGGGCGATGTCGATCCCCCCCGCGAAATCACGGAAGAAGTAGTACGAGTTGGCCAGGCCCCACAGCGCCCGGCCGATCCCCGCCTCGTCACCCAGCCGGCGGTAGATCGCGACCGCCTCTCCCGCCAGGTTCTGCGCCTGGACCTGGTCCTCGTGCTCGAACGTGAAGGTGAAGGTCACGTTGTAGATCGCGTTCGCAATGCGCGACTCATCGCCCGACGCCCTGGCGATCACCAGCGCCTCCTCGTACCACGCGCGCGCCGGCACGAGGTCGGCCTGCCAGTAGGCGATCCCACCGGCTGCCTCCAGGGCGGCCGCCCGGAGATCGGGGTACTGCGGGGCCCCGGGCATGGCCAGCACGCGCTCGGCGTGCTCACGAGCCTCGGCCAGGTAGCCGCGCATCTGCCAGAAACGCCAGCAGGCCGCCAAGATGCGCATCGACACGTCGGCCTGATCACGACCGAGCGCCCGTGCCAGCGCGGCGCGGATGTTGTCGTGCTCGCGCTCGTATCGGTCCAGGACCGCCTTCTGGTCGGGTCCGAAGACAGTGGCGGCCCCGGCCTCGACCAGGGTCAGCACCCACTGGGTGTGCCGGTCCGCCAGCTCGTCCGCCTCGCCGCGCTCGCCAAGCTTCTCCGCGGCGAATTCGCGGATCGTGCTCAACATCCGGAAACGGGGCTCGCCATCGGGCTCGCTCTCCTGCCGCACCAGGCTCTTGTCGACCAGCGACGCGATGGCATCCAGCGCATCGGTCGCCTCGGCCGGATCGAAGATGACGCGCTCGATGGCATCCAGCGTGGCTCCCCCAGCGAAGGCCGAGAAGCGCGCGAAGACCCGCTGATCGGGCGCGTCGAGCAGGTCATGGCTCCACGCGATCGCGCCGCGCAGGGTCTGCTGCCGCTCCGGCAGGTCACGTGAGCCACCGGAGAGCAGCTTCAACCTGTCGCCCAGCCGATCCATGATCGCCTGCGGGCTCAGGACGCGGATCCGCGCGGCGGCCAGCTCGATCGCCAGCGGCAGCCCGTCGAGGCGCACGCAGATCTCGGCGACGGCGGGGGCGTTGGCGCTCGTCACCGCGAAATCGGGCCGGACCGCCATCGCACGCTCCACGAACAGCGCGACCGACTCGTAGGTCGACATCTTCTCCAGGCCGGGCAGGTGCCTCGGGTCCGGGACGCCGAGGGGAGGGACCGGGTACTCGCGCTCGCCGTAGACCCGCAGCGGGCTGCGGCTGGTGACCAGGACGGAGATCTGCGTGGCGCGAACCAGGAGCTCCGCGATCTGCGGCGCCGCGTCGTTCACCTGCTCGAAGTTGTCGAGCACCAGCAGGACGCACTTTGCGCCGAGATAATCGGCCAGCCGATCGAGCGCGTGCATGCCCGGGTCGACCAGGCCGAGGGCCTGGGCGATGGTCGGCAGGACCAGGTCGGACTGGCTGATGGTGCCGAGCGGCACGAAGTAGATGCCATCCGGGAACTTGTCCGTGGCATCGGCCGCAATCTGCAGTGACAGGCGCGTCTTGCC